>CASFCW010000005.1:9912-54728 GCA_949293165.1 uncultured bacterium
TGATCGGTCATCTCCAGCGTGAACCCGTTGAGCAGCTCCTGATCGTTCACCACGTCGCTGAACAGCTTCCCGGTGACGCTGGGCACGGTGACCGCGGCGGTCTGGGGATTGAAGATGCTGGACAGCACGGAGGAGAACATCATGAAGATCAGCACGCAGACGAACAGCAGGATGGCGGCCACCGCGGCGATGATGGGGACATTGGCCTTGCCCCCTCCCCGGCGTTCCTCCTCCTGTTCCCGCTCCTCCTCCCGCCGGCGGCGGGGTGGCTGGGCGGCGTGGCTCCGGGCGGACTGGCGCTCCGCCTCCCGGCGGATGGCGCTGCGGGTAACGGAGGTATTCACAACCTGGGTCTTGTCCGCGTCGTCCGGTTCGTCGGCCAGAAAATCCTGGCGGACATAATCAAAGTTGATGTTGGGGTTCTTCCGGAACTCCTCCAGGTCCGCCAGCATCTCGTCGGCGGAGGAATACCGGTTGTCGGGGTTGGGGGCCATGGCCTTCATGGTGATGGCCTCCAGGGCCTCGGGGATGGTGTCGTCCAGCTCCCGGGGCGACAGGGGGATGGAATTGATGTGCTGAATGGCCACAGACACCGGGGTGTCCCCCTCAAAGGGCAGGCGGCCGGTAATCATCTCATACAGCACCACGCCGGCGGAATACAGGTCAGAACGGGCGTCGATATGGCTGCCCCTGGCCTGCTCCGGGGAGATATAATGCACAGACCCCAGCGCCTCCTGGGTGAGGGTGCTGTGTCCCCCGCTGGCCACCCGGGCGATGCCGAAATCGGCCACCTTCACGCTGCCGTCCCGCAGCACCATGATATTGTGGGGCTTGATGTCCCGGTGGATGATCCCCCGGCTGTGGGCATGGCCCAGGGCCTTGACAATCTGGGTGATGAAGTGCAGCGCCTCCCGCCAGTTGAGCTTGTTCCCCTTGGCCTGCATATATTGCTTCAGCGTAATGCCGTCAATCAGCTCCATGACGATATATTCCAGGTCGGATGACCGGCTGACATCATACACCGCCACGATATTGGGGTGGGAGAGCATGGCCACAGCCTGGGATTCATCGTGGAAGCGGCGGCGCAGCTCCGCGTCCTCGGCCAGGTCCTCCCGCAGGATTTTCACAGCCACCAGGCGGTTGAGCCGGTGGCACCGGGCCTTGTATACCCGGGCCATGCCGCCCACACCGATCTGCTCCAGAATCTCGTAGCGGTTATCCAGTAATTTACCGATGTATTGATCCATGGTAAACCTCCTTCTCTGCCGGTATGCTCAGCAGCACTGAATCAGCACCGCCGTCACATTGTCCGGCGCGCCTCGATGCAGCGCGATGTCCAGCAGCCGGTCACAGCAGCTGTCCGGTTCCCCCCCATGAATCACCTCATGGAGGATCTCCTGGTCAGTAACCTGATTGCTCAGGCCGTCGCTGCACAGGAGCAGATAATCTCCCTTGTCCAGATCCTGGAAGAAGGCGTCCGCCCGCAGATCAGGCTCCGCCCCCAATGCCCTGGTAATCAGATTCTTATGGGGATGGCTTCTGGCCTGCTCCGGGGTCAGCTCCCCCCGCTGCACCAGATCCTCCACCAGGGAATGATCCCGGGTGATGCGGGTAATCCCCTCCCGTGGGGAGATGTAATAGGCCCGGCTGTCCCCTTCGTTCAGGATCAGCGCCTGCCGCCCGTCCGTCAAAGCGGCCACCAGGGTGGTGCCCATTCCGGAGCAGCGCTCCTCAGCGGCGGCCCGCTGATACACCGCCCGGTTGGCGGCCTCGGCGGCCCGCTCCATACGGACCCGGTCAGAGGTCTCCTCCTTCGGGTCCATAAAAGTCTGCATGAACACCTCCACCGCCATGGAGCTGGCAATATTGCCCGCCCGGGCGCCGCCCATCCCGTCGCACACCAGCGCGACCACCCGGCCGTCTGCCAGGGTCTGCTGGGCGAAGGCGTCCTGATTCTGTTCCCGGATGATTCCCCGGTGGGTGATTCCCCATACGTTCATGGAACATCGTCCTCTTTCCTGCCGGAATTCCGGCTTTCTGCCCCCATGGCCTTCCGGCGCAGCTGGCCGCAGGAGGCGTCGATATCGCTGCCCAGGCGGCGGCGGACCGTCACGGTGACCCCGTGGCTCTCCAGCCGCTTTTGGAAGGCCGCCACGCGGCGGCTGGGCTTCAGCGGGCTCTCCTCCACGTTGTTCAGCGGAATCAAATTCACGTGGCCGGGAGTCCCCTTCAACAGCCGGGCCAGCAGGTCGGCCTGCCAGTCGGCGTCGTTTACGCCGTCAATCATAGCGTACTCATAGGAGATCCGCCGCCCGGTGGTTTCAAAATACCGCCGGCAGCTCTCCATCAGTCTGTCCACACCCACACTCCGGTTGACCGGCATGATCCGGGAGCGGGTCTCGTCATCCGGGGCGTGGAGGGATACAGACAGGGTCAATTGTAACCCATATCCGGCCAATTTGTCAATTTGATCTACCAGACCGCAGGTGGACAGGGAGATATGGCGCATGCCGATGTTCAGGCCCTCCGGATGGTTGACCAGCTTCAAAAAGGTCAGCACCGTGTCAAAATTGTCCAGCGGCTCCCCAATGCCCATGAGCACGATATTGGACACCTGGGCCCCGCTGTCCAGCTGGGTGAACAGCACCTGGTCGATCATCTCCCCCGGCGTCAGGTCCCGCACCTTCCCCGCCAGGGTGGAGGCGCAGAAGGCGCAGCCCATGCGGCAGCCCACCTGGCAGGAGATGCAGACGGTGTTGCCGTGCTTGTAGCGCATGAGCACCGTCTCAATGCAGTTGCCGTCGGCCAGCTCCCACAGGTACTTGATGGTGCCGTCCAGCCTGGATTCCTGCTTCCGGGCCACCTTGGGCGGGGCCAGCAGGCACTCGCTTTTCAGCTTTTCCCGCAGGTTTTTGGACAGGTCGGACATCTGGTCGAAGGAGGTCACCCCCCGGTACAGCCAGTGAAAGATCTGTTTGGCCCGGAAGGCGGGCTCCCCCCGGTCCTTCAGCCAGGCGGTCAGCTCCTCCAGCGTCATGGATTTGATGTCGGTCAAGGAGATCCATCCTTTCGCAGCTTGCAGATGTAAAAGCCGTCCGTATCATGGACGTGGGGCCAGAGGGTGATCTGCCCCTCCGGCACCGCCCCGGCAGGCCCGGGCAGGACAAACCCCTCCCGGACGAACTCCGGATGGGCCGCCAGGAAGCCCTCCGTCACCGCCTGGTTTTCCCGGGTCAGAATGGTGCAGGTGGAATAGAGCAGCGTGCCGCCGGGGCGGACGTACCGGCTCACATTTTCCAAAATCGCCTGCTGGACAGCGGGCAGGCCCTCCATAGGGGCAGGGTCCTTGTACCGGATGTCCGGCTTTTTCCGAATCACGCCCAGGCCGGAGCAGGGCACGTCGGCAAACACCAGATCAAAGGCGCCCTCCCATTCCGGCCGGAAGGTCCGACCGTCGGCGGTGACCGCCTTCACGGCGGACAGGCCCAGCCGCTGGGCGCCCTTGGCGATCAGCGTTTTTTTGTGGGGATGAATGTCGCAGGAGACCACCTCCCCCTGGTTTCCCATCTGGATGGCCAGGGCGAAGGACTTCCCCCCCGGCGCGGCGCAGGCGTCCAGCACCCGCATACCGGGCTCAGCCCCGGAGGCCATGGCCGCCAGCCGGGAGGCCGGGTCCTGGATATAGAAGAGCCCCTGCTGAAAGGGCTCCAGCTGTTCCAGGTTCCCGCTTTTGGACAGCACCAGGCAGCCGGCCAGCCAGGGATGGGGCTCCGCCCCCACCCCCGCCCGCTCCAGCTGCTGAATCAATTCCGCCGGAGCAATCTTTCCGGTGTTCACCATGGCGGTGATGGGGGGCTGGCTGTTGTTGGCCCGGAGGCAGGCGGCCGCCCCCTCCTCCCCCAGCTGCTCCATCAGCGCCTCCACCAGCCAGGCCGGGTGGCTGTACAGGATCTCATAATAGGCCACGGGATCCTCCTGGGGGATGGTGGGCAGCTGGTTCAGGTTCCGCTGGAGGCTGCGGAGGATGCCGTTGACCATCCCCGCCGCCCTGGGATTTTTGCAGTGGGCCTTGGTCATGGCCACGGAGCGGTCCACCGCCGCGCTGGGCGGAATCCGGCTGAGGAACAGCATCTGGTAAAGGCCCAGCCGCAGGGCCTGGAGCACCTTCCCCTCCAGCCGTGCCAGGGGGATGTTGGAAAACTTGCTGAGATAGAAGTCCAGCAGCAGCTTCTGCTGCAGCACGCCGAAGCACAGCTGGGTGGCAAGGGCCGCGTCCCGGCTGTCCAGCCCGGCGGCGGCAATCTGCCGCTTCAATATGCCGTCCGACCACCCGCCCTGGCGCTCACAGGCGTTCAGGGTGAGCAGCGCCGTCTCTCTGGCATCCATCGTTCTCCCCTCATTTCTCCCAAAAATGCCGGCCCGCCGGATCAGTCCGGCTCCACCGGATGGCCCCGCAGATAATCCCCGGCTGTCATCCGCCGGGACCCAGGCGCCTGAAGCTCTGTAATGCGAAGTACCTTGCCATCTCCGCAGGCCACGTCAATGCCGTCCTTCCCGGCGGCCACAATGGCGCCGGGGGCCTTGCCCGTGGTCAGCTCGGGGCAGCAGGAGGCATACACCTTTACTGTCTGGCCGCCCAACCGGTCAGTGGACGCGGCTGGCCAGGGAGTCAGGCCCCGGATCTGGTTGTGGATCTCCCGGGCGGGACGGCTCCAGTCAATGGGGCTGAGGGCCCGGGACAGCATGGGGGCAAAGGTAGCCTGGCTGGAATCCTGGGGGATTCTGGGGGCGGTACCGGCGGCAATCTCCTCCACCACCTGCACCACCAGCGCCCCGCCCATGGCGGCCAGCCGGTCGTGGACCTGCTCCACCGTCTCATCCGGGTCAATGGGGGTGCTGGCCTGGCGGATGATGTCGCCGGCATCCAGCTCCTGGGCCATGTGCATAATGGTCACGCCGGTCTCCTCCTCCCCGTGGATTACCGCCCAGTGGATGGGGGCCGCCCCCCGATACTTGGGCAGGAGGGAGGAGTGGACATTGATACATCCCTTGGGGGGCAGAGCCAGGATCTCCTCCGGCAGAATCCGCCCATAGGCAGCCACCACGATCAGCTCCGGCTCCAGCTCTTTCAACTGGGCCAGGGCCTGGCCGTCCCGCAGGGTGGTGGGCTGGAACACAGGGATGTTGCGCGCCAGGGCCGCCCGCTTCACCGGCGGGGCCTGGAGCTTATTCTGGTGGCGGCCCACCGGCTTATCCGGCTGGCAGAACACGCCGCATACCTGGTGCCCCCCGGCTGCCAGGCTCTCCAGGGAGGGAACGGCAAAGTCGGGGGTACCCATAAAGACGATTCTCACGGCAGGTCGTCCTCCTCTTCCTCCATCATCTGCTCCATCTCCTCGTTGGTATACAGCCGGTCACACAGCTGGCTGTACAGCTGCCCCTCCAAATGGGCCAGCTCGTGGCAGAAGCACCGGGCGGTCAGCCCCCGGCCCTCCCGCTCAAACAGGTTGCCGTTGCGGTCGTAAGCCCGCACCTTCACCCACTCCGGGCGCTTGACGATGCCCCACAGGTTGGGCACGGACAGGCAGCCCTCCAGCCCCTCCTGCTCCCCGGCCTGGTCAATGATCTCCGGATTGACCAGCTCCAGCACCTCGTCGTCCTCGGTAATGACAATCACCGCCCGGCGGAGAATGCCGATCTGGGGTGCGGCCAGCCCAACCCCGTTGGCCTGGGCCAGGGTATCCTTCAGGTCGTCCAGCAGGTCCCACAGCCTCTGGTCAAATTGGGTGACGGGGTGGCATTTCTTTTCCAGAACGGGGTCGCCCCGTTTGATAATGGTACGCACAGACATGTTTGTTTCCTCCTTCATCGCTCTCCCCGTCAATAGGGGTTAAGATCGGCATACATGGAAATGCCCTTGTTTTCCCGCTCCGACTGGGCCCAGCTCAACGTCCGGGCCAGCAGGCGGCGCACCGGGCGGGTATCGGCCGTATTCAGGGTCAGCCGGTAGCGGTAGCGGTTGTTCACCTTAGCCACCGGCGCGGGGGCAGGGCCCAGCAGCCTCCACTCCTGGTTGATCTCCCGCAGCCCCCACTCCAGGGCCTGGCGCAGGCGCATACAGGCCCGAAGCACGCCTCCCTCGTCCTCCCCGGACAAGGTGATAAACAGCAAATCCAAAAAAGGGGGGTCCCGCCGCAGCCTGCGCAGCAGGATTTCACTTTCATAAAACCGGTCGTAATCCTGCCGGGCGGAAAAGCGGATCACATCGTGCTCCGGCGTATAGGTCTGGATCACCGCCCGGCCCAGCTTATCCCCCCGCCCGGCCCGGCCCACCACCTGGGTCAGCAGGGAAAAGGTGCGCTCCCCCGCCCGAAAATCATCCACATACAGGGACTGGTCGGCCAGGATCACCCCTACCAGGGTGACGTTTTCAAAATCCAGGCCCTTCGCCACCATCTGGGTCCCCACCAGAATGGGCACGTTTTTGGTCCGGAATTCCTCCAAAATGGTCTCGTGGGACCGGGTGGCGGTGACGGTATCCGTGTCCATCCGCAGCACGGGGACGCCGGGGAACCGCTCCCGCAGCTCCTCCTCCACCCGCTGGGTGCCCGCCCCGATAAAGTTCAGCTTCCCGCCGCAGGCGGGGCACCGGGGCGGCAGCGGCTGGGAATGGCCGCAGTAGTGGCACATCAGCCGCCCGTTGGCCGAGTGGTAGGTCAGCTTCACCGAGCACCGGGGGCACTGGGGCACCTCCCCGCACTCCCCGCAGGACACCATGCGGCTGGCCCCCCGGCGGTTAAGGAACAGGATGGTCTGCTCCCCACGCTCCAGGTTGCCGGCAATCTCCTCCTGCAGGGGGCGGCTGAGGCAGCCGCCGTTGCCGGCGCGAAGCTCCTCCTTCATGTCCACCACCTGCACCTGGGGCAGGGCCCGGCGGTTATACCGCTGGGACAGGGTGAACAGGTGGTAAACCCCCGCCCTGGCCTGGTACATGGATTCCACAGACGGCGTGGCCGAGCCCAGCACCAGCAGGGCCTTATTCTGCACACAGCGGTACTTGGCAATCTCCCTGGCGTGGTACCGGGGCGTGTTCTCCGATTTATAGCTGCCCTCCTGCTCCTCATCCAGGATCATCAGGCCCAGGTTGGGCACGGGGGCAAACACCGCCGAGCGGGTGCCGATGACCACAGGGGCTTCCCCCCGTTTGGCCCGCTTCCATTCATCGTACCGCTCCCCAGCCCGGAGGGAGCTGTGCAGCACCGCCACCGAGGAGCCGAACTGCCCGGCAAAAATCCGCAGCAGCTGGGGGGTTAGGGCAATTTCCGGCACCAGAATCACCGCGCTTTTCCCCCGGGCCAGGGTCTCCTGGATCAGGCGGATATAGACCTGGGTCTTTCCGCTGCCGGTAACGCCGTACAGCAGGGCGGCGGCCGATTCCCCCGTCTGGCACAGCTGGTTCAGGCCGGAAAAGGCCGCCTGCTGCTCCCGGTTCAGCTCCACCGGCGGGGCGGGAGGCACATCGGCCAGGGAAACCCGGCGCAGCACCTCCTGCCGCTCTATGGTGAGGATTCCGCTTTTCTCCAGGGAGCCCAAGGTCTTGGGGGAGGCGCCGGTGAAATAGCACAGCTCCTTGCAGGAGGCGGCGCCCAGCTGGCAGAGCAGCTCCGTCACCGCATAGCGAAGCGGCGCTGTCCTGCGCCGCGGGGCGACCAGAGACATGGCCTCCTCCGCCGGCATGGCCAGCACCGCGAGTTTTTCCGTTTTATCGCCAATCCCCCGCTGGGCGCTGGTGACCAGCTTTGCCACGCCTCCGTCCACAAGCTGGCGGATGGCGGGGTTGGGGTCCCGGGTTCCAAAGGCGGCCCGGATCTGCTCCAGATCCCCCTGTCCGCCCCAGTTCAGCAGCAGCTGCACCAGGTGGAGGGCGGCCGCGCTGCCCCCGGCAGCCCGCTCCGCCTGCTCCCGGCCCACGCCAGGCAGGAGGGTCAGGCAGTCCCGCAGGGCGTAGTACAGCCCGGCGGGCAGCATGGCCTTCACCCCGTCGTACACCGTGCAGAAGTACCGCTCCCGCATCCACAGGGCCAGCCGCAGCGCCTGCTCGTCCAGCACCGGCTCCTCGTCCAGGGCGGCAATCACCGATTTCAGCCCATCCACCGGCCGGCCGGCCCGGAGGGCCAGCACCATGCCGTCAGAGCCCCGGTTGCCCTGGCCGAAGGGCACCAGCACCCGCATTCCAGGCCGGAGGCGCGCCTCCAGCTCCGGGGGCACCCGGTAATCGTAGGGCTTGTCAATGGCGTACACCGCCCTGGACAGGGCGATTTTTGCCACCACGCCGTCCATAGCCGGCCCTCCCTCCGGTTACTCCTGCTGCAGGCGCTCGTCCAGCTTGCCGTCGGCCACCTCACGGATGGCGATGCTCACCGACTTCTCCTCCAGGGGTTCACCCGCCAGCTCCGCCTCGTTGGCGATTTCCCGGGCCCGGCAGGCCACCACGTTCACCAGCTGGTAGCGGCTGGGCACCTTCTTCAGCAGGTCTTTCATCGCAGGATACAGCATCATAGCGCAAAAACTCCTTTATAAATCATTTCCCGGTTTTTCACCCGGCACTGGGCCGCGGTGAGGATGGCCTCAATCTCCGCAACCGCGTTGGATACCTTATCGTTGATGACCAGATAGTCATAGTTGGGAATCTGGACAGATTCCTCCCTGGCCTTCGCCAGACGCCCGGCGATGACCTCCTCGCTGTCCGTGTGCCGGCCGTGGAGGCGGCGGGACAGCTCCTCAAAGGAGGGCGGGATGATGAAAATAAACAAAGCGTCAGGGCAGCGGGCACGCACCTTCGCCGCGCCCTGTACCTCAATATCCAGCAGCACGTCCACCCCGGCCTCCAGCTTCTCCTCAATGGCCTTCATGGAGGTGCCGTAGTAATTGTTGACGTATTCCGCGTATTCCAGCAGCTCGTCCCGGGCAATCATCCCCTCAAATTCCTCCCGGGTGACGAAGTTGTAGTTCACCCCGTCCTGCTCCCCTACCCGGGGAGGCCGGGTGGTGTAGGAAACGGAAAAATAGATGTTCTTTCTCTGGGAGAACAGCTCGGCAATGACCGTGCTCTTTCCCACCCCGGAGGGGCCGGAAAGGACGATGAGCTGTCCCCGCTGTTTGCCACGATTCATGTATCTTCCTCCTCCGGGCCGTCCCCTTCGCCGGACAGCCTGCCGGCCACCGTCTCCGGCGTCAGCGCCGACAAAACCAGGTGGTCGTTGTCCATAACCAGTACGCAGCGGGTGCGCCGTCCATAGGACGCGTCAATCAGGGTGCGCTGCTCCCTGGCCTCCTGTACCATACGCTTGATAGGCGCTGAATCCGGGCTGACAATGGCAATCAGCCGGTGGGCGGAGATCAGGTTTCCGAACCCGATGTTCAGCAGCTTGATATCTGTCCCCTTACTCAATATTCTGCACCTGCTCCCGGATCTTTTCAATCTCAGCCTTGATGTCCACCACGTACCGGGCAATCTCCAGGTCGCTGCACTTGGAGCCGATGGTGTTGGCCTCCCGGTTGAACTCCTGGATCAGGAAGTCCAGCTTCCGTCCGATGGCGCCGCCCTTGGCCAGCATCTCCCGCAGCTGGGCGATGTGGCTGCGCAGACGCACCGTCTCCTCGTCCACCGCCACCTTGTCGGCAAAGATGGCCGCCTCCGTGAGGATACGGGCGGGGTCCAGCTGGGTATTGGCCAGCACCTCGTTCATCCGCGCCTCCAGCCGGGCCCGATACTCCGACACCGTCTGGGGGGACCGCTCCTCCACCCTGCCCACCAGGGTCTCGATGGTGTCCGCCCGGGACAGGATATCCTGGGCCAGCCGCTCCCCCTCCCGGGTGCGCATCTGGTCAAAATCCGCCAGGGCCTGATCCAGCACATCGGCGATGGCCCCCGCGGTCTGTTCCACGTCCTCCTCCGCCTTCTCCGCCAGCAGCACGTCCGGGAACCGGGACAGGAGGGATACCGTGACCTCGCCGGCCAGCTGATACCGCTGGGCCAGCTGCGTCAGGGCGTTATAGTAGCCGTCGGCCGCGGCCTGGTTGACCGTAACCTGAAGCTGTTCTCCGCCGGCGTTGTCCAGGGTGACGAACACATCCACCTTTCCCCGGGAAATGGACTTCTGCACCCGGGCCTTGATCCCATCCTCCGCGAACAGGTACAGCCTGGGCATGCGGACGCTGCAATCCAGGTAACGGTTGTTCACCGACCGCAGCTCCACCGTGATCCCGCAGCCGTTTACGGTGCGCTCCCCCCGGCCGTAGCCGGTCATACTTTTGACCATCTTGGGACACTTCCTTTTCTCTCGATCTCCCTCACCGGCGGCGAAGCCGAGCCGTCATGGCGCCGATGAGCCGGGACAGGGCGATGTCGTACACCACAAACACCACATTTCCCGCGCCGTACAGCAGCGGCAGGGACATGGTCAGCCACGCCGGGAACGTATCCAGCAGCAGGCTGCCCGCCCCCAGCCAGACAATGGTAAAGGCCAGGTTAAAATGGGCCAGCTTCCCCAGCCACTCCAATCCCCGGTTTTTCTGGGTCTCCAGCCGGCTTTTCACCACAGGATAGATGCCGAAAAACACCAGGAACAGCAGGGCGACCCCCTTGCCGGGCAGCAGCAGCAGCCCCAGCACGGAGGCGGCGGCCCAGCACAGGACGGCAGCCCACCGGCCGGCGGCCAGAACCGCGGCCACCGGGAACAGCCCGGCCACAGCGGTCAAACCCACCTGGCCCGTGGGCGACAGGCAGGCCAGCCAAAGCACCGCGAGACTGCCCGCGGCCAACACGCCGCCAAGGGCGGCCCGGCCCGCGGGCGTCTGAAATCTGCCCCCCATGTCAGTTACAGCCGCCGCACAGGCAGTTGAGGCACAGCATGGTGGTGCAGCAGTCCAGGCTGTCCATGCCGCCCGCCCCGCCGTAGGGACGGTACACCGCGCCGCCCTGCTGCATCATGGCCAGGGCCTGGCGGTATTCCATGTTTCCAGGGTCCATCTGGACGGCCAGGTTGTAGTTCTGCATGGCCTCGTCCAGCCAGCCCCGGCGGTAAGCGATGCTGCCCATGAGGAAGTACCACTCCCCGTTCTTCTGGGGCACCTCCTGGAGCAGGCGCTCCGCCCCGTTCAGGTCGCCCCCGTTAATCATGCTCCGCACCCGGGCAAAGGTGGGGTTCCCCCCTCCGTAGGACTGCTGGTAGCCAGACCCGGCATTGGAGTAGCCGCCGGAGGAGGACTGATACTGGTAGCCTCCGCCGCCGCCGCTGCGCTGGCGCTGGATGGCTTCGTAGGCCTCATTGACCTCCTTCATCTTCTCCTCCGCCAGATCGGCCAGGGGGTTGTTTACATAATTGTCCGGATGGTACTTCCGGGCAAGCTCCCGATAGGCCTTCTTGATCTCCTGGTCGCTGGCATCGGGGGACACGCCCAGTACGCTGTAGGGATCTCTCATGTGTGATGTCTCCATATTCTCTGATTTTTTATCTGCTTCCAGCTGCCGTCCAGCACAGCCCGCTGCACCAGGGGCAGACCAAAATACAGGATATTTTCAATAACCGGCCAGCGGCAGCCGAAGTCCATCAGCTGGGCCGCGCCGCACATCAGGTTCCGGGAGTGGTCCAGGGTGCGCTTCATGGCCTCCCCATCCCCCGCCGGGCCAAACCGGGCGGCGACAGGGTTGTAGCGCCCCCCGGCCAAATCCTCCTCCAGGTCATCCTGGGCGTCCAGCAGGTAGATCCACCGGCCCAGGTGATAGAGCAGCTGCTCCATGGCCCGATCCCGGCCCTCCTCCCCCGTTTTGGGGGCCGCCCCCTGCAGCAGCAGGGCAAAGGTATGGGCGGGGCGGTCCAGGGACGGGACCCGCGCCTCCTCCAGCCGGTGCAGCTGGCCCAGGCAGTCCCGCACCAGGCGGTCAAACTCCGGCTGGCGCCGGGCCGCCTTCCGATAGGAGGGCCTGAGCACAACCGACAGCAGGCGGGCCGGCAGGCCGGGCAAAAACCCGTCATCCTCCGTCTTGTCCCGCAGCTGCCACCAGGTGAGCACCACGCTCTCGTCCGCCGCCGTCTCCAGCCCGGGATGGGTGGGGCACATGGGCTTTTTCACCAGGGGATTGGCATGGCACCGGCCCCGGCAGGGGGTAAACCGCTCCTCCACTGGGGCCAGCAGCAGGGCCAGGAAGGTGAAATCATAGTTGAGGAACATGGGGGCAATCCACCCGTACCGCCGGCGCATGGCCCGGCACAGGCCGCAGTAGGTGGCCCGGTACAGGTCGAAGTCCCGGCATTTCAGCTCCTCCCGAAGCGGGCGGACATAGCCAAACACGCCTCTACCGCCCTCAGTGCTGGAATTTCAGGATGGTGAACTCCGGGACGCTGCGGCGGATCATCATCCGGTTGACCAGAATGGCGGGCAGGAAGCCCACCACCAGGCCTACGCCGGCCATCCCCACAGAGGACAGCTCCCCCATCCCCAGCAGCTGGCCCACCACGTAGCCCAGGGCCAGGAATATGCAGGGCAGGGCGAACACCAGGGCGGACAGGCCGATGGAGTGGCCCACGGAGGACTCCACCTCCACCCGGTCGCCGGGCTGGGCCCCAATGGGGTTGGTGGCTACCGCCAGCAGCTCCTCCTTGGGGGCCTGCATGCATCCGGCGCAGTTTCCGTTGCACTTCAGCCCGCATTCCACCTGGCGCAGGAGGGAAACCTCCACCAGGCCCGACTTCAATTCCCGCTTTACAATTGCCATTTGATTCATGTGTTTGTTGCCTCCACGTCCGGCTCTGTGTCCGGACCGCTATTTGCTGATGCTGACGTTGACGGTGTATTCCCCTACCACGCCCACCTTGCTGCTGGCATCCAGATAGACGTTCACACGCACCGAGGAGATCCCGGTGGCCGTCACATTGGACAGGTCGGCCACGATGCGGAGCTTGCTGGCGTCCAGCTTGTTCAGCTCCTCCTCGTCCCCCCGTACCACAACCAGGCGCTCCTGAGTCATCAGCTCCGCGTCGTAGCCGGAGGGCTTGTTAATCATCTGGATATTGCTGACGTTGAAGGTACGGGTGGGCAGCTCCCGCACGGTAACGGTCACCGTCACCTCGTTCAGGCCCTTGACGTTCTCCAGCGTGGGGGACAGGTTGACCGGCATCGTCTTTTGGGTGGTGCCGATGATGGTGGACAGGTCGATGCTGCCCAGGGAGATCTCGCTGAGGGCGTCAATCTCCTCCTTGCTGCCGGCCACCGTGATGGTGGACGGCTCAATGTCGCATTGCAGCACATCGTCCGCTGTGGCGCCTCCGCCGTCGGCGAATGTGACGGTAAGGGGAATTTCCTTTACAACCCCGACAGACAGGGTAACAAAGGCTGTGCTGGAGCTGAGGGTGATTCTGGGATCGTCAATCACCTCTCCGTTTTCATCCAGCATGCTCAGGGCCAAGGTACCGGCAAAGCTCTCCTTCAGGTCCTCGGCGGTGAGCACCGCCACCACCCGCTTTACCCTCGAAACCTGGGCCAGGGTGCCCTTGACCTCCACCGTGTCAGGCTCTATAACCGGGGTCCCGGCCCGGTATCCATCGGCCACGCTGCCCTCCAGCTGCAGCTCCACCTCCCGGCTTTCAGTGACCAGATTGTCCACCACCACGGTGATGGTCTGGTCCTGCTCCGGGAAATAGGTCCCGCTGGTGTTGATATTGGTGGGCAGCTTCGCCGTCCAGGTCAGCTCGTACTCCCCCGGAGCCGTGCAGGACGAGACGTCCAGGGAGACAGTGACGTTGGTGCGGTTCAGGCTGTTGCGGACACTGAACGGAGCCTGGACCACCACATCCACCTCATTGTGGGACAGGGAGGCGATGGTCAGCCCCCGCTCCTCCAGCACCCGGTCGCCAACCAGCTGGACAGGCACGTTGTATACCGTCCAGCGCTGGGCGGAGTCATCCACCCCCCGGACATAGGCCCAGATCAACAGCGCCAGAAGGACGGACAGCAGGATATAGGCCGCACGGCTTTCACGCAGTCGCTGTATCATTTACTGCGCCTCCTTCCTGCCACGGGCCAGCAGGTCCGCCAGCCGGGACATCACAGGATGGTTCCCATCCTGCTCCTCCTTCTCATTGAGCAGCTCGTTTCTCAGCAGGCGCTCCAGGGTCTCCGGCGCCAGATGGCGCTTCAGCATGCCCCCCACCGCGGCGGAGATGGAGCCCGTCTCCTCGGAGACGATCACGACCACCGCGTCGGAGTGCTCACTGGCCCCGATGCCGGCCCGGTGGCGCATGCCCAGCTCCCGGCTGAGATTGACGTTGCCGGACAGGGGCAGCATACAGCCGGCGCCCACAATCCGCCCATTGCGGACAATCACCGCGCCGTCGTGCAGGGGCGCCTTATTCCAAAACAGGTTCTTCAGCAGCTCACTGGACACGGAGCAGTCCAGGGCGGTGCCTGTTTTAATCATATCGTCCAGCAGGTTCTGCCGCTCAAAGACCATCAGCGCCCCCACCTTATCCCGGGACAGCTGGGTGTAGGCCTCCACCGTCTGGGTGATGGCTACCTCCAGGTCGTGGGGGTCTACCATCCGCTGGGGGGTAAATACGTTGGCCAGCTTTCCGCTGCCCATCCGCTCCAGCATCCGCCGCAGCTCCGGCTGGAACAGGATGACCAGCACCACAAAGCCCCACTCCACCACGCGGCTGAGCAGGTAGCTGGTGGCGGTCAGCTGGGCCTCAGACGCCACAAACATGGCCAGGGCCAGGACAAAAATCCCCTTCAGCACCCGGCCGGAGCTGGTGCGGCGCATGAACCACAAAACCTCATAAATCACAAAGGAGAGAATGGCCAGGTCGATCAGGTCGGAAAACCGTACGGTCGCCATAAATGGGATTTCTTCCTGAAGGAAGCTCAGCACTGTCTGCAGCAATCGTGACCCTTCTTTCTCGTCCAAACTCAGCCCGGCCCCCGGCCGGGAACAGCAGGCCGCCCCACTGGCACCCTACGGGCACACCTACTCATTATCCTGTATATTATACGATATTCCGGCTCCGATAGCAACCTAAATTCCCAGCCGCGGAAATAAATTTTTCATGAATATCCCCCAAAAACCGGAACAGACAGCCCCGCGTCCCGAAAAAGGGCGCAGTCTGTCTGTCCCGCAGAATTTCTTTTCGCTGCCGCCCGGTCAGGCCCTTTGCCCCTTCCGCCGGTCCAGCAGCTGGGCCAGTTCACCCACAAACCGGCGGACCTCCCAGGCGGTATTGAAGGCGGAGACGCTGGCGCGGACGGTGCCCGTTTCCAACGTGCCCGCCGTTTCGTGGGCCAGGGGCGCGCAGTGGAGCCCGGCCCGCGTGGCCACCCCACGCCGTCCCAGTTCTTCGGCCAGCTCCTCGCAGTCCCAGCCGGACACCCGGAAGGACAGTACCCCGGATTGGCAGTCCGGCCGGCGCAGGGCCTGGTAGGCCGTTACCCCGGGCAGCCGGTTCAGCCCTCCGCCCATGGCCCGGATCAGGCCGCTCTCCTGGGCGCGGATGGATTCCACCCCCCGCTGCCGGACATAGCGGATGCCCTCCAGCAGCCCGGCGATCCCAGCCACATTGTGGGTCCCCGCCTCCAGCCGGTCGGGGAGGAAGTCGGGCATCTGGGCAAAACGGGAATTGCTCCCCGTCCCCCCCTCCATCAGGCACGCCCCGCCGTCCCGGCACAGGAGGATGCCCGTGCCCTGGGGTCCGTACAGCCCCTTATGCCCCGGCATGGCGATAAAGGCCGCCCCCAGCTCCGGGTAGGACACCGGGATGCATCCCGCCGCCTGGGAGGCGTCCACAATCAGCGGCACGCCCCTCTCCCGGCACAGCAGGGAGATCTCCCTCACCGGCAGGACATAGCCGAACACGTTGGAGACCTGGGTGCACACCACCGCGTCCGCCGGCTGCTCCAGGGCCTGGCGGAAGGCCTCTATCATTGCCTTTGGGTCAAAAAGCGGCCCCCGGGCCACCCGGACTTCCACATCGGGGATGGCGTGAAGGGGCCGTGTGACGGCATTGTGTTCATAGCCGGAAATCACCACCCGGCCGCCTGGTTTGACCAGGGTCTTGATGGCGATGTTCAGACCGTGGGTGGCGTTGAACGTAAACACCACCTGCTCCGGATTGGGCACCTGAAACAGCTGCGCGGCGGCCTCCCGGCAGGCGTAAACCACCTCAGCGGCCGCCATGGCCGGCCGGTATCCGCCCCGCCCGGGGCTTGCCAGGTGCCGGATGGCCCAGGACGAGGCGCGAGCCACCTCCCTGGGCTTTTGCAGGGTGGTGGCCGCGCTGTCCAGATAGATCACAGGGGCACCTCCTCATACTTCCCATCCTCATTGAGCATATAGATCCGCTTGGGCCCCATGCCGTTCTGATGGAGGATCTGAAGGGCAATGGGCAGATGAGTCTGGGCGATTTTTACCGAGTGGCTGCACCCCTCGCTGGAAATGCTTTTGGGCGAACGGTAGATGGCGGCCCGAATCCCCGCCCGCTCCAGCACAACCGCCGTGCGCTGGGCCAGGGTCAGGGAGCGGCACACAATATAATAGCTGAGCATAGCACGGTTCCTTTCCCGGGGGTGTTTCCCCTCCCCCTGATCCATGATATGCCGCCGCCCCCCGTTTGGAACCGGATGGGCCGTTATTTCTTCTCCGTCAGCAGGCAGACCCCGTGGGCGGCGATGCCCTCCTGGGCGCCTGTGAAGCCCAGCTTCTCCTCTGTGGTGGCCTTTACATTCACCCGGGCGGCGTCAATCCCCATCCGCCCGGCCAGATTTTTCTCCATCCGCTCCAGATAAGGGGCCAGCTTGGGCTTCTGGGCCAGGATGGTGGCGTCCACATTGACCACCTGCCAACCGGCCTGGCTGAGCAGCGCCACCACATGATCCAGCAGCGCCAGGCTGTCCGCCCCGGCATAGGCGGGATCGGTGTCCGGGAAGTGCCGCCCGATGTCCCCCATGCCTGCCGCCCCCAACAGGGCGTCCATCACCGCGTGGGTCAGCACGTCGGCGTCGGAATGGCCCAGCAGCCCCAGGGTGTGGGGCACATCCACCCCGCCCAGGATCAGCTTTCGTCCCTCCACCAGCCGGTGCACATCATATCCGTGGCCAATTCTCATCTCTGCCATGTTCCCAGTCCTCTCTGCTGACAGATCGCCTCCCCCACCAACAGGTCGAAGGGGGTGGTCAGCTTTATATTTTCCCGGCTGCCCTTGGTCAGATGTACCTGCATCCCCAGCCGCTCCACAGCGGCGCAGTCGTCGGTGAGCAGCTCCCCGTCCTCCAAGGCCTTGTGCACCGCGGCGCGGATCAAATCGGCCTGGAACACCTGGGGGGTCTGCACGCCGAACAGGGTGGAGCGGTCCACCGTCTCCACAGCCACGTCCCCCTCCACCCGCTTGATGGTGTCGGTCATGGGCACCGCCGGCGCGGCCGCCCCGCAGGCAGCCCCCTGGCGCAGCACCTCCTCCAGCACCTCCTCCGGCAGGAAGGGCCGGGCCCCGTCGTGGATGGCGATGAGCTGGGCGTCCTTCCGCACGGCGTCAAGCCCCGCCTGGACGGAGTGGATGCGCTCCGCTCCACCGGCCACCACCTGGGTCACCTTGTCCAGGGCAAAATCCCGGCACAGGCGGCTGACCTCCACCATCAGATCCTCCCGGGTCACCACCACCACCTCTGTGACGGAGGGACACTGCTGAAATACCCGCAGGGTATGTACCAGCACCGGAACGCCGCCGATGGGGGCGCAAATCTTATCAATCCCCTCCATCCGCCGGGCGGAGCCGGCTGCCACCACCACCACCGACCAGACGGGGCGTTCCTTCTTCCGGCGAAGCCGGCCAAAGAGATCCATGGGTCGTCCTCCTTACCGCCCCGGCCGCGCCGGAGCCATTCATACACAGAGAGGAGCCGCAGGGCTCCTCTCAGACCATCTGTTCCTGTTTATGATACGGGGACACATTCCACCGCCTGCTGGATTCGCTGCTCCACCGCCTCATAGCTGGCGCACTGGCACATGACCAGCTCGGAAATCAGGATCTGCTTGGCGGAGTGGAGCATCTTCCGCTCCCCGGTGGACAGGCCCCTGGCCCCGTCCCGGAGCATCAGGCCCTTCACCACGCTGGCCACCTCCAGCAGATCCCCGCTTTTCAGCCGCTCCATATTTTCCCGGTAGCGGCGGTTCCAGTTCTGGGTCATGTCCACCTTCAGGGAGGCCATGGCCTCCAGCACCTGGTTGGCCCGCTCCCGGTCCACGATGGGCCGCACGCCGATCTCATCGCTGTTGTCCACGGGGATCATGACCAGCATGGCCCGCACCGGCAGCTTCAGGACATAATAGTCCCGCATCACGCCGTCCACCTTTTTCTGAACAATACTGTCTACCACGCCTGCGCCGTGCATCGGATGCACGACCTTATCCCCAATCTGAAACAACGGTGACACCTCCAATTCCACAAGCAGATCATCATTTCCGGCGGGGAGGCCTCTTTTCGCCTCCACAGCCCGCCATTATATGCTTATTATAGCCATTTTTAATGATTTCCGCAAGTGTTTCCCGGTGTTTCCAAAGGTTTTTGGCGTTTTTCACAACTCCTTATCCGATTTGCAGGGCGCCCCGCCCTCCTCCAGGCAGGCTTCCACATCCTCCGTCACCTGGGCCAGCTGGGCCCGGATGGGCAGATGCTGGGGACAGCGGCGCTCGCACTGGCCGCAGCGGTAACACTGGTCGGGCCGCTCCTCCCGGTCCATCCCCTCCCAGCTCCGGCGGGCCGCCTGGACGCTCTGGCCCAGGGCAATTTTGTTCCACAGCTGGAACGCGCCGGGGATATCCACCCCCGCGGGACAGGGCAGGCAGTAGCGGCAGCCGGTGCAGCCGTTTTTCAGCCGCCGGCGCAGCCCATCCCCCACCGCTTCCACGGCGGCCCGCTCCTCCGGCGAGAGGGGGACAAAGGCGTTGAAGGTGTTCAGATTGTCCTCCACCTGCTCCATGGCCCCCATGCCGCTGAGCACCACCGCCACATTGGGCAGGCTGGCCACCCAGCGCATCCCCCAGGAGGCCAGGGACGCCCCGGGATTCAACGCCCGGAAGGGCCGGGCCGCGTCCTCCGGCAGGTTGGCCAGCAGCCCGCCCTTCACCGGCTCCATCACCAGCACAGGGACCCCCCTGGACTGGGCCAGCGCATAGCCCCGCAGCCCCGCCTGGAAATCCACGTCCAGGTAATTCAGCTGGATCAGGCAGCAGTCCCAGGCCCGGGCGGTGAGGATCTCCTCGAAGGCCTGATAGCTGTCATGGAAGGAAAAGCCAAACCGGCGGATCAGCCCCTGCCTTTGGTACTGCTCCATCAGCTCCACCACGCCCAGCTCCACCATCCGCCGCCACACGTCCCGGGTCAGGGTGTGAAAGAGATAGTTGTCAAAGTAATCCACCCCGGCCCGTTCCAGCTGCCGGGCAAAGATCTCCTCCGCCTGGGCCCGGCTTTTGACCTGCCAGCAGGGCAGCTTGGTGGCCAGGCACCAGCTGTCCCTGGGGTAGCGGCCCAGGGCCCGGCCCAGCACAACCTCGCTCTGGCCCCCCAGGTACGTCCACGCCGTGTCGTAGTAGGTGACGCCCCCCTCCATGGCCCGGGCAATCATCTCCTCCACCGTCTTTTCGCAGATTCTGCCGCCGCCGTCCACCGGAAAGCGCAGCCCGCCGAACCCCAGCAGGGACGGCCTGGGGCCGCCGCCCCGGGCCTCCATCCGATATTCCATCTTACCCCTCCCGTTTCTTCCCCGGCGCCCCGCCGGGCTCCCGCCCGTCCTGGGAGAAGAACGCCTGAATCTCTTCCATGCGCTCCACCGCCTGCTGGTAGCCCTCCGCCCACAGCATCCGCAGCTTTTCCGGGTCGTGCTCAATCCGGCCAACCCCGTGGAGGGAATCGGGGGCAAACACCAGGGCCTTCCCCTCCTGCTCCAGGCGGAACAGCTCCTGCCGGGAGGCGTTGTCCCGCTGGGCCCGCCCCTCCATGGCGCGGCAGAAGTTGGGGTACTGCCCGTAGGTGCGGCGGATCAGGGGCAGCGCCCGCTCCTGCTTGCGGACAAAGTTCCTGGGCTTGGTGAGGATGACCATGACCCGGTCGCACCCCATCTCAAAGGCATGCTGGTAGGGCACAGACACCGCCACACCCCCGTCCATATAGGGCTTCCCATCCAGATGATAGATGGGGAACATCAGCGGCAGGGCGCAGGTGGCCTGGAGCAGGATGAACTTGTCGTCCCGCCGGGGCACCGGCATGTATTCCGCCTCCCCCGTCTCCAGGTTGGTAACCACGGCCTCCACCTCCCCGGGGAAGGCCTCGAAGGTGTCATAGTCAAAGGGAACCAGCTCATTTGGAATGGTCTGGTAGGAAAATTCCAGGCCGAAATAGCTGCGGTTGTTCCGGTCCATCAGGTTATTCATGCCCATGTACCGCCGGTCATTGACGTACCGGGTGACGATCTCCAAATTCCGCCGGGGCTGCCGGGACACATAGCTCACGCCGTAGGCGATACCCGCCGACACCCCCACCACATAATCGGGCATCAGATCCCGCTCCAGCATGGCGTCCAGCACGCCGGTGGAGTAAATGGTCCGCAGGGCGCCGCCCTCCAGCACAAGACCTAGCTTCATGAAAAACGCTCCTCTCCAGGGATTGGTTCTTTTTTCCCATTATACCGCTATTGTATCAGTTTTGCAAACATCAAAAACCTACCCATCTGGAGGGATTTTCTCCCCTCCACCCATTGACAAGGCCGGAAGGCCTGGAGTATCATCAGAAAAAACGCAAGGAGGCCGCTTTTATGGCAAACATCGTTCACAGCGTGGAGGAGCTGATCGGCAACACCCCCCTCCTCTCCCTGGACCGGCTGGCCGCCCGGGAGGGGTACGGAGCCCGGGTGCTGGCCAAGCTGGAGTACCTCAACCCCGCCGGCTCAGTCAAGGACCGTGTGGGCCTGGCCCTGATCCAGGCGGCGGAGGCCGCCGGCAGGCTGGCCCCCGGCGGCACCATCATCGAGCCCACCTCCGGCAACACCGGCATTGGCCTGGCCTGCGTAGCCGCCGTCCGGGGCTACCGCCTGATCCTCACCATGCCTGACACCATGAGCGCCGAGCGCCGGGCCATGCTGGCCGCCTACGGCGCCGAGCTGGTGCTCACCCCGGGGGCCCAGGGAATGCAGGGGGCGGTGGACAAGGCCCGGGAGCTGGCCGCCCAGATTCCCGGCAGCTTCATCCCCGACCAGTTCGGCAACCCCGCCAACCCCGACGCCCATTACCGCACCACCGGCCCGGAAATCTGGCGGGATACCCAGGGGCAGGTGGACGTGCTGGTGGCCTGCGTAGGCACCGGCGGCACCCTGTCCGGCACCGCCCGGTACCTGAAGGAGCAAAATCCCGCCCTGGTGGTGGCGGCTGTGGAACCCAAGGCCTCCCCCCTGCTGTCCGGCGGCAAGGCCGGCCCCCACGGCATCCAGGGCATCGGCGCCAACTTCATCCCCGACACCCTGGACCGCGCCATCTACGACCAGGTGATCCAGGTGGCCGATGAGGACGCCTATGCCGCCGGAAGGGGCATCGTGCCCACGGAGGGCATCCTGGTGGGCATCTCCTCCGGCGCGGCTCTGTGGGCGGCGGGCCAGCTGGCCCGCCTGCCTGAGTACGCAGGCAAAACCATTGTGGTCATCCTCCCCGATTCCGGGGATCGGTATTTCTCCTCCCCCATGTTCGCCCAAACGTAACGCCATCCCCCCGGCCTCCGCGGAGGCCGGGGGGATTTTGCTGTCCCTGGCCCTTACCCTCTTGCGCTGCCCTATAGACCATGCTATAATGAGGCACTGCCCATATGCCAAGAGGAAGTGTAGAAATGAATCGAATCGCAGCATCTCTGGCGGCGCTGTGTGCCGCCCTGATATTCACCGGCTGCGCGGCCTCCCCTGCGCCGGAGGCAGACAGCGCCCAAAGCGCGCCCGGCTCCGCCCAAACAGCGGGGACGCCTGTCCAGCAGCCGGAGGACGCCGCGCCCCCCGTTGAGAAAGGCCCTGACCAGACAAAGGGGCCGGAAGATAATGGCTCCCAGCCCCCCGCCCCGGGAAGCAGCGCTCAGGCGCCTGCCGGCGCCCCCGTCCCGGCGGATACACGGCCCCAAACCGCGGACGCCTTTTTTGAAAACTCCCTGTTTGTAGGGGATTCCATCATGGAGGGCATCCGCCAATATGTCATGGGCCAGCGGGAGGAGACCAGCTGCCTGGGCGACGCCAGGTTCCTAACCACCACCATCGGCATCTCCCTGGCGGATCTGGTGGGGGACCGGCAGGCCGGCATTTTCTACAGCTACCAGGGCCAGGAGCTGCCCCTGGAGGATATTGTGGCGGACCTGGGCCCTGACCGGATCTTCCTGCTGCTGGGGCTGAACGATTTGTCCGTCATCGAGGAAAATCCCCAGGTGAGCCAGGTGGTGGACCGGTACCGGCGTCTGGTGGAAAACCTGACGGCCTGCCTGCCGGAGACCCAGGTGGTGGTTATCACCAACCCGCCTAAAATCGCCTCTGCCTGGCTGCCTGACTACGCGGTCAACCGCAGCTTCGGCAACCAGCTCATCGACGATTTTTCCGCCTCCCTGATGGAGATGTGCCAGACAGAGGGGATCGCCTGTATTGACGCCCACACCCTGCTGCAGGATGGGTCCGGCGCCCTGCCGGAGGGCTACTGCCGGGACGGGTACGTACATTTGAACAACGCGGGCTCCGCCGTGGTGGTGGATGCCCTGTACCAGTTTGCCCAGGGGCAGCTGGCCTGACGGAGGGATGGCAATGAAGAAGTTTGGAGCATGGGCGCTTTGCCTGCTGGCGGCGCTGGTTATGGCCGGGTGCGGCGGCGGGGCGGAGACCTCCCCCGACCCCCAGGCGGTATTCTCCGCCCTGGAGGAGCAGGTGGCGCTGCCGGAGCTGGTGGATATGACCGACGAGTACCTGGAGATGGGGCTGGGCATCGACCCGGCCAGCTGCGACAGCGCGGTGTGCTACCTGCCGGCGGACGGAACCCGGCCAGACGAGATCATTATGGTCCGCGCCACAGACAGCGGCAAGGCCGACGACATCCGGGGCAAGCTGGAGGACCGCCTGGCCTACAAGGAAAAGTCGGCCCAGCTGTACCTGACGGAAAACATGCCTGTTATCCAGGCCGGTGTAATCCGTCAGGACGGGCTGACCGTCTCCTTGATTGTATCGGAGCAGGCGGAGGAAATCTGCGGCGTGCTGGACGCCATGTCATAACCGCATGACAGGCAACCCCCTCCGGCCCCCAAGGGGCCGGAGGGGGTTTTTTTGTTTATCCGATCAAACCGGCCAGCAGCTCCTCCAGGCCGGCGTCGTCCACGCCGGCCGCCTCCAGGTCGTAGTACGCCCCCCGGCAGGAGAAGCGCGCGAAATACTGATCCTGGAACCGGCTGACCTCCACCGGCGTACCGCCGATCCACCACTGCTCCGGATTCTCGTCCCAAACCATACACTCCCGAATGGGAAACTCAAACCCGCACAGGGCGATGGAAACCCACGCCCCGTCCTCCCCCTGGCAGGCGAACACATAGTCGTGGATGGTATATTCCTCCGCCAGCCCGGCCTCCGTCTCCCCCCGGGCAGAGACCGTGTAGACGGTCAGCCCCGATTGGAACGGCTCCGGAATCCGTGCCAGAAACGCGTCATACTCCTCCCCCGCTGCCAGGGCGAAATCCGCCTTCATGGCCTCCCACACGTCGTAGGGCACCTTCTCGTAGGAATTAATCACCACATCGGCATCGCCCGCAATCACGGGTCCGTTGAAAATACCGGTTATCTGTTCCCCGCGCCCCTCCTCCACCGGCGGATTGTCCGGCACATCGGCGCCCGGCCGCTCCAGGACAGAGGCTCCCCCGGCAACCGCCAGGGCCAGGCAGGCCGCGGCCGCTATCCCCGCGGCCCATCTGTGCCCCCTCCCATGGTACTGCTCCGCCTCCTGGTAGTACTTATCGTCCAGCTGGCTGACAGCCTGGGCAAACAACACTTCATTCACACCAAAACCCCCCGTTTCCTCAGATACTTTCTCAGCTTGCCGCGGATCAGCGACAGCCGGACAGACACGTTTTTTTCTGAAATTCCCACCCGCCCGGCGATGGCGGCATAGGTGTCCGCGTAGGCATAGCGCCGCATAAAGATCACCCGCTCCTTCACCGTCAGCGTGTCCAGAAACTCCTGTAAAATCCCGGCCAGCTCCCTGGCCTCCACCTCGTCCTCCACCGTCGCCGCGTCCCGGAAGCAGGACTCCGCCTCCTCCATAGCCACGGTGTAGACGCCGCCCCGCTTGGCCGCCGCCTGCCGGTAATACCGGTTCAGGGATATATTTCGGATGACCTTCGTCAGATAGGCGGACAACGGCTCCGGCTCAGCCGGCGGGATGGCGTTCCACACCCCCAGGTAGCCGTCGTTGACGCACTCCTCCGCATCGTCCCAGCTGTTCAGGATGCGGTAGGCCAGGCTGCGGCACATAGCCCCGTACTTCCGGTCCAGCTCCCCTACCGCCTCCTGGGAACGCTGGAAAAACAGCTCAATAATCTCCCGATCCTCCATCTGCACCCCTCCTTCCCGGCTGTTTCACCCATATACTACGGATTGGCCCCAAAATACTAAAAAGAAAAAAGAGGCCGCTGCCGCGGCCTCTCCCCTCCCGGGACCCATTTTATACCGGAGGGCCCTCACCTGTCCTCATAAATACAGTGGACACCCCGGTGGGCCATCATCCCGCCCAGGCATTCTTTGTTGCAGCGGACGCAGCGGCGGATCTCCTCCCCCCGGCCGGAAAGGACCTTGTTGGGCCAGTCCGGGTCGGCAATCAGCTGGCGGCTCATGGCGGCGCAGTCCATCCGGCCGGCCTTCAGCTGCTCCTCCACAAACCCGGGGTCAGTCAGCCCGCCCACCCCGCAGACGGGCAGGCTGGTCAGCTCCTTCACCCGGCGGCAGAAGGGCAAAAAGCACCCCTCCGCCCCGAATTGAGGGTGGTTTTTCGGGGGGATGGTGTCGCTCAGCTCCCCATGGTTGGCCAGCGTCACGTGGAAGCTGGTTACGCCCGCTTCTTCCAGCAGGGGGACAAAGACAGGCAGCTCCGACACCAAAACCCCCGCATTTCCATAGTGGGGCTCCTCCTGCCGCACCGCCAGCTTGTAATCAATGGGCAGTTGGGGCAAGCGGCGGCGGATGGCGGACACCGCATCCACGGCAAACCTGGCCCGGTTGGCGGGGGTGCCGCCGTAGCGGTCGGCGCGGTGGTTGAACAGGGCGGAGCTGAAGCTGCCGCACATCCGGTCCCCATGCACCTGAACCATGTCAAAGCCCGCCTCCACCGCCAGCTGGGCGGCCTGGCCGAAAGCGTCGGTGATCTGCGCCACCTTCTTCTCCGGCAGGCCGGTGATGTAGGGCCCTACCTGCCGGTTCAGCAGCGGCCGGAGCTCCTCCATGGATATCCGCTTGGTCACCACTCCGGGAACATATTTCAGCATGGCCTTGAAATCGGAATCCGTCTGATGGAGCTGGGCGCAGAGCATACAGCCCTCCCGGTGCACCACGTCGGCCACCGCCCTGTAAAAGGCCATGCCCTTCCTGCTGTAGAGAGACGGGCCAAACCCGTGGGGGAGCACCGGGACATCGCCTATGATAATCATGGCGCATCCACCGGCGGCAATCCGCCTCATCCGTTCCAGGTAAGCCTCCTGGGGCAGGCCCATGGTGGTGGGGGCAAAAATAATCCGGTTTTTCAGCCGCAGGCCCCCGTAATTCAGGGGGCTGCTTATGGTTTCATACATGGGAACTCCTTCTCTTTCCTGGCAGTCTTTGCCAAAAGGTGCAGGAGCTGTTCCCGTTCCGCCTCGTCCAGGGGCTCCAGCATCTGCCGGTCCCAGTCAAAAAAAACCTGGTGGCTCACCTGAAAGGCCTCCTGACCCTTGGGGCTGAGATTCAAGCGGTATGCCCGCCCTTCCTTCTCCCGGGTCAGAAACCCCTCCTCCGCCAGCTTGAGAATGGCCCGCTGGGCATAGCCCCAGTCCAGCCCCAGCGCCTCCGTCAGCTCCCCCTGGGTACAGCCGGGATGCTTCCCCACGTAGAGCACGGGAAACAGCGCCCCAAAGGTCAGCCCCAGCCGCTGGAGCCGGCGGGAGGTATAGGCGGTGAAGCCGCGGTGGAACACGGTGGCAAAATAGGCCAGCGTATCGAGCATAAACGGGCAACTCCTTTACTTGACTTGGTCAAGTATATCAGATAGGCTTGGGAAAGTCAAGGCCCTTGTGTCCCGTGCCTGGACGCAGCGCGGACTGCCGCCGGGCAAAAAAGCGGCATGGCCGAAGCCATGCCGCTTTGAGTGGCGATTTTCGTTTGTCCGGAGGGGATTACTCCTGCTCCTCCGCCTCGGCCTCTTCCTCGCCGCCCTCTTCCAGCAGAGCGCGGATGGACAGGGAGACCTTCTTGTTCTCCATGTCGATGTCGGTGATCTTCACGTCCACCTTATCGCCCTCGGCCAGCACGTCGCCGGGCTTCTCGATGCGGTGATCGGCGATCTGGGAGATGTGGATCAGGCCGTCCACGCCGGGAACGATCTCAGCAAAAGCGCCGAAGGTCATCAGCTTGACAACGCGGACGTTGGCCACGTCGCCCACCTGATAGGTGCTGGTGAACACAGCCCAGGGGTCCTGGCTGTGGTCCTTCATGCCCAGGGAGATCTTCTTCTTCTCCTTGTCGGCGGCGATGACGTACACATCCACGGTGTCGCCCACCTTCACCACCTCGGAGGGGTGCTTGATGCGGCTCCAGGACAGCTCAGAGATGTGGACCATGCCGTCCACACCGCCGATGTCCACGAAGGCGCCGTAGGAGGTGAGGGACTTGACGGTACCGGTGTAGCGCTTGCCCTCCTCAATCTCGGCCCAGACCTTCTCAGCGGCGGCGGCACGCTCGGCGCGCTGCACCTTGCTGATGGAGCCCACCACGCGGCGGCGGGCACGGTTGACCTCGGTGATGACCAGGCGCACCTTCTCCTTGAGCAGGGCGCTCATGGGAGTCTCGCGGGGCAGGCCGGTCTGGGACGCGGGCACGAACACGCGGATGCCCTTCACGGACACCACGACGCCGCCCTTGTTGTCCTCGACCACCACGCCGTCCATGACGGTCTCGTTCTCGCGGGCGGTCTCAATCTCCTCCCAGCCCTTGTTGATGTCCAGGCGGCGCTTGGACAGCTTCACCAGGCAGTCACGGTCGCTGACCTGCATGACGATGGACTCGATCTCGTCGCCCACCTTCACCAGATCCTCCACCTTGGCGGTGGGGTCGTCGCTCAGCTCGGACAGGGCGATGTAGCCGGGGTACTTGATGCCCAGCTCCACCTGAACCTCAGTGGGGGTGATAGCCACAACGGTGCCGGTAACCTTATCTCCATTATTTAAAGTTTTGATCGACTCCTCCAGCAGCTCCTCGAAGGATTTTTCGATCTCCATGATCTCATTGCTCATTTTGTCACAAACCTCCTTAATTATCCACCCGGGCGTAGAGGCGCCCGCAGTGATGCCGACAACATTTGCCTGGGCCAGACGGCTCAGATCCAGATCCGCCGCGCGCTCGATGAGAAAAACCTCCGGGCAGACCTCCCGGCAGATCTCGGCCAAACGCTTGGTATTGGAGCTTTTCCTGTCGCCAATAACCACCATTTTGTCGCACTGGGCGGCAAGCCGGTGGGCCTCCTCCTGGCGTTTCGATGTCGCTCCGCATATTGTATCAAAAAATTCCGGATTTGTACACTCTTTTTTTGCTTTTTTAACGCAGTCGTCCCAAATTTTTCTGGTGGAGGTGGTCTGGGAGACAAAAGTCAGGGGGAATGACCTGCGCTGAGGGTCCTCCGCCAGCCAGCGCTCCAAATCCTCCGCCCCGGACAGCACCACCGGGCTGCGGCACCAGCCGGCGATGGCGGTGACCTCCGGGTGGTCCGGCGTGCCCACAATCACAGGCTGGCGCCCCTGCTCCTCCGCGCGGGCCACGATCTGGTGGATGTGGGTCACATTGGGACAGGTGGCGTCCATCACACGGGCGCCCCGCTCCGCCAAGCTCTGAAAGGTGGCCCGGCTCTCCCCGTGGGAGCGGACAATCACGCCGCTGCCCGGGGGCACCTGCTCCACGGAGTCCACCGTGCCCACCCCCTGGCGCTCCAGGGAGTCCACCACGTCCCGGTTGTGGATGATAGAGCCCAGCATCACCCAGCTGCCCCCCTGGGCAGCGGCCTCCTGGGCCATCTCCACCGCCCGGCGCACACCGTAGCAGAAGCCGGCGGACTTTGCCAAGACAATCTTCATGCCTTCCCCTCCCCCATCTGGTAGATCCGCTCCATCACGTCGTTGGAGATTTTCTCCAGCTCCTCGGAGGTGGCCTTCCTCCCGGCAATCTGGGGGTGGTAGGGCTCCCCGATAATCACCCGGTTGAACCGGAACAGTTTCTTTTTCCTGGGGATGTACACCGGCACGATCACGGAGTTTGTACGGGTGGCCAGCAGGGCCGCGCCGCTTTTCGCCGTCACGTCCTCCCCCTCGTGCACCCGTGTGCCCTCAGGGAAGATCAGCAGCTTCCCGCCGTCCTTCAGCCACTTCATGGCCGTTTTGACCGCGTGGACGTCCGCCTGGCCCCGGTCCACATAGATCACCCCCGCCCGCTCCAGCAGGGGCCCCAGGATGGGCACCCGGGACAGCTCCACCTTGGCCATGGGCCGGATCTGCCAGCGCAGGGTGCAGGCCATGCACAGCATCACCGGATCAGACAGGTTGGAGTGGTTGCCGCACATGACCACGCCCCCCTCCGGGATATTCTCCCGGCCCACCGCCTTGGTGGGATAAAACAGGTTGAAGAAGGGCCAGACAATGGTGTACAGCAGCCGGTAGATATGTTCCATCTTCACAATGACAGCCTCTCTCTCACAATGGATTCCAAAGCGGCGAGGCTGCCCTCCAGATCCAGATTGGTGGTGTCCAGCAGCACCGCGTCCTCCGCCTGGCGGAGGGGGGCAATGGGCCTGGTCCTGTCCTGCTCGTCCCGCCGGATGATGTCGGCCAGAATCCCCTCCAGCTGGGCCTGCTGCCCCCGCTGGAGCAGCTCCGCCAGCCGGCGCTGGGCCCGGGCCTCCGGCGCGGCAGTGAGGAACACCTTCACCCCCGCCTGGGGCAGCACCACCGTGCCGATGTCCCGTCCGTCCATGACCACATTGTGCTCCCTGGCCTGGGCCCGCTGGAAGTCCAGCAAAAAGTCCCGCACCTGGGGGTGGGCGGCCACCTGGGAGGCCAGGCCGGAGATTTCATGGGCCCGGATCTCCTGGGTCACATCCTCCCCATTGAGGTACATGTGCTGCACCCCGTCCGTGCCGTAGGCCATCCGGATATCCGTCGCCCCCAGCAGGCCGGCCACCTGGCCGGCGTCCCCAGGGTCGGCGCCGCTCCGCTTGGCCTGGAGGGCCACTGTGCGGTAGATGGCGCCTGTGTCCACGTACAGATACCCCAGCCGCTGGGCCAGGGCCCGGGCCAGGGTGCTTTTCCCGGCCCCCGCGGGGCCGTCTATGGCTACGCTGCGCTGCTGCATACTCTTTCTCGCTCCAAACTTTTCATACGTTCTCAGCCCTGCCCGTCC
This sequence comes from uncultured bacterium, assembly GCA_949293165.1. Lineage (GTDB taxonomy): Bacteria > Bacillota > Clostridia > Oscillospirales > Oscillospiraceae > Lawsonibacter. Next base: position 39,643 of record CASFCW010000005.1, read on the forward strand.
CGCAGGGCCAGCGCCTGCTCCGCGGCGCTCTCTCCCGCCGCCCGGCCGGTGGCCCAGGCGATTTGCAGGTTGAATCCGCCGGTGTAGGCGTCCACATCCAGCACCTCCCCCGCCAGGTACAGCCCGGCGGCCTTTTTGGAGGCCATGGTCTTGGGGTCTACCTCCCCCACCTTAACGCCGCCGGCGGTGACAATGCCCTCCGCCAGGGGCCTGGGGCCCCGGATGTGGATGGTCAGCCCCTTCAGGGTTTCCAGCAGACGGCGGCGCTCCCCCTTGGTCACGTCGTGGGCCTTCCGGTCCGGTGGGATCTGGGCAGCCTCCAGGGCCACGGGGATGAGCAGCCGGGGCACCAGGGCCCCCATGATATTCTGCATATCCTTATTTGCGTTGTCCCCCAGCTCCCGCAGCAGGCGGGCGTCCAGGGTGGTCTCGTCCAGGGCGGGCTTGAGGTCGATGACCGCCGTGTAGCGCTCCTTCTCAAAGTCCCGCAGGTGGGCGCTGGCGCTGAGCACCAGCGGGCCGGACAGGCCGAAGTGGGTGAACAGCAGCTCCCCCTGCTCCTGAAACAGCACCTTCCCCTTCTGGTTTTTCACTTTCAGGGCCACATTTTTCAGCGCCAGCCCCTGCATCCGGGGGCAGAAGTCCCCCTCCGCCTCCAAAGGCACCAGGGACGGCCGGATGGGCGTCACGGTATGCCCCAGGGGCCGAACCAGGTCGTAACCGTCCCCCGTGGAGCCGGTACCCGGATAGGTGGCTCCCCCGGTGGCCAGAACCACAGCCCGGCAGGGGTACTCCCCCGCCTCCCCACGGACGGAGCACACCGCCCCATCCCGGGTCTCCAGGGCCACCGCCCGATCCCGGACAATGGCCACCTTTTCCCGGCGCAGCTGGGCCAACAGGGCGTCAATAATGTCCGCCGCCCGATCCGATTGGGGGAAAACACGGTTTCCCCGCTCCACCTTCAGCGCCACGCCCAGGGACTGGAAAAACTCCTCCACCCAGGCAGGCGGGGTGCGGGTGACCGCCCCGTAGAGAAACCGGCTGTTCCGGGGGGTGCTGTCCAGCACCTGCTGGGGGGAACAGTGGTTGGTCACGTTGCACCGGCCCTTGCCGGTGATATACAGCTTGCGGCCCACCTTTTCATTGCGCTCCAGCAGGGTAACCTTGGCGCCCCGGCGGGCGGCGGCAATGGCGGCCATCATCCCGGCCGCTCCGCCGCCGATCACCACAACATCCGTCATGAATTGCTCTCCGGCGCCTTTTCGTACACGCCGTACTCCTCCCAAATCTGCTCCAGGTTCTGGAAGGTCCTGGCCAGCTCGTCATTTTTCTTCCGGCTGATGGAGACCAGCAGGGCGTTGACCAGGCTGAGGGGCGCCACCAGGGAGTCCACGAAGGAGGCCATATCGCTGCGGGCCTTCAGGGTATAGGTGGCGATGGCCGCCAGCGGCGACACCTCGCTGTCGGTAATGGCAATGGTAGTGGCCCCCCGGTCCCGGGCAAAGCTCATGGCCTGGACCGCCCGGCTGGAATAGCGGGGGAAGCTGACCCCCAGCACCACGTCCCGATCCCCCACCCGCAGCATGCTTTCAAACACCTCGCTGGCGGTATTGGCGGAGATCATCACCACATCGTCAAAAATCAAATTGAAATAGAATCCCAGGAAGGTGGCGATGGCCGCGGAGGAACGCACGCCGATGATATAGATCCTGCGGGCGCCCACCAGAGCGTCGCTGGCCTTCTCGAAAACGTCCCGGTCAACCTCCTCCATGGTCATGCGGATCTTCTCAATGTCCGACTGGAGCACCATGTCCAGCACATCCTGGTCGCCGATGCGGTCGTTGGTCACCTCAATGCGCTGCACGGAGGTCAGGCGGTTGCGGATCATTTTCTGCAAGGATTTCTGCATACTGGGGTAGCCGTCATAGCCCAGCTCGGCGGCAAAGCGCACCACTGTGGACTCGCTCACGTTGACACGCTTGCCCAGCTTGCTGGCGGTCATGAAGGCGGCCTTGTCATAGGATTCCAAAATATAATTGGCAATTCGCTTCTGGCCCTTGGAAAATGTAGCCATATTTTCCTGGATGATGGCCAAAATATCTCGATTCATCTCTTTCATCTCCTGATGGCAGCTCCGGGGGAGCCGGATTCCTTCCGCACTCTATGATAGCGGCAATTCACCGGGATTGCAAGCCCATTTTGCAAGACAAGCTGACTTTCCTGCAAATTTGCCCCCTTCCCCCGGCTCACTCCACCTCCAGCAGAGCCAGTTCCTCCGCTGTCAGCGGGCGCCACTGTCCCGGCCTCAGGCCCCGGTCCAGCAGGATGCCCCCCTCCCGTATGCGTTTCAGGCGGGTAACCTCCAGCCCCGCCTGATCGCACATGCGGCGGATCTGCCGGTTTTTGCCCTGACGGATCACCACCGTCAGCCGGGTGACCTCCCCCGTCGTCCGTCCCCGCTCCACCCTGGCGGGGGCCAGGGGCTCCCCATCCAGCTCCATGGGGCCGTTGAGCATGGGCAGGGCACGCTCCACATCCCCGGTGACCCACACCAGGTACTCCTTTTCCACCTGATGGCGGGGATGGATAAGCCTGTGGGTCAGCTCCCCGTCGTCGGTGAGCAGCAGCAGCCCCTCGGAATCCAGATCCAGCCGTCCCACCGGCCACACCCGCCGGCCGCAGCCGGCGGTGAGCTGGGCCACGGTTTTGCGGCCCTTCTCGTCGGACAGGGTGGTCACATAGCCCCTGGGCTTATTGAGCATCAGGTATGTACGCGCCCCCCCTTGGCGGAGGGGGACGCCGTCCACCTCCACCCGGTCCCGCTCCGGGTCCGCCCGGTCGCCCAGGGCGGCCACGGCCCCGTTTACCGTCACCCGTCCCGCCGTAATCCACTCCTCCGCCGTCCGGCGGGAGGCCAGGCCGGCGGCGGAAATCAGTTTTTGCAGTCGCTGTTCCATGGCACACCTACTTCTATCTTCTTAACATCCAGGCGAGCAGCCGCTGGATCAGGGGCGCGTTCTCCACCGCCACCCGTTCCGCCCCCGTACAGACCATGGGGACGGAGGCCACCTCCTCCCCGTTGACCAGGCAGACGGCCTCCCCCACCTGCGCCCCAGGTTCCACCGGGGCGTTAAGGGCGGCGGCATCCGGCGCGAGGGAAACGGCAACCGTTTCCCCCTCTGCCACCGGCCACCTCACCGTCTCCCCCGCCAGGAGGGGGGCAAAGGGGGCGAGGCCGCCGGTCACCGGCAGGGTGCATAGGGCCTCCCCCGCCTGGACGGCGGTCTCCATATGGTAATTGGCAAAGCCGTAATCAAAAAGGGCCTTGTGGTCGGCCCAGTCGTTGGGGTCGTTGAGGGTGACGGCCACCAGGGTCATGCCCTCCCGCCGGGCCGCGGACACCAGGGTGCGCCCCGCCAGCTCCGTATACCCCGTTTTCATCCCCACACAGCCCTCGTACTGCCACAGGAGCTTGTTGTGGTTCTGAAATACCCGGCCCTCCATAGCGGCGGATTTGGTGGACACCATCTCCGACAGGGCCTCGTTGTCCAGGCAGGCCCGGGCCAGGCGGGCCATATCCCGGGCGGTGGAGTAGTGCCCCTCCTCGTTCAGGCCGTTGGGGTTGGCAAAGCTGCTGTCCGCCATGCCCAGCTCAGCCGCCTTGGCGTTCATCTCCGCCACAAAGTCCTCCACCGAGCCGCCGCAGTACCGGGCCACCGCCAGGGCGGCGTCGTTGCCGGAGTGGAGCAGCAGGCCGTACAGCAGGGTCTCCAGCGAAACGGCCTCCCCAGCCCGGAGGTAGAGGGAGGAGCCCTCCGTGCGGGTATCCGCCTGCCGGATGACCACCTCCTCATCCAGGCCATGCCCGGACTCCAGGGCCACCAGGGCGGTCATCAGCTTGGTGGTGCTGGCAATCAGCCGCCGGTCGTCGGCGTTGTGCTCATAGAGCACCCGCCCACTCTCCGCCTCCACCAAAATGGCGGAGGCGGCGGAGGTCTCCACCCCCCAAACCGTAGTACAGAGGGACAGGGAGACCCCCACCGCCGCCGCCAGCGCCATCCATTTTTTCATGCCCATCACCTGACTGTTTCAAGAATGGGCCTAGCATACCCCGCCTGGCGGCGGGACATGCCCGGAAAATCATTCCGCCGTCTGCCCGTCCGCCTTGGCGGACTTCTTTTCCTGCTGCTTGTCCCAGAACGCCGTCACCTTGTCCACCACCTCGGGCATGACCTCCACCACCCGGTCCACCGTGGACATGGAGCCCGCGTTCACCGGCAGCAGCTTGACGCTGTCCCCCCGGACAATCAGGAAGGCCACCGGCTCCACCTTGGCGCCGGCGCCGCTGCCGCCGCCGAAGGGGTCCTCCGCCCGCTGAACCTTGGTGGCAAACTGGCTGCCGCCGCTGGCGATGCCGAAGGACAGCCGGGAGATGGGGATGAGGGTAACCTCCCCCGTCTGAATGGGCTCGCCCACAATGGTATTCGTACCCATGAGCACCCGGAGCTTCTCCGCCGCGGTGCCCAGAAGTTCATTTAAGGGATGTTGTTTTTCCATGGCTGATACCGCCTTTCTGTCGCATCAATGTATCCTGAAAGACCCGAATGGCCTTGGGACCGAACACCAGGCCCAGGCCCAGGGCCTGGACCAGAGTAAGGGTCGCCTTGATTTCGCCGGTCAGCTCCATATCCCGCCGGTCAAAATCCACCTGGACGCTGCCCTGGCCGTCCACCACCTGAAAGGCTTCCGTCAGCGGCCCCCACAGCGTCCCCATGACGGCGCAGCCCCTGCCGTACCACAGGGCGGCCTCCGCCGGGTCGCCGCCCCCCACCACAAGGGTCATGCGCAGCCGGTCCACCCGGATTTTCCTGCGGGTGCGCCCGGCGGCCTCCAGGGCGATGGGCAGCAACCCCCGGGCCAGGGCCAGCCCCTGGCCGGCGGTGATGGAGGGCCGCTTCTTCCCCCCTGGGGAGGGTCCGCCCTGCCGGGGGGGCGCCGTCCGGGCGGGCCTGGGATACAGGGAAATCTTCACCGGCCCCAGCAGAGCCTGGGCCCTGGCTTGGCCGTCGTAGGAGGCCAGCAGGCCCAGCCGGAGCTGTCCCAGCCCCAGCACCAGCGCCGCAGCCGCGGCTGCCCAAATCCAGATCATGAAGGCCCCTCCCCTTCCTCCACAGGCTCCAGGTCCAGGGACAGCTGAACCCCTTCCCCGCCGCTCTCCGGCAGGGGGGGCAGCTCCTCCAGGCTGGACAATCCAAAGGTCCGCAAAAAGTTTTTGGTGGTGCGGTACAGGATGGGCCGTCCGGGCACGGGCAGCCGTCCGCTCTCCTCAATCAGCTCCCGCTCCAGCAGCAGGCCCACGGTATAGGAGCTGTCCACCCCGCGCACCTGGTCCACATAGGCCCGGGTCACCGGCTGGTAATAGGCGATGACCGCCAGCACCTCCAGGGCGGGCTGGGACAGCTTGGGCGGCTTGCGCCCGTCCAGCGCCTTCCGGGCATAGGGGGCGTATTCCGGGGCGGAGCACATCTGATAGCTGGCGTCCAGGGCCACAATCCGCACCCCCCGCCGCTCATAGCGCATCCGGTCCATCAGCTGCCGGGCGGCCTCGTCCGCCTCCTGGCGGGTACATTCCAGGCTCAGGCACAGCCGCTCCACCCCCACCGGCTCCCCGGCGGCGAAGAGGATGGCCTCCAGAGCGGCCTCCCGTTCCTTATGATCCATGGCTCATTCCTCCTCTCCCCCGTCGCCTTCGCTGGTGATGGTCACCGGTTCCTCCCCGCCGGCAAGGCAGGACACGGTGCAGCTGTCCTGATCCCCCGTCAGCAGGATGCGCCGGGCCTTGCACAGCTCCAGCACCGCCAAAAAGGTGGCCACCACCTCCGAACGGCTGTGGCTGTCCCGAAACAGGCTGCGGAAGCTGGCCACCCCGCCGGCCAACAGACGGCGCAGCACCTGGGCAGCCTTCTCCGCCACCGGGTAGGGCTCCCGCCCCACAATGCCCTGGAATGCGGCCACCGGCGGGGGCAGACGGCTGTCCCCCCGGTCCAGCACGCTTTGCAGCGCCCGGAGCAGATCCTCCCTGGGGTGGCTGTAGCGGTAGGTTTTTTCTTTTTGCAGGGGCTCCGGCACCTTGGTCAGCAGATCCCGGCCATAGGCGTACCGCCTGTCCAGGCGGGGGACCACCTCTTTGATTTTCAGGTAGTTTTCGTGGTTCTGGTGGGCTTCCAGGCTGGCAATCAGCTGCTCCATCTCGCTGAGGGCCTCCTCATCGTTGATGGACAGCAGCATACGGGTTTTGATATACACCAGATGGGAGGCCATGGTCACAAATTCACTGGCCACCTCCAGGTCCAGCTCCTTCCGCTGGGCCATCCACTGGAGGTACTGCTCCAGGATGAGGGAAATCTGGATGTCCTTGATCTCCATCTTATTCTTGCTCAAAAGATGAAGAATTAAATCAAGGGGGCCAACAAAATCCTCCATATCCTGGGCTTTGGCCTTCACCACGCCCTCCAGATGGTAGATGGGACTGTCCAATCCCTCGCCTCCCCGCTTTTAAAAGAAATAATACTGTACCAGCGCCATGGGGAACCCGGTCAGGCGGCACAGCAGCGCCAGCACCGCCTGAATGCCCGCATACAGCGGGCCGCTGAGCACCCCCACCCAGGCCAGCACCACCACGGCCAGGATCATATAGCGCTCATACCGCAGCACAAACCCGTATGCCCGGTCGGGCAGGCAGGCGCTGAGAATCCTGGACCCGTCCAACGGAGGGATGGGGATGAGGTTGAACAGGCCAAGCCCCACGCTGAGCACCGCCATGCGGCACAGAAACAGCAGCACATAGGGCAGCGCCCGTCCCCGGGGCACCCAGGCAATCAGCGCCGAACCCACCAGGAGGGCGGCGGCCGCCAGCAGCAGGTTGGACACCGGGCCGGCCAGGGCGGTAATGGCCATGTCCCGCTTGGGCTGGCGGAAATTCCGCATATCCACCGGCACCGGCTTGGCCCATCCCACCCCCACGGTCAGCAGGAGGAACAGGCCCACCCAGTCCACATGGGCCAGGGGGTTCAGGGTCAGGCGGCCGTTGAGCTTGGCGGTGGGATCGCCCAGCCGGCAGGCGGCCAGGCCGTGGGCCATCTCGTGGACGGTCAGGCAGACCAGGCAAACCAGCCCGCTTGCCACAAACACCACCAGGCTGAGCCAGTCCATATGATCCAAAAACTGCCGGATGGCGTGCATATCCGCTCTCCTCCCTTTCCACCGATCTGTGGGCCGTGTCCCCGGTTCCCATGGGCGGGAACCGGGGCAAGGAACAATATTTTGTCCATTATACCCGAAAATCCCCGTTTTGACAAGGACGGCCCAAAGACACAAAACGGGAACGCAGCGGACATGCCGTCCTGCGTTCCCGTTTTCACGCGCTTTGTTGACCCCGCCGGAGCGTTACTCCTTGACGGGCTGGGGGAAGGTAATCCCAGTCACCGTTACATTGACGGCGGCCACCTCCAGGCCGGTCATGGACTCCACAGCGTTGCGGACGCTGTCCTGCACAGCCCGGCCCATCTCCGGAATGGTATGGCCGGAGGCAAGCAGGACGGACAGATCCACCGTCACCTTCTCCTCGTCCATATGGACGTGGACGCCCTTGGCCAGATTCTTCTTGCCCAGCAGCTCGGCAATATCCCGGCCCAGGTTGGCCGCCAGGGCGCTGACCCCCTCCACCTCCAGGGCGGCGGCGGCGGCGATACTGGCCAGAACCTCTTCGGAAATATGGATGTTGCCCAGCTCGTCAGAGCGGGAGACATACTCTTTGTTTTCACTCACAGACGGTCACGCTCCTTCACGTTACGGTTGCACCTATTTTACCACGCCGCCGCCCGTTTGACAACCGCAACCTGAAAAAACCCAGCTTCTTCCTTACTCCACCCCAATAATCATCACCTGATCGGCGGTAAAGCCGGCCGTCTGGTGCACCACATCCACAATCCGGGCGGTATCCGCCTCGGTGATCCCCCCCTCAGGGCTGGCTACCGCCAGGCTGACGGCGTTGTCCCCGATAAAGGCCACGCAGTCGGCATACCCCTTGGCGATGACCAGATTCTCAATCTGCGCCTCGGTGACGGTGAAATCTGCCATGGTCTGGATGCTGTCCTGGATCTCCTGCACCATGGTCTCATCCGCCTCCTCCCCTTCAGCGGCCTGCTGGAGGAGGGAGAGGGCGCTGTCCCGGGACTGCTCCCGGTTGAGCCGGGCGGTGGCAAAATAGTCTGAGCCCGTCCCGGTCTCGCCGGTAAGCGCCGCGTCCTGCTCCGTCACATCCCCAGACTGGGCGGCGTCCTCCTCACCGGCCTGGGCGGTTCCCCCATCCTGCTGGAGCAGGGGGTCCTCCGCCCCTACCATGGCGGACTCTCCCAGGGTTTTCCCCACCTGCTGCTCGTAATTCCAGTTGAGATATACCGCGGCACAGACAAACAGGGCGATGGCCGCTACCACCGCGTTGCGCTTCCATAGCTGGGAAAGGGGTTTGCTTTTCATGGGATTACCTCCTAAACAATTAAAATCGTAACTCCCCCCACGGGGATGGGATCACGGTGCCCTCCGGCAGACGGAGATCCGGTCGCTGCCCAACCCGGTGAGGGCGGATACCGCCTGGGTCAGCGCCAGGCGGACGGCTGGGTCGTCTCCCCCGGTACAGACTACCAGCGCCCCCCGGAATTCCGGGGCCCTGGTCTCCAGGGGCACCACTGTCTCCTCCCCGCCTCCCAGGCTGATGGTGACGGTGGCCTGCCGGCTGTCCCCCGCTGCATCCCACTGGCTGTCCTGGGCCAGGACCTGCCGCTGGGAGCTTTCCAGGGTTAATACCACCTCCGCCTCCCCCGCACCCTGAACCTGGGACAGGATGCCGGACAGTTTTTCCTCCCAATACTCCACCTCCCAGCTGTCTGTCTGGGCGTCCTCCTCCGCCGGCCCCTCCTGCCCCCCGCCCACCCCCGTGGGCAGCAGGAGCAGCAGGCAGCCCACCGCCAGCACCACGGCGGCCCCGCTCCAGGATCTCCTTCCAAACAGCGCAGCCACCCTGGCCCGCCAACGGTCTGTCATGCGCTCGCCTCCTCCGATTGGTACATTTGCCTCTGGGCCGGGATGTCCAGCTGGCTGTCCAGCCACTGGGTCAGGGCGGAGCGCTGCTCCTCCGTCAGGCTGCCCCGGATCACCGCTTCATCCGGCAGCCAGACCCCCTCCTCCCCCATGCGGCAGGTGACGGAGACGGATATCTCCGCCCCAAGCTGGAGCCCCTTGTCCAGTATATATGCCTCAGTCTCCCGCTGTATGACCTCTTTCATGGTCTGGTCCCGCTGCCGGGACAGCTCCTCCTCCCGGCGGGCAATGTAGTCCCCCAGCCCCTGTGGCTCCTCCGCCGCCGTCTGGGGCAGCGCCTGAGCCAACGGGCCCAGCATGGCCAGCGCCATCAGCAGCCCCGCGGCCAGACGGCCCACGCGCCCGGCCCCCGTCTTGGGCAGCAGCGCGGTAATCAGGGCGCACAGCAGCGCCGCGGATACCAGGCCCAGCAGCCATTGACGCACCCACTCCATCATGACGCCGTCACCGCCGACAGGGCCGATACCACGCTGAACAGCAGAACCAGCGCCCCGGCGCCCACCATACCCAGCACCAGGCCGAAGGCGCTCCCCACCAGGTCCAGCAGACCGCTGAGACGGGGGCTGGCGATGGTGGCAGTGAGGGCGGCGGCAGCCTTATACATCAGATAATGGATGCCCAGCTGGAGGAAGGGGGTCAGGCAGATGGCCAGCACAGCCAGGGTGCCCGCGGCACCCACCGTCCCTCTCAGCACCCCCGCCCCGGCCAGCACCACCTCCGCCGAATCGGCCAGGATGGCGCCCACCACCGGCACCGTGCGGGAAATGGCGATTTTCGCCGTCTTGACCGCGGCCGCGTCCACCGACCCGGCAATGGCGCCGCTGGCAGTGAGATAGCCCACAAAGGCCAGCAGCGCCGCCGTGAGCAGCAGCACCGCCGCCCCCTTGATCAGCTCCGCCATTTTTTTCAGCCCTGGATTGTCCAGGGCGGCGTGGGCGCAGCACAGGGCCACATAGCCATAGATCATGGGAATCAGCGCCACATCCATGGCGGAAATCAGCAGGTCACAGCACAGCACCGTCACTCCTTGGCGAAGGGCGGCGGAGGTAACCCCACCGGAGGCCGCCGTCAGCGTGGCCACAGCGGGCAGCAGCACCCCGGCAAAGCTGTCCAGCCGCTCCATGGTCTCCCTGCCCAGGCCGATCAGCCCCTCCATATCCCGCAGGGTCAGCGCGGTTATGGCCAGGGCCCCGCCCATCTCCACCGGCGCCAGGCCCCCCGTTTCCCCCACCTGCCCCACCCCCTGGGCCATGGAGCACAGCAGCACCACCGCCATCAACTTCAGCCCGCTGGCCGCCGACCGGCTCACCAGCGTCCCAATGCCCGCTCCGGCGGCGGAAAGCAGCCTCTCCACCCCGGCGGCAAGGCCGCCCTCCCCATCCACGCCATACGCCTCCGCCGCCTCCAGCGCCTGCTCCGCCTCCGGGAAGTCCACCCCCCGGGCTGTTACCAGCAATCCAGGATACATAACCAAGAAAATCAATAGCAGAAAAGGGATTTTCCTTGCCAGCTTCTTCATGTCAACATCACCGCCATCAACTCCGCCACCCCCTCCAAAAGGGGGAGCGCCGCGCCCAGGGCGGCCAGGGTGCCCGCCGTGTCCACAAAGGCCGCCAGACCCTGTTCTCCCGCCCCCCGGCACATCTCGCCGGTGAGCCGGGCCAGCACGGCGATGGCCGCTGTTTTCAGCACGGGCCGGATCACCTGGGGGTCCACCCCCGCCATACTGCTGAGCCGGTTCATCAGCTCCACCACCGCCCCAAGGCTGTCCGCCGCCTCCAACAGCAGCCAGACCCCCGCCGCCAAAGTCAGGGCCAGGGCAAATTGGGGCACGCTCTGCCGCAGCACCGACGCCAGCAGGGCGGTTACCACCGCCACCACCGCGGCCCGCATCATCCACTCCATCACAGCTGAAACAGGTTCTTCACCAGGTCAAAAAGGGCGGCAATCTCCTGCACCACCATCATCAGTACCACCACCAGTCCCGCCAGGGTGGTCATCATGGCCTGCTCGTCCCGCCCCGCACGGATCAATACCTGGTTGAGCACCGCCACCAGAATGCCGATGGCGGCAATTTTAAAGATTAAATCCACGTCCATACCCATGTCCCCTATTCCATAGTTCTTCCGTATATGGGAAATTACATCAGAAGAATGACCAGGAACCCGCCCCCGGCCAGCCCCAACACCCGGTACACCCGGCCCATCCGCTCCCACTCGCCCTTTGCCCGGGTCAGCTCCTCGGACAGGTATTCCCCCGCCTGATCCAGGTCCTTGCCCTGGATTTCCTCCTCATACCGGCCCAGCACCTCCCCCAGCTGCTCCAGCTGGGACAGGGCCTCCGGGCTGAGATCAAGCAGTTCACCCGCCAGGTGCCGCCAGCTCTCCTGAAAGGGCCGTACCTCCAGCGCCCGGCAGGCCTGGACACACCCCTGGAAAAAGGGTCGGACGGTGGGCGGCGCCTGGCAGGCCGTCTCCTCCAGCGCCTGGGGCAGGCCCCGGCCCCGGCCGCAGATTTCCCGCCGAAGCAGGCCCAAAGCGTGGATCAGGGCGGAGACGTGGGTCACCCGCTCCCGCAGCCTGGCGGAGGCCTGAATCCCCAGCCAGGCGCCGCCGCCCGCCACCAAAACACAGCCCAGCAGCCGGATCATGACAGCACCTCCACCTGATAGCTTCTGGCCTCCCCCCTGCGCTGGATGGTCACCAGCCTCTGAAACAGCCCCTGGGTCACCAGCGGCCTGTAGAGGGGGCGGCGCATGAGATCCTCCCGATCCTGCCCATGGGCGGTGGAAAGGAGGGTAACGCCGCACCCGGCCGCCGTCAGCAGGGCCCGTCCATCCGCCGGGGCGGTAATCTCATCGGCGGCCAGGATCTCCGGGTTCATGGCCCGGAGCAGGAGCATCAGCCCCTGGGCCTTGGAACAGCCCTCCACCACATCGCACCGCCGCCCCACCGGGAGCTGGGGCCGTCCCTGCCAGAGGGCGGCCACCTCCCCCCGCTCGTCGGCCAGGCCCACCCGCTGGGGCGCCATCCCCTCCCCGTCCGCCGCCCGGCGGACCAGCTCCCGGAGGAGGGTGGTCTTGCCCACCCCCGGCGGGGCCAGGATCAAGGTGCTGTACAGCCGCCCGTCAGGCCGGAGCAGCTCCGCCCCCGACCAGCTTCCCTGCCCCGACACCGCCCGGGCAATCCGTATAGAAGCGGAGGCCAGGGCACGAAAGCCGTGGATCTCCCCCTGACGCAGCTCCACAGTCCCGCACACTCCCATCCGGTGCCCGCCCCGCAGGGTCAGATACCCCTGGCGCAAGCTGTCCAGTACGGTGTGCAGCGACGCCTGGCAGGCCAGCTCCACCAGCTGCTCCAACAGGGGGAGGGTGACCTCCGTCCCCTCCATCAGGCGCTCGCCGCCGGGCAGCACCGCCGCCAGGGGCTGTCCCATCCGCAGGCGCAGCTCCTCGCACACCGCCTTGTCCCCCTCCGGCAGCCGGAGGGCCGGCCCCCTGAGGGCCATGGGCAGCACCTGGGCCGCCTGTTCGTATGCTTGTACCGCTGTAACTCCTGTCATTGTGTTCACCGCCTTTGCCCCTATCCTATGTGGACGGGCCCTGGGATAGAACTCCGGCTGAAAACGCGGCCAGCCATCGGGCAAAGCCGTGGAAACCGGGACCATCCCCCCTTCTCCTCCCAAATTTCCTTCCCCCCTGTTGACATTCTCGATATTCGAGTTATAATAAAATTAAGGAACTCGATATTCGAGGAAAATGAGGGGATACCGATGCCAAGGGAACGGTTTAAAACGCTGACGGAGCAAATGTTCTATATTTTACTCTGTCTGGGCCGGGAGTGCCGGGGTGCGGAGATTCTGGAGGCGGTTCGGATTTTGGCGGATGGCCGGGTGAGCATTGGATCGGGCACCCTGTATGACTTGCTGGAGCAATTTCTGGCGGAAGGGATGATTGAGGAGACCAAAACGGAGGGCCGGCGGCGCAGCTACCGGATTACTGAGAAGGGGCGGCTGATGCTGGAGCGGGAGTACCGGCGCATCCGGCATCAGGCGGAGGACTTTGAACGATTATTGGGAAAGGAGGCGCCTTCATGAGCAAAGGGAAGCGTGTATTTGCCCATTTTTCCTTCTACGACCACAGTGCCATTGAGAAAAAGCTGGAGGAGATGGCCGCCAACGGCTGGATGGTCCGGAAAGCAGGCAGTCTCTTTTGGACGTTCGAACAAATACAGCCCCAAGCCCTCCGTTTTGCCGTGACCTATTTCCCCGGTGCCTCGGAGTTTGACCCATATCCCAGTGATAAGCAGCTGGAGAAAGAGGCGCTCTGCGCCCAGGACGGCTGGCGGCTGGTGCTTCGGTGGGACGCCATGCAGGTTTTCTGCACCGACCGGGAGGACGCCGTCCCCATTGAAACCGACCCCATCCCCCAGGTGGAAAACATCCATCGAACCATGAAGAAAAAACTGCTGACGGGACAGTTGTTTACCCTGGCCGTGATCCTGTGGTATTTGTACCTGCAGATCTCCCAGCTGCGGCGGGACCCTGTGGACTATCTCTCCAGCACCAGCCATCTGTTTGCCGCCCCAGTCTGGGTGCTGCTCCTGCTTGTGGTTTGTCTGGAAATCGGGACATATGTTCGCTGGCAGCGCAAGGCGGAGCAGGCGGCGGAGGAAGGTATCTTCCTTCCTGTACGGGCCAATCCGTGGCTGAGCTGGGGGATGGTTGCCCTGGCCATCGTGTTTCTTCTGCTGTCTTTTCTGGATTCCGATACCCCCCTTCCTCTGCTGGCCTGTATCGCTCTGCTCGTGGGCGGCATCTCCCTTTTGGCCAACCGGCTGATGGGCTGGATGAAGAAAAAAGGAATCCCCCGTACCGTCAATCTGGTAGTGAGCTGCGCCTGCATCCTGGCGCTCTTTTTGGCCGGCACAGGCGGGATCGCAGCTGCCGCAGTAAGCGGCTGGCTTCCCCTCACCCACGACAGCCGCCCCACAGGCACCTACGAATAGAACGGGCACAGCTTTGACATCTACAGCGACACGCTCCCCCTGTCGGTGGAAGATCTGGTGGATCTGGAAGCACGCTGGTCCAAACAGGCCCACCAGCAGGAGAGCCCCTTGCTTTTCTATGGGGAGTACCGGCAATCGCCGCTGCACACGGAGGATGTGGGCCCCTATGACTTGCGATATGAAATCATCGACGCAAAAGTCCCCGCCCTCTCCCCATTCGTCCAGAAAAGCCTGGTCAACGCCCGGCAGGACGAGGTGCAGCTCCGCCACGCCCGCCACGCTAAAGCCGAAACGGGAGCCCGCCTCGGCACGGTCGTTCACCTTCTGGATCAACGACGAATACGCCCCACCGGCACGCACGCCGAAAGCCACTTGCGCCCGTGCGGACAGGAGCGCCATACAGGCGACACACAACAACAGGATCTTTCTCATAAACCGCTTCATTCGTTTGCCTTACTTACGGGAACAAAGATAGAGATTTTTCTTTCGTAGAAATAGAATTGGGCACGGATTTCACGAATTTCACGGATTATTTTCTGTCCTCTCATCCGCAAATCGCGAGACCCGCGCCCATAAAGAAAGGGAGCGCGCCTTTCCGACACGCTCCCTCCTATTATCGCATCCGGGAATGAATCCCGTCAGATTAGCTCACTTTTACTTTACGATAGCCTTCACAGCCTCCTCGCCCTCAACGGCTACGGCTACAACGCCTGCCGGTACGGCGATGGTCTGGTTGTCGGAAGTCAGAACCGTGTTAGCGACTGCCTTACCCAAGATGTTGGTGATGACAACCGTCTTGCCAGCGGCACCCTGGATCGTTACAGCGCCGTTGCCAGCGATTACGCTAACGCCTTCCTCAACAGCGATCTCCTCGTTGTCTGTTACGAACTCATCGTCCTCAGACATCTGGTTAACATTGAA
>CASFCW010000006.1 GCA_949293165.1 uncultured bacterium
GGGCATGGCTGGACTGGAACACCCTCTGTTCTACCATGCGCCGGTAGGCATTCGGTTTGAGATCGGCGGGGAGGAACCAATCTATCTGGACAGGAGTGCGGCGAAACTGAGAACCAACCCCGCCTATGTTCAGGGGGCGCTGGACCGGGCCGCCGCGATCTATCGGGCACTTCCGGAGGTGCCGGACCTTCTGCGAATCGACGGGTATCCCGATGAAGAACCTACCGAGTCCCTACTGACCGTTATCCGGCAGCGAATGGGACTCCCGGTTCCCAATGAGCAACTTCCGGCCATAGAGCTGGACGAAGATGGGGATACCCATGCACAAGTGCAGTTTTACTGGGATCTCAGAGGGATTACCTTTCAGTCGGAGCAATTTTTGCAGGAGATCATTCTGGGAGATATCGGAGGCTGGAGCGGCTTTGTGTCCAGCGTCTATCTGACAGGGCCAGGACCATTCCTCTACCACCTGTATGATGACCGGGGGCTGGATGTGCTGGGCAGTTCCAGAGAACTGCTTTTGCCGCTTTACCATCAATTTCATGGCTGGATCTTGAAGTACGATCTGGAGAAAATCGACAGGCTGTTCGCTCCAGCAAAAGGATGACCACATAACAGAAAAGGAGGCATCACGATGGGACTTGACATCTACGCCGGAACATTGACCCGGTACTATTCTCACAACTGGAAAACCGTTGTTCAGCAGTGGGCGGAGGAAAACGGATACGCCTTTAACCGGATCACGCCGGATGGAGAAGCTGCTGATAACGAGGAAGAACTGTCCCCGGCCGAAGTCCAGGCGGCGGTGGAGAACTGGCGGGATCAGATTCTGAGCGCCATTTCTCAGCCGGGCCAGCCCCCCTACACCCCCTGGCCGGAGAATAATGAAAAGCCCTATTACACCGACAAGCCGGATTGGGATGCCTTCGGCGCTATGCTGCTGGTGGCCGCCTGCCATACATACGAGGAGCCGGTGCCTTCCACTGTGGAGAAGGACTGGAACTTCGGGGAGCATCCTCTGGTCGCCCGTCTTGCATCGGACGAGGAGCGGGTGTGGTTCCTGCTGCGTGGGGCAACTTGGTGGCTGCCTCTGGCTGATGCCTTCTTCTTTCAGGCGCCTCTGCCCACCGATGATCAGGCGATGATCGCCACCCTGGGCGGACTGCGGAAGGAGCTGGAGAAGCTGAACCAGCTGGCATGGCAGGCCGATGAGGATGCCATCCTTGCTTGGGCGGATACGGAAGGGTACCCGGTAGACGGGACCCTGGGCCCGGATGGGCAGTATAGCAAGGCGGACATCCCGGAACACACCCAGTATGACACCCAATCCCTGGCCAAGTTCGCCTTCTCCATGTTCTGGCGTGCCATGCGGTTTGCCGAGGAACAGCAGGTACCTATCCTGCTGGATTACTAAGGAGGTTTTTATGGGATACGATGTGAGCTTTCACCCGATTTCACCAGAGGAAATGCAAGAATGGTATTTTACTCCCTTAACCTGGATACAGCAGGGACAGGAGGAAAAGGTGCTGGCACTCGCCGCACAGTATGGAATAGAGGATTTCTATGCAGAAAAATATCTGGATACCCTGCGAGTTGGGGCTGAAACAGAATCCAACGAGCTGTTTGACAAAAGCCATGGTTTCTATATTGCAGTGATCCAAGGTTTTTTCCGGGATTACTATTACACCAGAGGCAGTGCTTTTTCTTTCCTGGCGGAAGAAAAGCCGGAATATGGGCGGTACTTCACCTCATGGGATCAAGTGACTCCTGTTTCCTTTCCAAATCTCATGCAGAACCGAATCATCGAAAACTATTGCTCCGGTGTATATCTGTCTCCGGATCAAGTTATGCAGCTTCTCAAAGATATGGAGCAGGACCCCAAAGTGTGTGAAGATCTGGAGAGGATTTGGAGCAATGGACAGATTGCTGTGCTGAAAAAAGCACTTTCTGCCGCTGCAGAACTGGGCGTCGGTCTGCTGGAGGCCACTGAGGTGGTGGAGCCTGACCCTATCCGCCCCAATGAGAGTACGAGTTATTCCAACCTATACCACTGCGACAGGGACGGGGTGTATCTCTACATGGATGCCGCCAGCAGGCAGATCGCGGATGCCATCAGGAGAAGGGAGGGAGGAGTATGAGCAATCAAGTTTTTCGGCAAAACCTGGATGACAAAAAGGGCCCCCAGCCCGGCGGCCCCTATCTCATTCAGATGCTGTTCAAGGCGCCGGTGGAGATGCCGGACAGGGATGAGATGACCGCTGTGATGAGAAAGCACATCGGCGCTGTAGAGTGTTTCTGCCGTGATAAAAAAATGGCCGGCTTTGCCGCCCTGGATCATATCGCGGAATTTCAGGACGGCAAATGCCCGGTGCAGCTGATGGCCCTTCTCCCATGGTGGAGAGCATTTCTTCGTACCGCTCCCACCCGCTCCGGAAGGGCTGGCTTCTCCTCCCAGTCCCGCTGAGCCTGGCTTTTGCGCTTGGCTGTACCCCTGGCAAACACGATTTCCAAGGCTTCCCCTTCCAGCAGCGAGCGCACCGCTGCGGATGTGGTCGGGCCAGTCAGGGCTTTCAGCCGCCCCTTTACCCGGGCCAGGGTGCTGTGGCCGGGGCTCCGCCGCCGATTTTCTCCCTTTGGGAGGATACGTTTTATACAGTTTCCCGTACCCCGGTTCCGCAAGCTGGGCCCTTAGCAGACGGGCGGGTGCGTTCTCCGGTATCGTTCCTGAATTTAGGGCAAGTACCAGTTGGCCGTAGCGCTCGTATACCGTACACTGGCCTTGTTTTTCTTTGGAATCACAGACGAAGAATCAAGCGATGAGCGAGGTTTGAAAGCCCTTTCTGGCTCCAATCCTCGCTCATTTTTATGGCCTCATTTCGCACTGTCCCTTTGCTGATGTATTCGTTTAATTGCCTCTATCAACTTCACCTTCTGTCCCACGGGGCAAGGCATGGCTTTTATTTGCTCCATGACTGTCTGGGCATGGACGGCGGCAACCTTCTTGGAAAGCGCTTCCCGCTTTTCTGGGGCTGCCGGATAATGCATAACGACGCCCAATGTGCATACCCCCTCCTTGGTAAGGCAGTATATGCGGCAGCGCCTGTTCTTCATGCCCCTTCCCAGACGGGGAAGCGGCTGCGTCGCCGACGGGCACAGGGTTCACGGTGGGGCGAGGCTCAAGACGAAAGCTATCGCGGCTTGCGGCGCTGCTGGAGCATGGTGCAAATCCGGCCCGCCTTCGTCAGAACGCCCCACTGGCAATCGGGGAAAACATGTGCTATAATACGAGTCACACAAGAAGGCACACACTGCTGGGAGTGATGGGAGGCGGTGATCAATGTTGCAACAAAGGAGCAGGGCGATTCTGGGATTTTCCCCTGCACAGTGGTTTTTGTCGGCTCTTTTTGCCATCTATATGTTTGAATACATGGTCACCCTGACCTTTATTGACCAGCGCAGCGCCGTTATCACGGGCCCGGTCTGGCAGCTGTACCTGCACTACATCGACTACGCCCTGGTGGCGCTGGGCTTTGCTTCCTTCGCGCTGCTGCGGCGGGTGACGGAACAATTCACATTCCGCAGGGTGCTTCTGCTGCTGCCCAGTGTGGCCTACGGCTGCACCGTGCTGCTGCTGTTCATCCTAGGGGATGTGACGGCTTTTTCCATCTCGGCCATGGGCGCGGCCTATTTTCTGGGCCTGCTGGGCGGTATGGTCTACTTCTGCATGGCGGCGGCGCTGGCGGACAACCCCAAGACAGGCCGGGTGATGGCACTGGGCGCCTCCGCGGCGGTGCTGCTGCAGTATCTCCTTCAGGAATATTGGCACATCACAGCCGGTATCCCTGGCGCTCTGGTACTGGGCTTTTGTGCCGCCGTGTATTTGACGGTGCGGCGGCCATGGGAATGGCTGACCGAGGACTGCCTGCCCTACGAAGCGCCGAAGCCGGAAAAGGCCCGGGCCATGACTGGCACGCTGGCCCGGCTGTGCCTGAATGTCCTGTGCCTGTATGCCATTGGGACTACCTACGACCGGCAGATGATGCTGCTCAATGTGCAGAGCGGCTATGAGGACTACAACTTCTACGCATGGCCCCGGCTGTTTACGATCGTGGGATATCTGCTGGTAGGCGGTTTGTCGGATATATGGGGCGGAAAACTCCTTTCTGTCGCCACGCTGTGCGCGGCGCTGGCGGCGCTGATGAACCCGGTGCTTTTCGGCGATCCTGCCTATTACGCGGTCAATATGTGCCTGTTCTACCTTTATCTGGGCGCCTCACTCTCTTACTACAATCTGGCCTTCTGGCGCGTGGCGCCCCGGACTGGCTGGCCGGAGCTGTGGGCCGGCATGGGGAGAATCTCCACCAACCTGTTTTCCGCCCTGCTCACCCTCGTGCCGGTGGGAAGCCTGTCCATGGCGGCGGCCATCGGGGCGGCCGTGGTGCTCTTTGGCGTGCTGGTGGTGAGCATGGCCATGGGGGGAGAACTGACTCTGACCCGTCCGGCACAGCCGAAAGCGCCTGAGCTGACACAGGAACAGAAAATCAGCGCTTACTGCAGGCGGTGCGCCTTTACTCCGCGGGAGACAGAGGTCTTTGAACGTCTGGTCACCACCGAGGACTGCGTGCAGGAAATCGCGGACCAGCTGTTTATTTCCCGACGGGTGCTTCAGCGGTATATCGCGTCCATCTATCAAAAAACGGGGACAAAGACGAGGGCGGGCCTGTACAAGAGCTGCATGGAGCCAGACGAGCGGACGCAGTCTGGGGACTGAACCTCACCAGAGAATCGAAAACAGCATCTTTTCCGCCGGTTTTCAGGGGGGTCACATTTGTGACCCCCCTGTTTTTCCATTTTGGCACCCGTGTGACCTGCAAAAAGGGAGATATTCGGCTTATAATCAGGCTTGTATTTTGTGTATTTTGCCCGGGAGGTGTGGAGATGGAGCCTGTCGTGTCCGCAATACGGATGAATCCCTTTGCCATGAAGATCCTGCAGCTGGCCGTGAAAGACGTGCTGGAGCGGTTTGGCTGCCGGGAGTATGCCATTGACCCTGAGACCGGGAATGTGGACGCGCAGGTCATGGTAAATGGCTATGAAAGCCATTTCCTGTTTCTGCTGAACAACCCCTTCCTGGAGGTGGCGGTCACCCAGCCGCACCCGGCGCTGAGCCGGGAGGAGGCGTGCCGGGCGGTGGACAACCTGGCCGACCGAGTGCTGCAGTTTGTGGAGAACACTACCAGAGCCCGTCCCCGCCGTCAGGCGAAGGTGGGGCAGACCGAAGGGAAGCGAAAGAAGAAAGGCGGGCTGCGTGCCTTCCTGAGCGGAAGGACGCACCCCCGGGAGCATAGGGAACTATCCGTGAAAATAGAGCCTATGGCAAATGCGAGGGAGGAGTCAAGATGGGAAAAAAGAGGATGAAACGCGTTGTATCCTGGCTGCTGGCCGTGTCTCTTGTGAGCACGCTCCTGCCCTCTGTGGCAGTGGGGACGCAGACCGGGCCCCAGACTGCTCCCGTAGTGGAAACTGTTACCCAGGCCGAGCCTAAGGGAGAGCCCCAGGCCGAGCCCCAGTCTGAGCCCCAGGGAGAGCCTCAGTCTGAGCCCCAGGGAGAGCCCCAGTCTGAGCCCCAGTCTGAGCCCCAGGGAGAGCCCCAGTCTGAGCCCCAGGGAGAGCCCCAGTCTGAGCCCCAGGGAGAGCCCCAGTCTGAACCCCGGGGAGAGCCCCAGTCTGAACCCCGGGGAGAGCCCCAGCCTGAGCCCCAGGGAGAGCCCCAGCCTGAGCCCCAGGGAGAGCCTCAGTCTGAGCCCCAGGGAGAGCCTCAGTCTGAGCCCCAGGGAGAGCCCCAGTCTGAGGCCCAGGGAGAGCCCCAGTCTGAGCCCCAGGGAGAGCCCCAGTCTGAGGCCCAGGGAGAGCCCCAGGGAGAGCTCCAGCCTGAGCCCCAGGCCGAGCCCCAGGGAGAGCCTCAGTCTGAGCCCCAGGGAGAACCCCAGCCTGAGCCCCAGGGAGAGCCCCAGTCTGAGCCCCAGGACGAAGTCAAGGATGAGCCCCAGGACGAAGTCAAGGATGAGCCCCAGGACGAAGTCAAGGATGAGCCCCAGGACGAAGTCAAGGGCGAGATTAAAAACGAGCCCAAGGACGAGGTCAAGAACGAGCCTGCATCCGTGACGGGAGTTTCCCAGGCGGCTGCCGCCAACGGCGCGCCCACCCGGGACGTCCAAGCGGCCCTTGAAAGCCTGACCATTACCAAGGTGGACGGCACTGTATCCAACTACATCAGCCCCGGCTGTTCCTTCACGGTGGCTGTCACCCCGCCGGAGGGCTATACCGTGTCCAACGTCTATGCCTCTCTGAGGCCATCCAACGAGGGGGACAGGGAGCATCTCTCTGACATCAGCTGGTGGAGCGCGAGCGGGTCAGTGTTTTACAACTCCTACCTGACGAAGCAGGACAGCGGATTCCAGTACTCCTATCTGAAAGGGGAGCAGCTGACCGTCGGGGCGGAGTATTCCCTGCGCCTGGAGGTGCTCCTCCTGGACGAGAGTAACAACTGGAGCACGAGCTATTTGCTGAGCACGGTGACGGCGGAGGAAGCGCCGGCCTCCTACCTGCCCACAGGCATCCAGGGGCAGCCGGCCAGCAACGGCGTGAAGATCACCTGGACCAACCCCGCCGCAGCTGATGCGGCGCACATTGCCTACCGCTTCCAGCTCTACAACCAGGCGGGGGAGAACATCTCCAATAAAGTGATCATCTTCTCCGGTTCAGAGCTATACGCCATGGGCAATGAGACGGAAAAGCGTTTCTATGTGGACCCGGCCATCGGGCCGGTGACGGTCACCATGGAGACTGGCTATTTTTACAACGAGAACAGCCTCCCCACGGCGGACGACTATAATCCCTTTTCCCAACACTCCAACACTGTCCTGGGCAAGACCACCCTGGAGCCGCTGACCTCCGGGGCGGATCAAGACAAGCCCACGGTAGAGATCACCCAGGACATCAACGCCAGTGTCAGCCTGGGCAGCAGCCCCGTGACCGTGAAGGCCTATGCCTTGGATTTTGGCACGCTCCAGGAGGTGGAATTCTGGCTCCAGGAGCAAGTCGGGGATACCTGGCAGGATGTGGCGGGCACCAACACCGTGACGTCCGTCGCCAGCCCCTCCTTCAACGCGGATAGCCGCTTCGGGTTGACCCTGTCCGCCCTGATGGACCTCTCCGGCCTGACGGCGGGGAATACCTACCGCCTGCAGGTTCGGGCCAGGGACAAGGCGGGCAACCTCTCCGACATAGCCGACGGCGGCGCGTTCGTCCCCACCGGCACCGTCTCCTACCCGCCCCTGGGGATCGCCGCCCCCGAGCCCGGCGTGAATTTCTTCACCCTGACCCTCACCCTCAGCGATACGGCCAGGGAAAAGATCCTGGCAGATCTGGCCAGCTACGGCGACTCTGGTGTTACCAACGACGACCTGACCCGCTTCCTCCAGAGCGAGAACAATACCTGGTATGTGGCGCTCAACGGCAGCACCACGTACTCCTACAGCCTCCATGGGAGCGCCGGGGCGGACGGCGCCCTGACCCTCCGTGTGCCCCTGAAGTGGTACGACACAAGCCGCGGCACCACCCAGTCCGCCCTGAACGACGGCGGCATCTCCGCGGGCAAGATCTGCTCCTTCCAGGTGTGGATTGGCAGCCGGGACAGCGCGTTTTCCTGGGCCTCCAAAGTGAACAGCAAGTATTTCACCACCCTGAACAGCGCCGGCGGGACGCTGCTGGCGGATAACGAGGCCCCGGAGATCGGCAGCGCCATCCTTGTGGACGGCGCGGATGAGGATACCTTCAACAGCACGACCGATACCTTCTCCGTCCGGGCCTCCGACAACTACCTGCTGGCCAACGACGCCCAGTTCTACTGGCGCGAGGAGGGAACCGAGGGGTGGAACGAGTCCACATATAAGTTTGACAGGTATAGCAACACCCCCTACCAGAACGCGCCCCAGGACTCCTCGGCCACCTACAACATGAAGCTGAGCTACCTGTTCCCCGACAAGGGCGCGAACCTGGTGAATGGAAAGAAGTATGAGATCAAAGTGGTGGTCTCCGACGTGGGCGGCCGCACCGCCGAGGTCACCAAAACCCTGACCTACACCCAGGCGGAGGCGCCGGAGTTTACGGTGGCCTCCCTGGAGGGGAAGTCCGCCCTGGAGATCACCTGGCATGCGGTGGAGGATGACCCCGGGGCCACCTACCGGCTCTACCTGGACGGGGTGTCCTATAGCTTCGGCATCACCTCCGACGGCGTGGAGGCTGTGGAAGGGCAGACGGGCTGGTACACCAAGACCCTGTATCTGCCCCCCGCCGGAGAGCCGGTGTGGCAGGACGAGGAGGGGGAGACTTATCCCACCAACTACACGGTGGCTATGTCCACGCAATACTCCAGCGGCATTTCCAGCGCCGTGTCGGACGGGAAGCCCGTCGACCTCTCCCCGGACACCACGGCCCCGGTGGTGGTCTTTTACACCGGGAGCTCCTCCAACGCCTGGGCCACCACGCCCCAGGCCGGCTCCTTCCAGGTCAACGGCAGTGTGCAGGACGAGAACTGGGAGAAGTACGCCCGGGTGGAGGTGGTTAAGCAGGGCCAGAGCGACGACGACGATGTGCTTCTGCTCACCTATGCCGCCAGGTCTGCGGGGAATATCGAAGACACCCCCTGGGATTTCACCACCCTTTCCCCCTATTGCTATTATTATGGAGACAAGACGTACCTCACCTCCGCCTTCGGCTTCCAATTCTGGCTGAACACCCTGGACGTGGAGAATCCCGGCTACGGGTCCTACAACGTCATCATTCCGGAGGCGCTGAAAGGGAATGCGGAGGCCCTGGCCCAATACTTCACCGCCGTCACCGACGAGGGAACGGGGGCGGCCGCCTATACCCTTCTGGACGGCACCTACGCCTTCCGGATCACCGTGGAGGACTACGCGGGCAACCGCGGCGTCAGCTATCACCCCTTCACGGTGAACAACGTGGCGCCGGAGCTGCCCGGGGATTTTGCCTATGACGCCCAGGTCAGGATGAACTACCCTGGCTACAGCCAGAGCACCTTCACCTGGAGCGGCGCCGAGACGTACCCCGTCCGCCTCTGGGTGCCCTCCTCCGGCTATGACACCGTGGAAGCGCGGGACGAGGCGATCACGAGCTTTCGGGAGAACCTCTCCAGCCCCGCTTTTAGGACGCCGCAGGACTTCCTCCCCGAGGATGGGAACTCCTATACCAGCCAGTATTCCGGAAGCTCCCGGTACTATTTCTACGCCGTGGCCATCTGCAACGCCGCCGGCGTGGCGGGAGAGGTGCAGATCGGCACCTTCGACACCTTCTTCCAGAACGCGGAGCTGACCGTGGATGAGGTCACCTATACCACCCCTCAGGGAACGGAAATCGACATCATGGAGGACAGCAGCACTGAGCTGGAGCAGGGCGGCACCCTCTCGGTCACTGCCTCGGGTGATTTCTTCACGGCAAACAGCGCCCAAAGCGTTACTGCCAACCTCTGGCATAGAGAAATGGGCGGGGATACCTTGGTGTCCGGCCTCTACTACCGCTTCAACAATAGCGACGAGAACGGCAAGCGCACCGTTACCATCGACTACCCGATCCCCACCGATGACTTCACCTGGAGCGGGCCGCAGCAGGTCTATGTCCGGCTCGCAAATGGAAGCTACCCATATGATATCCGCACCGGGGATATCCTCGTCAACCTGCGGATCATGCCGGACGAGGAAGCGCCTGTACTGAAGGGCGTTTCTCCCGCCGCGGGCGCGGGCATTTCGGGGGGCGCCTTTGCGTTCACCCTCGACGCGACGGACAACTCCAACGTCATCGCCGGGGCGAAGGTGTGGCAGAGCCCCTATACCGGCCAGGAGAGCTGGGCTCCGATCACCGAGGGCGTTACCTGGGACGGCAGCGTGCTGACCCTGGACACCACGGACCTCACCGCCGACGCCACCGGCAACCTCAAGCTGAAATTTGCCGTGACCGACGGGGCGGGCAATGAGAGCACCCCCATCTCCGGCGCCTATGCCCTGGCCAACAGTCCCATCGCTGCTCCCACCAACCTGACCGTTGCGGCGGGAGAGCGCCAACTCACCCTGGCCTGGAACCCCGTGCAGCGGCTGGACGCGATGGGCTACATCATCTACCGCGCCGAGGACAGCGGGGAGTATGTGCAGGTGGGCAAGGTGGGCAAGGATGGCGGAAACACCTTCACCGACACCGACAACGGCGGCTACCTGGACCCCACCAAGGCCTACAGCTACAAAGTGGCGGCCTACTCTGACGCCAATGTGGAGGGGGAGCGGAGCGTGGCCACCGGCTGGCTCCACCCCGAGGAGCAGACCAACGCCCCCACCATCCTCTCCCTGCAGCCCTGGCAGGGCTCCGCCTTCCGCAGCCCGGTGACTGTCACCGCCCAGGTGGAGGATAAGATCACCGTGACTGCCGCCAAGCTGGAATACGCCTACCTGGGCGAGAGCTCTGCGGCGGAGCCGGGCAGCGGCACCGCCTGGCAGCTCATCCATTCCTTTACGGCGGCGGAACTGGCCGCCGGCCAGAGCGGCACTACCTATACCCTCTCGGCCCAATGGACGCTGGACGTGGCCGCCCAGACCGAGGGCTGGTTTGCCATCCGGGTCACTGCCAGCAACAACAGCAATAAGACGGCGGTGTCCACGGTAAGGTGTCGCTATGACAACCAGGCCCCCGACAAGGTCACTGAGCTCACAGCTACAGACGAGGGCAGCGGTGGGGCCATCCGGCTGAACTTCACCGCCAGCACCTCACCCGATGTACAGAAGTACGCCGTCTACCGGGCGGAGAGCAGTGAATTTAACGCGGCCCAGGTTATCGGCGAGACCGCCGCCGGCGCCTACCGGGACAGCACCTGTGAAAAGGGCAAGACCTACTACTATTGGGTCACTGCCGTGGACCGGGCGGGCAATGAGTCTGCTCCCACCGGCCCCGTATCGGCTGCTGCCGGGGCGGTGTGCGATGTGGCTGTTGTACAGCCCCCGGTGAGCCGGGACATCGTCCTCACCGTGGGACAGATCAGCACCATCGCAGTGACCGTCCGCAACGCCGGCCCCGCCCGGGCAGGGGGCGTCCTGACCCTCACCTCCGACTACGGCAGCGGGCCGCAGATTGTGGATCGTGTTACCTTCGGCGCGGACACGGATGACGATTACGCCCTGCTGCGGGCGGGGGAGACCCGGGAGGTCCTCTTTACCCTGGCTGTGGCCGAGGGAGAGAGCGTCACCCTCTCCGCCACCTTTGCCATTGATTCCGGTACCGCAACGGACACCGATGCAAAGAATAATACCCTGAGCGCTGATCCCCTGCCCCTCAACCACGCCCCTGCTGCGGTGTGGAACCTCACAGATGCCGCCCTGACCTGCGACTCCGGCGAGACGGTAGCCCTGACGGCGGAGGGGAGCGGCGATACCGACGGGGATGCGCTTACCTACATCTGGAGCATTGGCGGCGAGAGCAAGACCGGCATGGCGGTCTCCCACCGCTTCATGACGCCCGGCAGCTACCCCGTCACCCTCACCGTCACCGACGCTAAGGGGGCGGCCACCGTCCTCACCGGCAGCATCACTGTCGCCGACAACCGCCCCGACCTGTATGTGGACTCCATCACCGTGGAGCGCAAGGGCGGGGAGGAGGCGGACTATACCCCGGTGACCGAAGCTAACCCCATCCAGGAGGGCGACGCCGTCAAGGTCACCGCCGTCATCGGCAACGAAGGCGCCGGGCCGGTGCCCTCCGATATGTCCTTCCTCACCAGCCTGATCCGCAACGGCACCTCCCTGGGCTACCAGACTCTCACCGGCCTGGAGGCGGGGGAGACTAAGACCGTCACCTTCCACTACACCGCCGAAGCCGGTGCCCAGGTGCTCAAGGTGGTGACCAACGACATCCTGCAGGTCATCTCCGAGCCGGACATGGCCAACAATGTCATGACGGTCCAGTACAACGCCGACCAGGTGAAGTTTGCCGACATCGCCGTCTCCGGCCTGACGTGGACCAATCTGAATGCCGCCGGCTCCGCCGCCTTTACCACCCAGGACCAGGTGATCTGGTCGGCTATGGTGGAGAACAGCGGCGACGCCGACGCCACCTTCACCCTGACTCTCTATGTGGACGG
Source organism: uncultured bacterium (assembly GCA_949293165.1). Classification (GTDB taxonomy): domain Bacteria; phylum Bacillota; class Clostridia; order Oscillospirales; family Oscillospiraceae; genus Lawsonibacter. The sequence continues at coordinate 12,200 of CASFCW010000006.1, forward strand.
CCAGGTGGCCGCCCAGCGGCAGGTCTTCCGGGCCATGGGGACCAGCGGCACCGAGTCCTTCGCCATCACCCCCACGGCGGGTGAGCACACCGTCACCCTCACCGCCGGCGGCGAGCTGATGGACCGCGATGAGAGCAACAACAGCGCCACTGTCACCACAGAGGCATTCACCGTCGCGGCGCCCACGCTCACCCTGAGCAGCATCACCATCGAGCCCGCCGACACCGCCGACCCGGTGCAGGGCTCCACCCTGCGCTTCACCGCCCAGGTGAGCAGCACCGTCAATATCACGGTGCCCTTCTCCGTCACCTTCCAGGTGGACGGCAAGCCCTTGAAGGCCGTGCAGCTGGACCGAGGCCCCGGGAGCAATGTGGTGCTCCAGGCAAACCAGCCTGTGAACGTCTTTGCCGAGTGGGTGGTGGACGACGGCAGCCACACTGTTACCATCACCGCCGACCCGGACCGGGCCGTGGTGGAGGAACCGGTGGTCCAGACGGCCCGCACCCTGGATCTGACGGTGCGCAAGCCAGACCTGTGGCTGTCCGACGTGTACAACGCTCCGGCGGATACCCTGGACTATGGCGGCGAGGCCAAATTCACCGTCCGGGTATCCAACCGCTCCACCGCTACCCTGTTTGACAAGTACGCCCTGCTGGTCTCCGCCGCCAGGTGGATGGACGAGGACACCGAGCCGGCGGAGAATGCCTATGAGACCGTCTCCCGCACTCAGTACAACGGCATCCAGGGGAACTCCACCTCCATCCAGATCCTGTCCTTCCGGCCGGAGGACTCCGGCAAGTACAGCGTCCGGGTGAGCCTGGAGCCGGTGGGCGGCGCCGACTTTGACACCACCTACTACCGGCCCTACACCTTTACCTACACAGTCAATGACGGCATGACCCTCACCACCAGCCCCAACAAGGACGGCGAGAGCAATGACTACGGGGCCAATATGTTCCTGGCCAGCCAGGTCACCATCCCGGTGAAGGCCAGCGCGGCCATGGCCGACGGGCAGAAGCTCACCGCCGCGGGCGGCCTGTCCATCACAGCCTCCATCCTGGGCACCGACAGGCAGGTGAACCTGACGGACGACGGGGAGGGGAACTTCTCCGCCGACCTGTCCACCAGCGGGCTGGGGACCCAGAACTATACCCTTCGCTTCGACGGGGTGTACGGTGGTTACTCCACCACCTATGAGACCCAAATCCTCTTTGTCCAGGATGTGCAGGGCTCCCTGTCGGTGACCGACAAAACCACCACCGTACACACGGTGGAGAGCGACGACCCCGGCCTGCAGGTCACTGCGGAGACACCGATCACCATTACCGGCACCCTGACAGAGGGGGACGGCAATCCCTACACCGGCACCATCGTGCTGGAGCTGGACCTGCTGCCGAGCTATCAGACTCAGCCCGACGGCAGCATCGTGGAGGGCGACACCTCTGCCGTCACCACCTGGTATCGGGGCCAGAAGATCATCTTCATCGACCGGGAGGCCGCCGATGAGCGGGCCGATATTACCTACAACACCGAAACCGGCACCTTTACCTACACCTTTGCCCCCCAGGCCAAGGAGAGCGGCAAGTGGGTGGTGCGGGCCTACGCCTACGACCAGCTGCTGGGCACCGACATCACCTCCACTGCCTTCACCGTCTACGGCATGGAGCCCTCCCCCCGGGAGACCGTGGTCACCATGACCAAGGGGGGCAGTGTGAGCGTAGACGACGGGGTGACGCTGGAGCTCTACAACGCCGCGTGGGACGGGAGATTCGGCAAGCTGAGCAATGTGCAGGCCGCCCTGACGCCCAAGGGGACCTATCCCGGCATCACGGTGAATGCGGATCTGAGCGGGCTTAGCACTGACCTGCCTGTGGGCGACACCGCTCTATCCATCCCCGTAAGCATCACCAGTATAAATGGGGAGGACACCCCGGACTACGCGGAGTACGCCGTAGACTTCTCCGCCGTATCCAACGACGGGGGCAGCGGGAGCGTCTCTGTTTCCGCCCAGGCGGTGCTGAAGCTCTATCTCCGCCCGGCCACCGCTGCGCCCAAAGCAAGCCCGGCCAACGTGGTGGTTTCCGCCAACCCCGGGGACACCATCACCCGCACCGTCACTGTGAAGAACAACGGTATGGGAGACTGGGAGGGCATCACCATCCAGCAGCCTGGCCTGAGCTTCATCCGGGCGGACAATCTGTCAAAGACCGCCATTCACCAGTGGGAGAGCTTGACCTTTGATGTTACCTTCGCCCCCCTCGCCTCCACCCAGCTGGGCCAGTATCAGGACAAGGTGGTGCTGAGGAATGGCGCGGGTGACATTACCTGCACCATCCCTGTGGCCCTGGAGGTCAATGCCCTGGATACCGGCACCGCCACCTTCCAGGTGACCAGCGACCTGGGGGAGAAGGTGCGCAACGCCCAGATCAAGCTCTACGGCAAGACCCCCCAGATCCAGATTGTCAACGGCGTGGAGACCGAGTATTACCTGAACTACACCGCCACCACTGACGAAAACGGTCTGGCTGTCCTGGAGGGCAAGCCGGCAGGGACCTACGACTACGTTATCACCGCCCAGGGCATGGAGGTCTATGAGGGGGTGCTGGAGCTGATGCCCGGACTCAGCGGCCAGGCGGAGGCAGTCACCCTCACCACCCTGCCGGTGCAGATCACCTGGACGGTCACTGAGACCACCATCGTGGATCAGTACGACATTAAGCTGAACATCGACATGGGGGTCCACATTCCCGCGCCCAAGCTGGGAAGCACCGCCCCCTGGTTCACCGTGCCCAAACAGGTGGATAACCCCATCACCCTCACCACCAACATTGTCAACAACTCCCTGGTGGACGTGTACGACGTCACCGCCAAGATCGACTACAATGGGACCAACCCCGGCATCTCGGTGGTGGGCGGCGGTTATATCGGCACCATCCCTGCCATGAGCTATAAGACGGTGCAGATTGTGGTGCTGCCAGGGTACTATGAGCTGGACAGCCGGCCCTCCGCCAAGGCGGCATTGCAGGTCACGGGCAGCTACCTGTCCTACGACGCCGACGGCCTGCCCGAGCTGCCGCCCAAGACGCTGGCCCTGGGCGTCGGCATCTATAACCCCGGTACCTCCAAGGTCACTGTGGAGGCCATAATAGACAGAGAGCAGGGCCTGAAAGATACCCTGGAACTGAGCCTGCCTGATGGCGTAGACGTCAGCGAACTGGAGTATCTGCTGCTTAAGGGGGAACTGGGAGAGCAGAAGCCGGAGCAGTCCGGGGATGGCAGCGTCATGGAGCTGGTAAAGATGGAGCTGTCCCAGACTGCCTCCCTGGAGCGCCAGGCCTTTGACGCTACCCTCACCGTCACCAACAACTACACCGGGAACACCACCATCCAGGGCCTGACCGCCAATGTGGTGGTGGAGCGGGTGGAGGAGGACGGTACCGTCACCGACGCTACCGCCCTGATGTACATCCTGCCCCAGCGCACCGCCCCCACCGTCCTTCAGCCCGGCGAGACGGCTACCCTTACCTGGAAGCTGATCCCCGGCGAGGGTATGGGCGGCACCAGCGGCATCAAATATCAGGTCCGGGCCGATGTGGGCTACACGGTGGTTATGCCCGGGGAGGACGGGACCGAGGGCAGCTCCAAGCCGGTGCAGACCTCCACCCAGGCGGTGGAGATCACCGTCACACCCCAGCCCTCCCTGACCGTGGACTATTTCCTGCCCCACAAGGTCTACCCAGGCCAGCCCTTTAACCTGGACGTGGTGGTGATTAACAGCGGCCATGGACCGGCGCAGAATGTGGTGCTGGATTCCTCCCAGCTGGAAATCGTGGAGAACAAATCCGGCCTGGCAGGCACCTGGCAGATCGTGGGGACCTCCTTCGGCAGCACTGACGGCAGCAGCTTCCGGGTGACCCTGGGTGATGTGCCGGCGGGCGCGACCGTCATGGGGTATTATACCATCCGTTGGGACCTGCCCACCTCTGCCGGGGAGCTGGGGGATGACGTGTACGGCGAGGTGCTCAACTTCACCGCCGCCCTCACCCACCGGCCTTATGGGGGTGTGGAGCTCAACCCCCTGATTACCGCCGTCTACACCCATGTGGTGGGCAAGGATGCAGTGGCCATTCAGGATGAGAACCAGGAAACCCAGACCGTCAAGGTCGTCATGGGGGACCACGGCCTGCCCGCCTTCTTCTGGAACACCGCCACCAACGTGCGGATACCGCTGTATGTACCCCAGGCCGTGAGCAACGGCACCCTGGCCAGCGATGGCTACACCTTTACCGCCCCGGAGCGGGCGGAGCCCCTTGGCACCGAGAACGCCAACGCCCGGCATGCTGTGCTGATGATTGGTGAGGTGGCGGCTATGACCGGCATCCCCGTCGCGGCGGTGTACCGTTATGACGACGCGTCCATGACCGGAAACCCGGTGGAGCTGTCCAATGGGAACTACTGGAAGGACACCTACCGGAACGCCGAGGGAAAGGACACCGACTACCTGTACATCGTGGATGAGCTGCGGCTGGAGGATGGCCAGGTGCAGCCCCGGTACTATAAGGTGGTCTACGGCAGCGGCGTGGAGCTGCAGGACCCCGTTACCTCCCAGATTCTTTACGACGAAAGTGGAGAGCGCACCGCCGTTCTGTACGAGACCGGCCGCAACCATGAGCTGGGGGACAACGTGCCCGCTCAGCTCTCGGTGAAGGCCGTGAACAACAGCAAAAGCGAAGAACAGGTCACCGTGTCCTTCTACGCGGCCCGCTGTGTGAACGGCATTGCCCAGGAGTACAAGTACCTGGGCAGCAGCGGCCCCAAGCCCCTGGCTCCCGACGCCTCTGACAGCTTCACCTATACCTGGGTTCTGGACGTCAGCAATCCCGACCGGCCCGCCATTGCCGGTACCTACCGGGTGAAGATGACCACCCTGGGGGCTGATCTAACTGCGGAGGCCGCGGCCAGCGTTCCCGGCGTTACCGCCGATATTACCTTCAACGCTCCCCCCATCGCCGATGCCGGGGTGGATTTCTCCGTGGACTATGGCCAGCCGGCGGTGTTTGACGGCACCCGGTCCTACGACCCAGATGGAGGGGCCATTGACCTGTTCGTCTGGGACTTCGGCGACGGCCAATCCGGCTTTGGCCCCACCCCCAGCCATACCTACCGGGCCTCCGGCTCCTACATCGCCACCCTCTATGTGGTGGACGACAACGGCACGGAGAATACCATGGACAAGGGCGCCTGGAAAGAAGGGCGGCCCATCAATTCCAGCGCAGTCCACGACGTGATGGTAACGGTGGAGGAGACCCGGCCCGACCTGATCCTGCCCATCAGCAATGGGCTGACCATCAGGGGAGGCAGCAGCTTCTCTGCCGGGCAGGAGGTCACCCTTCACGCGGTCATTACCAATGACGAGTCCGCCCCCGTTACCGATAACTTCATCGCCACCCTGTATGTGGACAACGTCTACCAGGGCTATGAGCCGGTCAACCTCTATGACAACGGGGGAGATGGGCGGCTGGAACAGGGCGAGCAGGTGACAGTGGACTTCACCTACACCATGCCTGACAGCTACTCCCATGTGGCCACGGTAAAGGTCAACGACGTGTCCCTGCTGGTGGACGAGGCCGACCTGCTCAACAACCAGCGCAGCATCGTCATCAAGGGCAGCGCCGGCGTGAGCGCCTTCCCCGATTTGGCGCTTTTCGATGTGAAGTTGGATGGCACCGCGCCTGACGAGAACGGCGTGGTCTGGGCCTCTGGAAACGGCATGCTCTCCCTCGACGCCGGTGAACCCATCGCCATCACCGCCACAGTGAAGAACGAAGGCGACCTGGACTCTGGCGCCACCGCCGTCATCCTCTATGCCAACGGGGAGTACGCCGGCATGGCTGCCCTGGACGCCCTGGCGGTGGGCGGCAGCCAGACTGTGACCATCCGCTATGTCCCGGGGGCCAGCGGAAGCTATGACTTTACCCTCCTGGCCGACGGCCCCGCCGCCAAGCTGGTGGAGCTGGACAAGATCAACAACCAGGTGGAGTTCTCCCTGCCCATGGCGGAGATCCTCTACCCCGACCTGGTGGTCACCGCCCTGTCCCGGACGGCGGCCGCGGACGGCTATCAGCTTACCGCCACAGTGGAGAACCAAGGGGACGCCGACTGTCCCGCCGGGCTGGAGGTGGCCTTCTACGCCGGCGGCCGCTATGCAGGCGCTGCCAAGACCGGCAGCACGCTTGCCGCCGGAAGCTCGACCCAGGTCACCTTCACCTGGACCCAGGTCGCCTCAGCTGAAACGCTGACGGCTGTGGTCAACCAGGGCGGCAAGACCCTGGAGCTGAATCAGCTCAACAACACCTTTACCCAGGAGGAGGGGGTGAGCATCTCTGCCCCCGCCCGGCCCACCCTGGTTGTCACAGAGGTGTCCCCCTCCGGGACGGTCACCTTCGGCCAGGAGACCACCGCCCAGGTGAGCATCCAGAATACCGGCAGCGCGGACGCCGGGGCCTTTACCGTGTCCCTGTATCTCGATGGGGCGCTGGTGGGCAGCGCCCAGTGCGATGGCCTTGCGGCTGGGGCGGGCACCGCCGTTGCCATCCAATGGGTGGCTGACCAGATTACCGCCGGGGAGGCGACCCTTACCGCCGTGGCCGACAGCCAGTACCAGGTCGTCATGGACAGCCGCGGCGGCGTGGCCAAGGCTGTCCCCGTGGCCGTGGGCAGGGGCGTCCTGGTGACCCTCCGCGATCCCGGCACCCTGACCCAAAACGCCCAGAACGATTTGGCGGCCGAGGTCACGGATTCGGGAAGCGGGCTTTACACCTATGGCGCCGCGGTGACCTTCTACCTGGGGGATCAGCTGCTGGGCACCGGCACCTATGACGAGGCCACCGGCACCTACCGGCTCAGCGGTGACCTGACCGATGTGGAACTGGGGCCAAAGACCCTGCGCGCGGTGGCCGCCATCACCGATGAAAGCGGCGCCTACACCGGCCAGGCCACACGGACCGTCAACGTGGCCGCCCCCGTGGGCATCACCCTGGCGGCATCTAAAACCGTCCTGGCTGCGGGGGACACCCTTACCCTCTCCGGCACCACCGAAAATGTAGCCGACGGCGCCGCGGTCACCCTGACCCTGGCGGGCTGTGGCGTCTACTCCTACACCGCCAAAGTGAGCGGCGGCAGCTACTCTCAGACCATCGCCCTGCCCGCCGACCTGGGCGGCGCCGTGACGGCCTCCGCCTCGGTGACCCAAAACGGTATCACCAGGACGGCCTCCCAGGGCATCTCGGTCTACGGGGCCTATGTCAGCCTGCCCAATACCCTCGCCATCACCCAGGGACAGGCAAAGGCCGTGACGGCCTCCGCCGTCAACACGGGCTACACCGACCTGGCCAATCTCACCCTAAAGGCCACCGGCGTGCCCACGGGCTTGACCGTACTGTTCCGGGGCACCGGCGGCGTGTATGAGATTTCCGGCGCCACCGGCATCTCGGCCGCCAGCCTGGCCCGCACCGAAGCTCCCGTCTCCATCAACGGCGCGGAGCCGGAGTACGAAGCCCTGGACTTCGGCATCCAGGTCGCCGTGGGGACCGCTGTGGCCCCCGGTGAGTATCCCCTGACCTTTACCCTGGCCGGTGCCACCGGCGACCCCAACCCGGGACAGGCCTTCACCCGCACCATGACCGTCACGGTCACGGTGAAAGAGGCCAAGGCAGACCTGCGGATCGACACCGGGGACGAGGACAATCCTGGAGCAGTGGTCCGGGCCATCCGTCCCGGCCAGACCGTCACCGCCCTGGTGCGGGCCTGGAACGCCGGGAACGGCGCTTTGACCGATCTCCAGATCACTGCCCCCGACCTGCCCTGGGTCAACCTGGCCATCGCCGGCCTGGGCGAGGGCACCACCCTGGAGCCCTATCAGGCCAGCGCCCAACGGCTTTCCATCCAGATCGTCGCCGCCCCCACGGAGAAGGTGGAGGCGGGCACCTACTCCGGAACGGTGGTCATCAGCGCCAGGAGCGGCAGCGCGGCGGTGGAGCAGCGCATCCCCGTGACCTTCTATGTCTCCTCCGCCCAGATCGGTACTGCCGTGCTGGAGCTGTGGGATGAAGACAGCACCCCCGTGCCAGAGGGAACTGCGGTTTCCCTCTATGGACCTGCCGAGGCGGCGAAGCCCCAGCTCTACACCGAGACGCTGGGGGCGTACGGCCGGGTACAGCTGACCAACTACCCCGCCGGCACCTATACCCTCACCTTCCGGCAGAGCGGCTTTGAGGAGCTGGAACAGACCTTTGCCCTCTATCCCACCATCGACCTCAACCCCCGCAGGGTCACGGTGGAGCGCAAGCAGTTCCAGGTCACCATCAGCACGGACAGCGTCACGGCTCTGGAGGGGGTCACCGGCGACAACCAGGCCTTCTACGACATTATCTACCAGCTGGAGATCCAGCCCACCAACACGGCGGGCCTGGCCTTCAACTACCCCGCCGACGAGTTCGAGGCGTCTTACGCTCTGGGCCGGACCACCAGCCGCATCTCGGTGCGCAACTCCTGCCTGGAGGGAACCGGCGCCCTGCACGAAACCCTGTATGACGTCAACTTCACCCTGCTCAGCGATGATCCCGCCTATGAGGGGCTGATCACCTTCCGGGGAGAAAACGGCTCCGTGTCCTCCATTGATCTTGACGAGCTGGCCCCCGGCCAGCAGATGGATCTGGTGTGGGAGGTGGCGGAGAGCGCCCTGTACGTCCGGGCGGGCGTGGCCGAGGCAGAGGGCAGCGCCAACACCTACACGATGACTCTGCCGGAGGGCTGCGGCCTGGTCTGGAACGGGGAAAAGGGAATGTTCCCCACCTGGAACAGTGAGAACGACGGGCAGTATATCCTCATCGGCGTCAGCGGCGACGGCCGCACCGCCACGGTGCTGGCTAAGACGGATTCCGAGGGCGTCACCGCTCCTGCCCCCGACAGCCGGGTGCCCAAGGTGCAGCTGGTGAATCAGGACGGCGAGTACATCGCCGGCGGCTGGTATCTGGACTTCACCCTGGCAGCCAGCGGCATACGCAAGCAGGATGACGGTACGGAACAGCCTGTGGCCCGGACCATCCCCCTGCGGGTGAGCTATGTTTCCTCCGGGTACTATCTGGCGGCCAACAGCGCCCAGACGGCCCTGGATGTACGCATGGAGGCGGCCTTCCCAGCCCTGTCCGGCGTGGGTTATAAGTATTTCAGCGAGAACTTCCTCTCCAACGCGCAGATCAGCAGCAGCCAGGTCAACGGCAACGGCTTCTCCCTGGGCTTCTCCCACACCACTGCTTATGAGAACGAGACCCAGGTGCTGCAGGTTCGCTTTGACAACCCCTCCGCGCTGGAGCAGATCACCGACCTTACCTTTGAGCTGATGGTTTCCGATCTGCCCCCGGAGGACGGCCTTCTGGCCCCCGGCGGCTCGATGAAGAACGCCGCGTTCACGGTGACTCCCAGCATCGACGGTGAGGCCGCCAAGTTGAATTCGGACGGCTCCATCACCGTGGACACCGTAGGGGCCGGAGCCGGCGTGACCGCCAGCTTCCTGATGACGCCCACCCTGGAGATCCTGGATCTGACCATCCTGGACGACTTTGTGGAGGACGGGCTCATGACCCAGGAGGAGGCCCAGCAGGCCGCCCAGTGGATGAACAGTCTGAACGGCGACTACTACGCCTGGCTCAACTACTCCTACCGTCTGAACGGCGAGAGATACAGCGGGAGCACGCCGGCGGTGCAGCAGAGCGCCAAGCCGGTGGCCCAGCTGGCCAGCAGCTATTCCCTGGAGGCCGGCGAGGGCAACGCCTGGTATCTCAACGCCACCATCACCAACACCAGCGCCGTGGAGGCGGAGGGCGTGGTCCTGATGACCCCGTCCCTGCCGGTGGTCGAGGGCGTCACCGTGCAGCTTCTGGCCGGGACCTGGGCCTTCTCCGGTGAGGGGTTCCAAAGCGGTTGGGAGAACACCCCCTACAGCGGCGAGCTGGAGGTGGGCACCATCCCCGGCGGCGCCACCCTCCGGGCCTGCTACAAGCTGCTGGTGCTGGACGGCACCAGCGGAAACACCCCCGTCTCCTTCGTCAGCGACGGCGACACCTCCAGCGGCGGCACTGAGCCCGCCAGCTTCGCCCTGCGCACCAACGCCGTGTCCCGGGCGGGCCTGACGGCCTATGAGCAGTACCGGCAGAGCCTTTTGAACATGGTGGCCAAGAACGGCGTCAGCGACAGCAACGCCTACCAGAACATCTCCGTCAAAACCATCAGCGGCGACGCCCAGGCCAGCCCGAAGGAGCTGGAGCAGATCATCCTGCTGCTGGAGCTGCTCAACGCCCAGCCTGATGATCCGGACGCCGAGACCCTCATCGAGCAGCTGGCTGGCAGCAGCCTGACCTCTGAGGAGCTCAAGGCGCTGCTGACAGACCCGGACACCATGGACAGCTACGGTATGGAGAGCCTCTATGCCGTCACGGAGGAGAAGTACGTCTACGCCCTGTCCGATTACCTCTACGCTGTATCCTCCCTGGAGCACTGGGACAAGCAAATTTCCGATATGGACGCCTGGGCCGGCAACGTCTCGCTGGCCGCCTCCATCACCGGGCTGGTGGGGAAGCTGGGCACCGCGGGCGTCAAAGCCATGTCGCAGGCTTACAAGTCCGGCAGCAGCTTCTCCGATATGTGGGCCAGCACCAAAAAGGCCGTGCTGGATGCCGGCCGCGAGGAGTACGTCAAGGGCTTCCAGGAATACTGGGAGTTCGTCAAGAAAGGATTCGGCAGCCTGCGCAAGGGCCAGGTGTATCTCAAGCCCTACCAGGATCTGCTGAAGCTGTTCCGCAACATCAAGGCCGGCTACACGGCGGCCACCAGCGCCAAGGGCCTGATCGGCGTGGTGGAGCGTGTCAAGCAGCTTGACCGTTTCCTGCCGCCCGCTAAAGTCACGCCTCCGGTGCTGAGCACCAAGAACGGCGATTCCATCTTTACGCTGCTGGGCAATTCCGCCACCGAGTACGAGAAGGCGGCCCAGGCGTGCAGCGACGCCCTCAAGGAATATCAGACGGCCATGCAGAATCTGAAGGACGCCAATCTGCTCTTTGCCAGCGAGGATAGCGCCCAAAAACTTCTGGATACGGCGCTTGCCACCCGCAACAACCTGACCGACAAGATCAAGTATGTGCAGGAGTATGCGGAGCCCCAGCTGTGGAGGAAAATCTGGTCGGTCAACCTCGACAGCAACTTCACCAGGGCGCAGCAGGACGCACTGCTGGACTACACCGTCAAGCTCGGCCGTCAGGTGGACAGATGGAACGATGTCACCTTGACCATGGATGGCGCGACGGGGATGAAGGATCTGAAGGTGACCGACAGCGTGGTCAAGACCCTCAGCGCCAGCGCAAAGACCATGCGGGAAGGGCTTGACAGCATGGGCACCCTGATGGGGACCGTCGGCCAGGTGAAAGACCTGGGCAAGTGCGCCTACAGCTCCTGCGTTGCCGTCATGGAAGGGGATTGGGGCCAGCTGGTCCGGGAGGGCGAGAACGGTATACTGCTGCTGGGTACCAACGGCGAAGGGATCGCCAACAGCATCGGCGGCATCGTGCTGGGATGGCTCAACGACCTGATGTTCCAGAAGAACGCCGAGGCGGCCAAGGACTCCGCCGCCGGTATGCTCACGGTCTACCAGACCATGTCTGACAAGGTTTATGAGACCCTTTACAAGAAGGATACCCCCACGTGGCCCGACCCGGACGAGTGCAGAACCCTGGCCCTAACCTTTATGGAGACGATAATGGGGCTCCAGGCCAGCGGGAAAGAGGCGCCCAGCTGGATCAAGCTTCCCACCGGCAGCGAGGTGGCGTCGTACCCAGCCGAGCTGTACAGCCGACTGCGTGCCATCTCGGAGGCGAAGCAGGACATCCCGGTGCCCAAGCCAAGCAGCAAGCCGGACATCTTCGACGACACGATGTACCAGACCATTATGAACTTCTTCACCCACGCCTATGTGGAGCGGCTCATGGTGGCTGTCAGCAGCGGCAAGAACCCGTCCCGGGTTCTGCTGGACCTGGACCTGCCGACGGATGGTTGGGTGGACGAGAGCATCCTCATCAACGCCCTGACCCAGACCCAGTCCCTGATGAGCCAGCGGGAGAACACCTCCACCACGCTGGAGCGGGGCATTGCCAGCACGGAGGCTCTGCTGAAGGAGTACACCCTCAACGCCACCTATCCCACCGCCGCCATGCTGGCCTACCTGGAGGAACTCAACGCCTACATCCTGGCCGCTGGTGATGATGGACGCAGCATGAGCGGCCTGTCGCCCCTGCCGGTGTACCAGCGGGGCAGCGGCAAGCAGATCACAGGCACCCTGCTCAACTTCTACGAGCTCCGCAAGGCCCTGGCTGCCCAAAACTCCGCCCTGTCCGGCATCTATGACACCACCAACGACTCCATCGACTATTCCAACCGCAACAACTGGTTCCGCGCGTCCATGGCCACCGCCGACGTGGTGAGCACGGCCCTGTCCTTCACCAGTGCCTCCGGGTTCGGCAAGCTGCTGGGCGGTGTGTCCGGGGCAGTCTCCATCGGTTACGACGTCTACGCCTTCTTCTGGGGCAATGGCCACCAGAAGACGGCCCAGAACGCCGTCGGCGTGGTGCAGTCCTACATGCCCGGGTCCATGCGCAGCCTGACCACCCTGCTGGCGCAGGAGGCGCAGATCACCGGCAACACCGGCGATCTGTTCGGCGCGCTGGCCCAGTGGAGCAAGGTGGACCCGGAGCTGCCGGTGGAAGCCATCAGCTTCTCCGTCTCCGACGCGGAGGCGGCCCCCGGCCAGAGCACCGGCAGCGGACAGGCCCGCGCGGCCTTCCTCAATAACCACAGCAGCCCGGTGCAAATCCATCCCACAATCCTGTTTGTCAGCCGTCAGGGTGTCTTGACCGAGATGCCCCTGGAGACCATGGCGCTGGCGGCCGGAGAAAGCGGCGAGCAGACCGTTGTATTCCAAATCCCGGCCAGCACACTGATGGACGCCGGCGGCTACATCGCCCTGCTGACCTGGTCGGTCAGCGAGGGGACCACCGCCACCGTCACCCAGTCCAGCGGCCCCATCACCGCCCGTTTCTGGGCGGGTGAGCAGGCCATGCTCTCCGGCATGCGGGACGGCGGCGCCCAGAGCACCATTGTGGCCTCCGCCGCCTGTCGGGAGGATCAGGCCACGGTACTGACCGGCACGGTCCAGGTCACCGGCAATACCGGCGAGGCGCGCTTCTTCCTGGCGGCCCAAAGCCACTGCGGCGCCGAGCTGACCGTGACCGGCCCCGACGGAAGTGCAATCACCGGCAACGGACTGACCATACTCAGCATTGACAACGAGGGCGACTATTGGATCATCACCAGCCCTGAGGCTGGACTCTACACCGCCAAAGCCGTGATCCCCGCCGGAACCTCCGGCCAGGCGTCCATTGAGGCCCTGACCCTCACGGGCAGCGGCGCGGTGCTGGATGTCCACAGCGGCGACGCCCTGGGCATCGGGAAGGACCTGCGGGGGAACACCGCCTCCGGCACCCTGGAGGTCATCCTGGCAGAGTCCGGCTGCCGCAGCGGCGCGGGCGAGGTGACCTTCACCCTCACCGACCAGGACGGCAATGCCTGGAGCCAGCCGGGCCTCCAGTGGAGCTTCTTCGGCACCGAGGTGGGGGACGACGGGTTTAAACCCGCTGGCGCGGCCGCTGTGAAGGCCGGCGATGTACTGGCGGCCACCCTGCTTGTGGAGCCCGATGGTACGGCCCTCAGCGACGGCAGCTACCCCGCCTGGATCACTGTCACAGTGCAGCCGGCGGGCGGCGAAACCCTCCAGCCGGCCACCAGCCTGTGGACGGGAAACGACGACGGCTCCATCACCTACCGCAAACCCATCACCATCCTGGTGGACCGCACGCCGCCTGCCGAACCCGCCGAAGTGACCGCCCAGGACCAGGGAGACGGCACTACGCTGGTCACCGGAACGGCTCAGCCCGGCCAACTGGTGGGCGCGGTTCTGACCGCCGACGCCGAGAGCATAGGCCGGGTGGAGGGCGCCGCCGTCCTGGCGGGCCTGGCCACGGCGGATGAGACCACCGGTGAATTCCAGATGACTGTCACTACTCCGGCCGGTGGCCAACTCCTGGTGCCCTTCGCCGCTTCGGCCACAGGCACCCTGTCCCTGGCCCCCGCGGCAGAGATGGAGCAGCCGGTGGAAAAGGCTGAAGTTACTGTTACCGCCCCCGCCGCCGCGGGCAAGACCTATGACGGCACCCCCGCCCAGGTGGACGCTTCCGCCGCGGGCTACCCCGGCGCGCTGGAATATGCCTGGCGCACCGCCGGCGGCACGGCCCTGACCGGCGCGCCCACGGATGCGGGCAGCTACACCGTGACCATCCGTGTACCGGAGAGCGACCCCAAATATACCAGCGAGCCCGTCCGGGTCACCGTGACCATCGACCCGGCCCCGGGCAGCAGCGACCCGGCCTATCGGGAGCCCGACGGACTGACCGGCGATTACGGCGCGGCGCTGGGCACCGTGGCCCTGCCCAGCGGCTGGGCCTGGGCGGACGGGACGCAGACCCTGACCGCCAGCAGCGCCTACCAGGCCGCCTATACGCCTCAAAATCCCAACTATGCCCCTGTCGATGTGAGCTTGACCGTCAATGTCAATCCTCCCACAGGTAAGATTCCGGTGACTATCACCGGCCTGACCGTGAGCGGTAAGACCTACGACGGCACGGCCGTCACCGTGGAGGGCGCACCCAGCGTCACCGGCGGCTACACCGGCGGGCTGACCTACACCTGGAAGAGGGACGACGGGACAATCCTGGCCGGCGCACCTGCGGATGCGGGCAGCTACACCCTCACCGTCAGCGTGCCGGAGGACAGCGAATACTTTGGCAGTGCGGTCCTGCCCTTCACCATCTCCAAGGCCCCGGCAGCCAGCGACCCGGCCTATCAGGAACCCGCCGGCCTGACCGGTACCGCGGGCAACGCGCTCAGTGCCGTCGCCCTGCCCGGTGGCTGGAGCTGGGACAGCCCGGCCACGGTGCTGGATAAGGCTCAGGACACCTATAGCGCCACTTACACTCCCACCAACGCCAACTATGAATCCGTAACCAAGTTCCTGACGGTTGCTGTCACCGGCGATGATCAGAGCGGCGGCGGGGGCGGCGGCGGAGGCGGCAGCGTGCCGGAGAAGCCCGGCGGAGAGACGATGATCAATCCGGACGGCTCCGTCACGACCACGGTCACGGAGCCGGACGGCACGGTGATTGAAACCACTACCGACCCCGACGGCACCACGGGTACGGCACGGACCGACCCGGAAGGGAACACCACCGCCCAGGTGGAGATCTCCCAGGCGGGGGTGGAGCAGGCGGAGCAGGCCGGCCAGCCGGTGGAACTGCCCCTGCCTGCCCTGACGCCTGGCTCGGACGGCGGCAGCGCCCCCACGGTGGAGATCGGCCTTCCCGACAATTCCGGGCCTGTCACCGTAAAGATCCCTGTGGAGGACGTCACCCCCGGCGTGGTGGCGGTCCTGGTGGATGAGGACGGCTCGGAGACTGTGCTGAAACAGTCGGTGCCCGGCGAGGGCGGCGTGCTTCTCACCCTGGAGGGCAGCTCCACCATTCGCCTGGTGGACCATACAAAGACCTTCGGCGATGTGGTTGAAGACGCCTGGTACTACGACGCGGTGACCTTTACCGCGGCCCGGGGTATTTTCAGCGGGACGTGCGAGGGGAGCTTCAGCCCGGACAGCACTATGACCCGAGGGATGCTGGCTACGGTGCTCCACAGCATGGAGAACAACCCTGAGCCCAGCGCGAAGGATATCTTCCTGGATGTGAAGCCCGATGCCTGGTATGCCGACGCCGTGTGCTGGGTGGCGGAAAAGGGGATCGTGGCCGGTTACGGCGGCGGCCTGTTTGGACCCAGCGACTGCGTCACCCGGGAACAGCTGGCCACAATCCTGTGGCGCTACGCGGGCAGCCAGGCGAGCACCCACAGCCTGGACCGCTTCACCGACGCCGATCAGATCAGCGACTATGCCCGACAGGCCATGGCCTGGGCCAATGAGCACGGCATCATCAGCGGCATGGACGACGGGAGATTGGCGCCCCAGGGCTCCGCGCTGCGCAGCCAGGTGGCCCAGATGCTGATGAACCTCTGTAAGCACAGGCTCAAGTGAACCAACCCACAGATCAGTGCGGGGCCGGAGATTCCTCCGGCCCCGCGCTGGCGGTATCATAGCATGAAATTGGACGGGGTCGATACATGCGGGCCCCGGCTCCGTCATAAGGCTTGCTGCCATCCGCGTCTATCATCAGACGCGGTGCCGCCCGCTATAATGTACTGATTAAAAACCATGACAGGGCGGTGATCCTATGGCCGTTGCCAATCCAATCGTTATCTACTCCCGAAAGTCCAAGTTTACCGGCAAAGGGGAGAGCGTTGAGAACCAGATTGAAATGTGCAGGCAGTATATCCGGCTGCAGTTTGGAGACGATGCCGCAGAGCAGGCTTTGGTATATGAGGACGAGGGCTTTTCCGGCGGCACACTGGAGCGGCCGCAATTTAGGGAAATGATGGCCGACGCGAAAGAAAAAAACTTCTGCGCTATCGTGGTCTACCGCCTGGACCGGATCAGCCGCAACATCGGCGATTTCGCCAAGCTGATCGAGCAGCTGAACAGGATGAAGATCGACTTCATCTCCATCAAGGAGCAGTTTGATACGTCCTCCCCCATGGGGCGGGCCATGATGTATATTTCCTCGGTTTTTTCCCAGCTGGAGCGGGAGACCATTGCCGAGCGCATCCGGGATAATATGCATGAACTGGCCAAAACAGGCCGCTGGCTGGGCGGCAACACCCCCACCGGCTACGCATCGGAGAGCGTCTCCCATGTGACCATGGACGGCAAGACCAAGAGGGCCTGCAAGCTGAAGATTCTCCCGGAGGAGATGGGCATTGTCAGGCTGATCTACGACAAGTTCCTGGAAACAGGCTCGCTGACAAAGACGGAGACCTACCTGCTGCAAAACGGCTGCACCACAAAAAACGGCAAGCAGTTTACCCGCTTTGCCGTCAAGGGGATTTTGTCCAATCCGGTTTATCTGATCGCCGATGAATTTGCCTATGACTATCTGACGAAAAACCATGTGGACCTCTTTGCGGCGCAGAGCGACTTTGACGGTGTCCACGGCATTATGGCCTATAACCGTACCTTGCAGCAGCCGGGGAGGGCCAACCAGATCAAACCCATAAAGGAGTGGATCGTCTCGGTGGGCAAGCACCAGGGCGTTATCGAGGGGAAGGCGTGGGTCAAGGTACAGACCATTCTGGAGCGGAATAAATCCAAGAGCTACCGGAAACCCCGCGGCAATGTGGCCCTGCTCTCCGGCCTGCTGGTCTGTGGCAGCTGCGGCGAGTACATGCGCCCCAAGCTGTCCCAGCGGCGAGATACAAAGGGGGAAGCCAGCTATACTTATCGCTGCTCCATGAAGGAGCGCAGCCGGGGCCATGTCTGCAATATGAAAAACTGCAGCGGCAACAGGCTGGACGCCGACATAGTAGAGCAGCTGAAATATTTGAGTGAAGACGGCTCTGATTTTATCCGGCAGCTGGAACAGAGCAAGCGGGCGATTCTGGGCAACCGGCAAGGCTATGGCGCGGAGATATCCAATCTGGAAGCTGAGATTGCCGCAAACGAGGGGGAGATCAAGAGACTGGTTTCCGCCCTGGGAAAGTCCTCCGGCACCTCTGCCGAAAGTTATATCATGCAGCAGATCGACGAGCTGCACGAAAAAGGGGAGGGCTTGAAGCGGCGTTTGACGGAACTGAAGGAGCTGACCGCCAGCCATGCCCTGGCGGACATCGGGTTTGACCTGCTGGCGCAGATGCTGTCCACCTTTCGGGACACCGTGGATAAAATGACGGTGGAGCAGAAGCGCTCGGCCATCCGTGCCTTTGTCAAGGAGATCATCTGGGATGGGACAGACGCCCATGTGGTGCTGTTTGGATCGGAGTATGTATATGGGTTCCCCAAAACGCTGGCGGGCGTGGGGAAACAAATCGCAGGGAGTAAAACAGAGGAAAATCTTGCAGAAGCGGCGGAAGGGGGCCTCGCGGAGCCGTCAGGAGAGAATAGCAAATGAAATCCTCATGCACCTGCGCGCCCAGAGGAAGCTGCAAAGCGAGGTGTCCCTGACGGAGACCATGGACGGGGCGGGGGACGGCGGCAGCCTGTCGCTGATGGACACCATCGCCGTGGATGACGACATGCTGGAGGACCTGGACACCAGGGAGGCCTGCCGCACGGTACGCCGGTGCGTCCAGGAGTGCCTGACGCCCAGGGAACGGAGGATCATCACCCTGCGCTACGGCCTGGATGACCGCCAGCCAAAGACACAGCGGGAAATCGCCGCCCAGTGCGGCATCAGCCGCTCCTACGTCTCCAGGATTGAAAAACGGGCCCTGTCCAAGCTGGGGCAGGCCATGGAGGGGTGGCGCCCCTGGTAATTGCCATATAATTTTTATTATCAGAAATGAAACGAAAACGGCCAAAAACATTGAAATAAATGAGAAAATATGGGAAATAGGTCGAATTAGACTGCGGTACATGCAATTTTAACAAGAAATATATTGCATTATGATAATGAATCGATTATAATAGACTCGCAAGCAGTTCCCCAGCAAATTTTCGTTTGAATTGGAGGAATCATTATGATGAAAAAGAAACTTGCCCTTGCCCTGGCGCTGGTTATGTCCATCGGGCTGCTTCTGCCCGGCTGCACCAGCTCCGACCCCGGGACCAGCTCCGGTGACGTTTCCGGCTCCCAGGGTGACTCCAGCTTCAGCTCCGATCTTACCCCCAAGGAGGGCGGCACCAGCCTGACCTTTACCACCGGCGGTGAGACCGGCACCTACTACGGCTTCGGCGGCGTCATCGCCGGCAAGGTCTCCGACCTGACCAGCACCTCCGTCAAGGCCATCTCCTCCGGCGGCTCCGACGCCAACATCAAGGGCATGCAGCTGGGGGACGCCCAGATCGGCTTCACCCAGTCTGACGTGATGATGTACGCCTATAACGGCGAGCGCACCTTCGAGTCCCCCGTCACCGACTTCTCCGTGGTGGCCGACCTGTACATGGAGCAGGTTCAGATCGTCACCCTGGATCCCGACATCAAGACCGTGGCTGACCTGAAGGGCAAGCGGGTGTCCGTGGGCGCCTCCGGCTCCGGCGTGTTCTTCAACGCGGTGGATATTCTGGGCGCCTATGGCCTGGATGTAGAGAAGGACATCACCCCCACCTATCAGTCCTTCGGTGACTCCACCGAGGCCCTGAAGGACGGCCAGATTGACGCCGCCTTCGTGGTCGCCGGCGCTCCCACCACCGCCGTGACCGACCTGGCCGCCGGCCGGGACGTGTACCTGGTCAGCCTGGACCAGGAGCACATCGACGCCCTGATTGAGGCCTCCCCCTACTACAGCGAGTCCACCATCGCCAAGAATGTGTACAACACCGCTGAGGACGCCACCACCGTGGCCATCGGCGCCGTGGTCATCGCCCGGGACGACGTGTCCGAGGCCGATGTGTACAACTTCCTGTACGGCACCTTCGAGGATATCCCCAACCTGTCTCACGGCAAGGCCGCTGAGCTGGATCTGGAGTTCGCTACCTCCATCACCTCCATCGGCTATCATCCCGGTGCGGTAGCCTACTTCGCCGACAAGGGCATCACCGTCCCCGGCAAGTAACAGGCTGCCTGGCGGGTTCCTTCGCCGGTCATCAGGGCGGCTGCGGCGTTTTTGCCAGCCGCAGCCGCCCTTATCGTATGCCTGCGGGTTGAACAACCCCCCGGAGCAGACGCGTCTGCGCCTGGCGGGGCGCGGAGGCGTGTGCTCCGCAGTGTGCCTGTACGGAGAAAGGAGAGCGACATGAAACCCAACGAGAATGAGAAATTAAACGACATCCAGGAGGAGATAGACCTTTCTGTCGGTACCGCCGAGGACGTGGAAGCGGTCATGAAAAAATACGACCGGGAATCCAACACCCGGGTGTGGGAGGGCAAGCCCAAGGCCGTGATCCGTGGGCTGGGCATCCTGTTCTCCTGCTACTGTATCTTCTCCACCCTGAAGGGCTGGCCCACCCTGCCGGAGCAGAAGCTGAACATTTTCCTGGGCCTGATCCTGATTATCGGCTATCTCCACTTCCCCATTAAGAAGGGCATGTCCCGGCCCAACTACCTGCCCTGGTACGACATTGTGCTGATGGTGGTGGGCGTGATCCCCTTCTTCTACTTCGCGTATAAGGCCAACGACATCATTAAGCTGTCCAGCTTTGTCACCCAGGATATGAAAATGGTGGTGCTGGCCATTGTGGGCGTGCTGGTGTTTATGGAGCTGTGCCGCCGGTGTGTGGGCCTGCCCATCCTGTGCGTGCTCACCGCGCTGCTGATTTACGCCTTCTCCACGGTGCGCTTCGGCAAGGTGGTCTACGACCTGTTCTACACCGCCAGCGGCATCATGGGCACCCCCATCAACGTGTGCCAGAAGTACATCGTGATCTTCATTATCTTCGGCGCCTTCCTGGAGCGCACCGGCATCTCCAACTTCTTCATCAGCCTGGCCAACTGCGCGGCCGGCTCCTCCGCCGGCGGCCCGGCCAAGGTGGCCGTCATCTCCTCCGCCCTGTGCGGCATGGTGTCCGGCTCCTCCGTGGGCAACACCGTGACCACCGGTTCGGTGACCATCCCCATGATGAAGAAAACCGGCTACAAGCCGGAGTTTGCCGGCGCCGTTGAGGCTGCCGCCTCCACCGGCGGACAGATCATGCCCCCCATCATGGGCGCCGCCGCCTTCCTGATGGCGGAGTACATGAACGTCCCCTATGCCCAGGTGGCTTTGAAGGCCATCCTCCCCGCTGTGCTTTACTTCACCGGCATCTACATCGCCGTCCATCTGGAGGCCAAGAAGCTGGGCCTGAAGGGCATTCCCAGAAGCGAGCTGCCCAAGCTGACCAAGCTGCTGCCCAAGATCTATCTGCTGCTGCCTCTGGTGGTGCTGGTGGTGCTGGTGTCCGCCCAGATCCGCACCATGCAGTCCTCCGCCGCCATCGCCATCCTGATTGCGGTGGTCGTGGGCGTGATCAACACCATTATCAACAAGGCCTGCGGCATCAACGAGCCCAGCGAGGAGTTTACCGTCACCAAGTTCTTTGACGCCCTGGAAGCCGGCGGCAAGAGCACCATCACCGTGGCTGTGGCCTGCGCCATGGCCGGTCTGGTGGCCGGATGCATTACCACCACGGGCCTTGCCTCCACCCTGATTACCGGTATCGTCAAGATCTCCGGCGGCCTGCCCATCATCGCTTTGTTCCTCACCATGATCTGCTGTATCGTGCTGGGCATGGGCGTGCCTACCACCGCCAACTTCTGTATCATGGCCTCCACCTGTGCCCCCATCCTCATTGATAACCGCATCGGCATTGTCCCTGTGGCGGCCTACTTCTTCGTGTTCTACTTCGGCATCGTGGCCGACATCACCCCTCCCGTGGCCCTGGCCGCCTACGCCGGCTCCGCCATCGCCAAGTCCTCCCCCATGAAGACGGCCCTCAACGCCACCCGGCTTGCCATCGCCGCCTTCATCGTGCCGTACATCTTCGCCTTCAGCCCGGTGATGCTGTTTGAGGGGGTTACCTCCCCCCTCCAGGTGGTACAGATCGTGTTTACCTCCCTGTTCGGCATCTTCGGCATCGCTGCCGCCCTGAACGGGTTCCTGTACCGCAAGCTGAACATCCCATTCCGGCTGCTTCTGGTGGCCGGCGGCCTGTGCATGCTCTACCCCGAGCCCATCTCCGATGTGGTAGGCATCGTGGTGGTGGGCGGCATCTGCCTGCTGCAGTACCGGGCGGCCAAGAAAGAAAAAGCCTCATTGGCCTGATCCCTCTGCCAATCTGATAGAAACCCCTCTGCTTGCGCCGCCGGGGCCGTGAATCCTCCCATTCACGGCCCCGGCGGCCCTTTGTCTGCTTTCACCATTCCCAAGGGGGGAAAACTGTGCTATAATAAGCCCACATCGGTCATGATGCGCTGAATTTGGGGCGGGGTTGGGGCAGCCGATCCGGCCTTATTGCTGCGGTATGGATGGAAAATCAGCCTGCCGGCCTGTATAGATTGACGCCGGGGCGCAAGGAGGACAGGAGCATGAAACTGGAAGAACGAACCCTGGAGCGGAGCACGGTTTTTAAGGGTAAAATTTTGGAGATCCAGGTGGACCGGGTGGAGCTGCCCAATGGCCACACCTCCATCCGGGAGGTAGCCCGGCATCCAGGCGGGGTGGCCATTCTGCCCCTGGACGGGGAGGGGAATGTCACCCTGGTGCGGCAGTTCCGCTACCCCTTCGCCAAGGTGATTTTGGAGCTGCCCGCCGGTAAGCTGGACGGGCCGGAGGATCACCGGCTGGCCGCGGAGCGGGAGCTGAGCGAGGAGACCGGCCTGGTGGCCGGGAAGTACACCTATATGGGGGCGATTCTGGCCTCCCCCGGCTTCTGTGACGAGCGGCTGCATATGTATCTGGCCCAGGAGCTGAGCCAGAAGGAGAGCCACCCCGATGAGGACGAGTTTTTAAATGTGGTGAAGATGCCCTTCGGCCAGCTGGTGGAGCAGGTGATGAAGGGCGAGGTGGAGGACGCCAAAACGGTGGCCGCCACGCTGAAGGCGAAGGAGCTGCTGAATCGGTAAGGGAGGGAGAGTCTCTGTGGGAAAGACCATCCTGATTGTGGAGGACGAACCCAATATCGTGGATATTTTATCCTTTAATCTCAGCCGGGAGGGGTATCAGACCCTGGAGGCCTACGACGGGAAAACCGGGCTGCAGCTGGCCCTGGAGCAGAATCCCGACCTGGTGCTGCTGGACCTGATGCTGCCGGAGATGGACGGCTTTGATGTGTGCCGGCAGATCCGGGCGGCCGGCAGCGCCGTGCCCATCCTGATGCTCACCGCCCGGGAGGAGGAGACCGACAAGGTGCTGGGCCTGGAGCTGGGGGCTGACGACTATATCACCAAGCCCTTTGCCGTCCGGGAGCTGATGGCCCGGGTGAAGGCCAACATCCGCAGGGTGTCCATGGCGGCCCAGCTGCCGGCGGCGCCGGAGACGGAGGGCCAGGAGGGCCGTCTGGAGCGGGGCCGGGTGACCATTGACCTGGACAGCGCCACGGTGTACAAGGACGGCGCCCCCCTGGAGCTGACCCAGCGGGAGTATGACCTGATCCGTTACCTGGCCGACCAGCCGGGGAAGGTTTTTTCCCGTGAGGCGCTGATGGAGCACGTGTGGAACTATGAGGGCTACGTGGGCGACGTGCGGGCCGTGGATGTGGCCATCCGCCGCCTGAGAGAGAAATTGGAGGACGACCCTGCCAGCCCCACCTTTATCCTCACCAAGCGGGGGATGGGGTATCTGTTCGCGGGATAATTTGGTGGGACGAGAGGGGGTGAGACCGTGCTTCGCAGCCTGCATATGAAGCTGGTCATGATTATGGTGCTGCTGATCCTGTCGCTGATGACGGTGGTGGGCGCCTTTTTGATCAATTCTGTCATGGTATTTTATCTGGAGGACTTCTACAGCCAGATGGCGGATGTGTTTTCCAGGGAATCGCTCAGCCGGGATCTCACCACCGAGGCCCAGGGGGAGGAGGACGGCGCCCAGGCCATCCTGGACGTGATCCGCAGCTATTCCGGCGAGCTGGGGCTGGATGGCTCCAACCGCACCCTGTATATCCTGGACGGGGAGACGGGGGCCTATCTGGCGGGCACCGACGACGGGGCCGGGCAGAATCTGGACTACAACTCCGTCAACCTGACCCGTGCCCTGGCCGACGGCACGGAGGGCAGCCAGGCCAATCTGGCCGAGGACTATATGGATGTGGCCCTGCCCTTCCAGCGGGGGGACGAGCCCTACGTCATCTATATCCTGGACAACAAAAGCACGGTCAACGCCCTCATCAGCCAGATCTTTGTGCTGATTTTGGAGGCGCTGATTTTCGGGCTGTTTATCTCCGTCCTGCTCTCCTTCCTGCTGTCCAAAACCATGGTTATTCCCATCCAGCGGCTGACCGAGGGGGCGCTGCGGGTGGCGGAAGGGGATTTTTCCCGCCGGATCGACGTGGATTCCCGGGATGAGATCGGCGAGCTGACCGACACCTTCAACCGCATGGCCCGCCAGCTGCGGGACACCCTCCGCCAGGCGGAGAATGAGCGCAACAAGCTGGATACCCTGTTCCTCCATATGACCGACGGCGTGGTGGCCTTTTCCCGGGATGGGGCGGTGATCCACTCCAACCCCGCCGCGGCGGAGATGCTGGGCAGCGCCATCGGCACCCAGACCCGGTATGGGGAGCTGTTCGGGGAGATTGCCCCCCTGTATGAGGTGCTGGACGTCCAGGACCATGTGGCGGGGGAGCGCCAGGTGGGGGAGCGGTATTTGGAGCTGGTGATGGCCCCCTTTGACCGGGAGCAGCGGGGCGGCGTGCTGGTGGTGATCCACGACGTCACCGAGCGGCGGAAGAACGAGGCCATGCAGCGGGAGTTTGTGGCCAACGTCTCCCATGAGCTGCGCACCCCCCTGACCAACATCCGCAGCTACGCCGAGACGCTGTCGGAAAGCGCCGGGGACATCCCGCCCTCCATGCAGAAAAAGTTCCTGGGGGTCATTCTGGGGGAGAGCGACCGGATGACCCATATTGTGCAGGATCTGCTCACCCTGTCCCGGCTGGATTCCGGCCGGGACGAGCTGAGGCTGGCCCGGTTCCCCTTCCTCCGGGCGGTCCAGGATCTGTACCACGCAGTCTATATGGAGGCCCAGCGGCATAGCCATACCTTGGAGCTGTCCGTCCCGGATGAGGACACGGAGATTGTGGCCGACCGGGAGCGGATCGTCCAGGTGATGATGAACATTGTTTCCAACTCCATCAAGTACACGCCTGACGGCGGGAAAATCCTCATTTCCGCCGGACGGCAGGGGGACTGGGTGTGGATGCAGGTGGACGACAACGGCATCGGCATCCCCAAGGAGGACCGTCCCCGGATTTTTGAGCGGTTTTACCGGGTGGATAAGGCCAGATCCCGCCAGTCGGGAGGCACAGGCCTGGGGCTGTCCATCGCCCGGGAGATTGTGCTGCGCCATGACGGGCAGCTGAAGCTGGTGGATCGGGAGGGGCCGGGCCTCTCCGTCCGGCTGGAGCTGCGGATTGAGGGACCGAGCCATGGGTAGAGGAAGGAAAAAGGCCCGCAGGGTGGAGCGGCTGAAATCCGCCCTGATCGCGCTGCTCAGCGTGACAGCCATCCTCCTCACCACCCAGATCCTGCCGGGGCAGCCCCTGGCCGCCGGAGCCGGGGGCGTTTCTGGGACCGGCGGGCAGCAGGCCGGCGGTGAGGAGACGGCGGCCATCCTGCCTATGCGCATGGCGGTCACCCTGCGGGATGACGAGCTGCAGCGCTACGGCGTGCAGTACCAGCGGGAGGAGGGCCAGCTGCTGTTCCAGCAGATTTACAGCCTGCTGCTGGAGTCCCTGAGCAGTGCCGGCCCGGCCAAAGCCGCGGGGGAGACGGCGTGGCGCGCCGCTATGGCCACCGCGCCGGGGGTCTATCTGGACTGGCAGACGGAACTGCCCTTTTCTGTGGTGCTTAGCTGGTTTTCGGTGGATAACGCCAACCTGACCGGAGATGTGCGCCGGATCATCCTCACGGAGGAACGTGAGACGGTGGTGCTCTACTGGGAGGGGGAGGACGGGTACCGGATGGCGGAGGTGACCCTGGTCGGCCGGGAACGGCTGGCGGAGGCTGCCTCCGGCCTGAAGGACAACGGGGCGCGCTATGCCTTTGAGGTGGAGCGGCTGGAGCTGCTGGACCCTTACACCATGGTGCTGGGGCAGACCCCCGCGCCCAAAATCTATAACGCGTCCAACCCCACCGCCGACGCCGGGACGCTGAACGATATGCTCAATCGCCTGGAATTTCCGGAGCAGACCAGCGCCTCCTACGACGGGGCCGGCGCCCTGGTAATCCGGAACGAGGGGGACACCCTCCGGGTATCCGCCGACGGCACCGTGACCTATGAGGCCGCCGATGACGGCAGCGGAAGGTATGGGAGCATGGGGCGGGACGCCGCCGCGGTGGTGGACAACTGCCGCCGGCTGGCCCAGCGGCTGCTCAGCGGCCTGCAGGGCGAGGCCAGCCTCTGCTTGCAGTCGGTGGAGGAGGAGCACGGCGTTTGGACAGTGCGGCTGGACTACACCCTGAGCGGCGCCCGGGTCCAGACCGGCCAGGGCTGCGCCGCTGAGTTTACCGTGGAGGAGGGAGAGCTGGCCCGGTTCCGCCTGTTGGTGCGCAGCTACCAGGATTCCGGCTCCACCGCGGTGATGCTGCCGGAGCTGCAGGCTATGGCCGCCATGGATGCCCGAGGGCACGGGGGCGAGGAGCTGCTGTTGGTTTACCTGGACACGGGGGGCCAGACCGCGACCCCCTGCTGGGCGGCCGCAGGTGAGCTGAAGTCGGAGGGATAGCCCATGGCATGGTCAAAGCTAAAAACGATTATCCTGATCATCCTGGCGGCGACAAACCTCTGCCTGGCCGCTTTTGTGGCCCACCGGGCCTTCCTGGGGGGATATGCCCAGGTTCAGGCCAGGGAGAATGCGGTGGCCTTTTTACAGGAAAAGGGCATCTCTGTGGAGGAGCAGGCCATCCCGGGAGGGATGGAGCTGCTGCCCCAGACTGTGACGCGGGACCGCGACCAGGAGACGGAACTGGCCCAGCGGATTCTGGGCCAGGAGGCGGAGGAGGTCTCCCTGGGCGGCGGGATTTACCGGTATGAGAGCCGGCGGGGCAGCGTCCAGTTCCATGAGGACGGCACCTTCCAGGGGCAGTTTGCCCAGGGGACCTTCCCCTTGGGGGAGGAGACCCCGGAGCATTACGCGGTATCCTTCGCCCGGGATATGGGCTATGAGCCGGAGGTGCTGTCGGTGGAGGCGGAGGCCGGGACGGACGGCACAGAGACCCGGGTCACCCTGGGGCAGACCTGGAAGGGCGTGCCCCTGTTCAACCAGCGGATGACATTGGTGTTTGCCCAGGGGGAGTGTACCGCCATCACCCAGGGACGCAGGCTCAACGGGACGCCGGCGGAGGACATTGGGAAGGACCCTATCTCGGTACCCACCGCCCTGATCTCCTTCTACCAGGGGCTGACGGCGATGGGCGACGTGTGCAGCCGGGTGGACCGGATTCAGCCTGGGTACACCAGCTCTGTGTCGGCCAGCAGCGGCGCGTCCGCCCTGCTGCCGGTTTGGTGGATTGACACGGATACAGGGGCCTATCTGCTGGACACCATGTCCGGCGGGCTCAGCCGGGCGGAGAACCTGTAAAAGCGGGGGACAGCCCGCCCCCTCGGCGGGAGAAGGAGAAAAACCCAGTGAGAAAGGTGGAACCCTTTGTGACGAACAGACGTCCCATCGGTGTGATTGATTCGGGCATCGGCGGCTTCAGCGTGGTGAAAACGGTGCAGCAGGCCCTGCCGGGAGAAGATCTGGTCTACTTTGGCGACGGCGCGAATACGCCCTACGGCAACTATGACGCCTGTGCGATTTTGAATATGACCCGGTACATGCTGGAGTTCATGCGGGGGCAGCGGATCAAGCTGCTGCTGGTGGCCTGCAACACCATCTCCTGCCTGATCCCGGAGTTTGAGGGGGAGATGGACTGCCCGGTGCTCAGTGTGGTGCAGGCCGGCGCCCAGGCGGCGGCCCGGTCGCCCCAGCGGCGCATTGGCGTGGTCTCCACCTGCTTTACCCACTCCACAGGCTGCTATCCCCGGGCGATCCGGGCGCTGGCGCCGGAGAAAGAGGTGGTCAGCTATGGCTGCGCCAACCTGGCCCGGATGGTGGAAACCCGTCTGGGGGTGCCGGAGGGCCAGCGGGAGCTGACGGAGGAGCTGCGGCAGGACTTCCTGCGGCTGGTTACGGTGGACAAGGTGGATGTCTGCCTGCTGGGCTGCACCCACTTCCCCCTGGTGGAGGACCAGATCCGCGGACTCTATCCGGGGCTGGAACTGCTGGACCCCGCCCGGGAGATGGTCCGCATGGCCCGGGAGCGGCTGGGGCAGGAGGGCCTGGCGGCGGAAGCCGGGCGGGAAGGCGGCCTGTGGATCTACACCACCGCCGACCCCCGGGACTACCGGGAGAAGGCGGACCGTGTGGGGCTGACCCATATTCGGGATGTGGCGCATTACCCGCCTAAGCGGCCCTGAGCATTTGAAAAGAGGCGACCTTTTTGCAACAATCCATTCAGACGGAGGCTATGCTGGCCAACGCGCCCATCGGCAGGCTGATGCTGCGCCTGGCCATCCCAACGGTGGCGGCCCAGATCATCAACATGCTGTACAACATTGTGGACCGGATCTACATCGGCCACATTCCGGTGGTGGGGAACACCGCCCTGACTGGGGTGGGCGTTACCTTTCCAATCATCACCCTGATCTCCGCCTTTGCGGCTTTCGCCGGCCAGGGCGGCGCGCCCCTGGCCTCCATCCAGCTGGGAGCGGGGCGGAGAAAGGAAGCGGAGGAGGTTTTGGGCAGCTCCGTGCTGATGCTGCTGTCGGCAGCCGTCGTGCTGACGGTTGGCTTCAGCCTGGTGAAGGAGCCGGTGCTCTACGCCTTCGGCGCCTCCCAGGACACCATCGGTTACGCCGTGGACTACATCGGCATTTATCTGCTGGGCACCCTGTTTGTCCAGATTGCCCTGGGGCTGAATACCTTCATCACCGCCCAGGGCAGGACCACGGTGGCCATGCTCAGCGTGGTCATCGGGGCGGCGCTGAACATCGTGCTGGACCCCATCTTCATTTTCCTGCTGGGGCTGGGCGTGCGGGGGGCTGCCCTGGCCACCATCCTGTCCCAGGGAGTGAGCGCCGTATGGGTGCTGTGCTTCCTCTGCTCCCCACGCAGCGGGCTGCGGATTCGGAAGGAGAACCTCCGTTTCCGGCCCCAGGTCATCAAACGGATTGCCGGGCTGGGGATCGCCCCGTTTATCATGCAGTCCACCGAGAGCCTGGTGACCATTGTGCTCAACCGGGGGATGCAGACCTACGGCGGCAGCATGGGCGACCTGTATGTGGGCAGCATCACCATCATGCAGTCCATCATGCAGATGATTGTCATGCCGGTGCAGGGCATCACCCAGGGCACCCAGCCTATTATGAGCTACAACTACGGGGCGGGGAACTACCTGCGGGTGCGAAAGACCTTCAAGCGCCTGCTGACGGTGACGCTGACGGCCACCTTCTGCGCCTTCCTGGCGGTGGCCCTTCTGCCCCACATGTGGGCCCGGATCTTCACCCCCAACCAGGACCTGATTGATCTGGTGTCCCGCATGATGCCCCTGTTCTTCGGCGGCATCTGGGCCTTCGGTGCCCAAAGCGCCTGCCAGGCCTCCTTCATGGCCCTGGGCCAGGCCAAAACCAGCCTGTTCCTGGCGCTGCTGCGGAAGGTGATCCTGCTCATCCCCCTGGCTATCATCCTGCCCAGGGTGACCGGCAGCGTCCTGGGCATTTACGCCGCCGAGCCCATCGCGGATTTCCTGGCCAGCAGCACCACGCTGACCCTGTTCCTGCATAAACGAAAGGAGCTTTTGCCCCTGAAACAGGAATAAAGAAAGAATATTCTTCCGTTTATGTACAAAATGGCGGGGCAAACAGAATAAAAACAGAAAAGAATGGTTATTATTGCCCTTTTCCTGGAAGAAAAACCTGATACAATAGTACACGGATACAAAGCAAGATTTCGTCTTTGAAAAAAAGGAGCGTGTGAGAAATGGCAATCGTGAAGAAGAAGAGCGCCGCCCCTGCGGCTGCGGAGAAGAAAGAGGCCCCTGTGACCAAGGCAAAGGCCAGCCGGAAGGCTCCCGCCCCCAAGGTCGCCCTGAAGATCCAGTACATGGGCAAGGAGTTCACCCAGGAGGATCTGGTGGCTGCCGTCCAGGCCGCCTGCCAGGAGCTGACCATCAAGACCATGGATCTCTATGTGAAGCCTGAGGACAACGCTGTGTACTATGTAGTCAACGGCGATGTGACCGGCAAGGTAGAGCTCTGATCGGGTGCTCCCCACTATAAAAACGGCCTCGGTCCCCGACGGAGTGTGCTCCGCCGGGGGCCGTCTATTTTTCCCGGCCATGACGGCGTTCCCGGCCTTGACGGCGGCTGGGGAGCGACGGTATAATGGCAGGCGCACAGAGACAGAGAAACATCCTCCTGGAGGAGAGAAAATAAGGTGGCTTTGATATGATAATTGACGTTCACACCCATACGTTCCCCGACGCCCTGGCGGCCACCACCATACCCATGCTGGAGCAGAAGTCCCACACCAGGTCCTGGTCGGACGGTACGGCAAAGGGGCTGATGGACTCCATGAAGGCCGCGGGGGTGGATTGCTCCGTGGTCCTGCCGGTGGCCACGGCGCCCCGGCAGGTGGTCCACATCAACGACCGGGCGGCCCAGGTGAACGAGAAGTTCGCCCAGACTGGCATCTGCTCCCTGGGCAGCATGCACCCGGACTTCCCCGATTACCGCCAGGAGCTGGCCCGTCTGGCTGAGATGGGCTTTCGGGGGATCAAGCTCCATCCCGTCTACCAGGGGGTAGCCTTTGACGATATCCGCACCCTGCGGGTGTTGGAGCGGGCGGCGGAGCTGGGCCTGGTGGTGCTGTCCCACGGGGGGCTGGACGTAGGCTTCCCCGGCGTGGAGAAGGTCTCCCCGGCTATGGTCAGGCGGGCCGTGGAGCAGGTGGGGGATATCCCGCTGATTATGGCCCATATGGGCGGCTGGAGGAATTGGGACCAGGTGGAGCAGCTGCTGGCGGACACCAAGGTCTGTCTGGATACCTCCTATGCCCTGGGTCGGCTGGACGCCCTGGACGACGGGTTCTACGGCCCGGAGGATCTGCCTATGATGGGGGAGGAGCAGTTTGTCCGCATGGTGCGTACCTTCGGGCACCAGCGTATCCTCTTTGGCACGGACAGCCCCTGGAAGGGGCAGAAGGAGAGCGTGGCCCAGATTCGGGCCCTGCCCCTCACCGAGGAGGAGAAAACGGCCATTCTGGGCGGAAACGCCCGGCGTATGCTGAATCTGCCGGAGCGGGGCTGACGGCCCCGGGAAAACGGATTTCTCTGGGAGAAGGATGATAACGTGATTTCCTGGATCGTGAAACGATGGGTGGGGGAGAATCCGGCGTCGCCGGAGACCCGCCGCCGCTGCGGGACCCGGGCAGGGGCCCTGGGAATCGGGCTGAACGGCGTGCTGTGCGCCGGCAAGCTGGCGGCGGGCTGGATGACCGGCTCCATCGCCATGGCTGCCGACGGACTGAATAACCTGTCCGATGCGGCGTCCTCCCTGATTACCCTGATTGGATTCCGGCTGGCCGGCCAGGCCGCGGATGAGGAGCACCCCTTCGGCCACGGGCGGATGGAGTATCTGGCCGGGCTGGTGGTGTCCATGGCCATATTGATGATGGGTGTGGAGCTGGGCAAATCCTCGGTGGAGAAGCTGCTCCATCCGGAGACCCTGGCCTTTTCCTGGCTGGCCATGGGCATTTTGGCCGCGTCGGTGGCGGTGAAGGTGTGGATGTATTTCTTCTACCGGGCCCTGGGCCGGGCACTGAGCTCCCAGACCATGGGGGCCACAGCCTCCGACGCCCTGTCCGATTCGGCGGCCACGTCGGTGGTGGCTGCGGCTACCCTGGTGGGCCACTTCCTCCACGTGAGCATCGACGGCTTTGCCGGGCTGCTGGTGGCCCTGTTCATCCTGAAAACGGGAATTGAGGCGGCGAAGGGTACCCTGGACCCCCTTCTGGGGCGGCCCATGGACCCGGAGCTGGCGGCGGATATTGATAAGCTGGCCCTGTCCCATGAGGATATCCTGGGCATCCATGATCTGGTGTACCACGACTATGGACCGGGGCGGGCCATGATGTCCTTCCACGCGGAGGTGCCTGCCGATGGGGATCTGCTGAAAATCCACGACATCATCGACCACATCGAGCGGGAGCTGAAGGCCAAGCACCACATTGAGACCGTGATCCACATGGACCCGGTGGTGCGCGACGGCCGAACCGACGCGCTGCGAGAGCAGGTGGAGCGCATCGCCCTGG
>CASFCW010000007.1 GCA_949293165.1 uncultured bacterium
CTCTGTGATGGTGCTGGCGCCGCCGGTAATGGCGCCCTGCTTGCCCTCCAGCGCGTCGTCCAGTCCCGTGATTTGCGCGGTGGTGTGGGTGTGGGACGCCGCAGCCGCTCCCAGGGCCGTCCGGGCCGCCGCCGCTGTGGCTGCGCCGGTACCGCCACGGGTAATCGGCAAAGTACCGGATGTAATCTTGCTGGCAGACAATCCCGGGATCTGGGCAACCGGGATAAGGCCGGAGCTTGTCAGCGTCGCAACCTGAATATTCCCATCCTCACCACCCACAAAAAGCTCCTCGGTGTCGGTGGCGAGGCCGTACTCACCAGGGGCTAAGGTGGGCAATCCCGCCTTGCTGCCCCGTTTAACTTGAATTTTAACTGCCATCAGAATGTCCCCCCGTCAATGGAAGTCAGACTAAGTGTCCCGTCAGAAGCGACGGAGAACCCGGTCCCCGCCTTGATGTGCCCAAGCGCAGAAGCAGACGCCTTTGCGCTGGTGTGGCTGCTGGCCGCCTTGCCGTTGAGCTGGGTCTGAATGGCGGAGGTCACCCCGTCCAGATAGCCCAGCTCCGTGGCGGTGACGGCGGAGATGGACAACTTGCCGGAGCCATCGGACACCAAAGCTCGGCTGGCGGTGAGACCGGTGATATCCGATCTGCCGTGGGTGTGATCCGCCTCAGCAGCTCCGATATCGGAAGGAGCCGTTCCGTGCGGATTGCCACTTTTGATCTGGCTGTGGTCGTAGGCCACCTTACCCCTGTCGCCTCGATAGGCCGTGGAGCTGGTCTCCCCCAGCGCCAGGGATTTGCTGATCTCTACATAGGCAGAGCCGCTCCACCGGTAGGTCAGATTCGTGTCTTTTGCAACATAGATCTTGCCGGTCTCACCAGTTCCGGGGAAAGCGGTTTTGCTGTCATACTCCAGAACGTCGTCCACATAAGACGGGAGCTGATCGGAAGGCACCTTGCCGGAGCTGTCCAGCTCTGCCACTCCGCTGGCCGCCCCCAGCTTGGACGCCGGGATGGCTCCCACATCTGTGGCACTCAGCGTCACGTTGGCACTCAGCGGCTTTCCATTAATCGTCCGGCTAACCGGGACGTATGTGCCGGTCAGACTGGGGATCAGAGACACCAGCAGCTTGCCATCCGCCTGTACCACGGGGACATTCCCCTGGGCGGTGCCGGTGTTGACGCTTGCGGCTGTGCCCAAGCCGGTGATCTTGCTGCTGGGGATGCTGGGAAGGTCAGACACCGCGATGGTTTGCCCGGCAGTCACACGGCCTTTTTGGTCTACCGTCACTTTTGTGTAGGTGCCCGGCGTCAAAGCGGCAATATCCGCCAACGTAAGTACCAAATTCACGTTTTGCGTTCCGTCAAAGGATACTGCCGGGGCAGTCGCGTCCCCCGATGCAGAAAACTTCCGCGCTGTAGCCAACTTTGTTGCGGTGTCGGCCGTACCCCCCTTGGGATTGATATGGACATTCCCGGCCGTGGTGCCAATGTAAACATTCCCGGTATCCAGGGCGACAGCCATCTCACCCTGGGCAAGAACCAGGTTAGAAACAGCTTCCTGCAGGCCTCTTTTAATCTGAATGGTTGCCATTATCTACGTCTCCTTCGCTTTTACTGCCCGGCGTTTCCATCAATGATCAGGTTTTGGTGGGCACTGGGATTTGCCATGTGTTCCTCCAGCGTCTCTGAGCTGTCCACCGCCTCCGTATTGTTCCCGTCCACAAGGAGCATGGTATGGGCAGTAGTCGTATAGTCATGGGCAGACACCGGATCTGTGTCCCACATACCGCAGTCAATGTCTGGAATCTGGTCCTTCCGCACTTTGCCTGCGCTGTCCAGGCCGGCCGCCATTTTATCAAGCGTGTCCCAGTTTTCATTAAGCTGGCCGACATCGGCAATATCATTGTAGTCCGGCTTCTTCAGCTTAAAGTTTTGCGTCTCCGTCATGGTAATTGCCCCTCTCTCAAATCAGCCCAGGTATTCCCCGACAGCTGACCCCACGTGTAAGCCTGCAGCTGCCCCCAGGTGCGATAGGTGTACTGGTAGTCAAAAGTCAGGTGCGCCGGCTTGATCTCCAGGATGGCAGCGGTCAGGTCCTGGATGTTGGGTGGGACGCCGATGATAGATACAAACTTCACGGTAAACGAATACTGTCCACTGTGCTCTATCACCTCCACATCCCCGTTGACAAACGCGGCGGCCACTACACGGATCATTTCCAGCGTGGTTGTTCCCTGCCCCCGGATTTTCGAGATAATTCGAGTCCGGCGGAATTGCTCATCCTTCTCCCGTTCCACTGAGATTCCAAATGCTCGTTCCCACAGCTCCAGTCCCCATCCCGACGCGGTGGACGGGAAAAGCTGTGCCATGGTGAGATCTACCGACGCTTCCGCCTCCGCTGCAAGCAACGACAGTACCCTCTGCAGCTCAGCATCCGGGGCGCTGGCCCGGTAGTGCAGCGGCAGCTCCCGGATCAGCTCTCTCATCTCAGGGTCACCTCCCCCAGCTCAGGAACCTGTCCGGGCTGAAATTGCAGGTCGTTTGTTCCCCCGTTTACCAGCAGGCTGTCCAACGTATCCACTCCGGGGATCGTCATCAAGATGGACAGCACCCGGTTATAGTACAGGATGTAGGGCAGATCCTCCTCCGGGCCGTAATAGACCTTTCCGTATTTTGACTCCACCAGCTGCTCCAGGTAATCCTCCATAGCCGATATAAAGAGGGTCTTTACCTCCTCCAGCGTAGAGCTGGACAGATCCACCTCCGCAGAGATGGAAAGCTCCAGGGCATCCGCCGTCTCCACGGTGACCGACGCGCCGATGGGGCGGCTGGCCGCGATATTATCCTTCACCGCCTGCAGGATCTCATCCCCCACCGGACTATAACTGCCATCCACCACGGTGACGCCCACAGTGCCAGGCCCCTGGGCCAGCTCTACGACCTTGGCCTGGCCCACGCCGTCCAC
This sequence comes from uncultured bacterium, assembly GCA_949293165.1. GTDB lineage: Bacteria > Bacillota > Clostridia > Oscillospirales > Oscillospiraceae > Lawsonibacter. The sequence continues at coordinate 2,970 of CASFCW010000007.1, forward strand.
CTCCATGGCCCACTGGCGGTAGTCCCAGCCGTTGCCGGAGGTCCTGGGCCGCTGCCGGGCTTCCGCGATCCGGGCATAAAGGGCGGCGTCGCTCTCCCGATCCGTCCCTCCGGTGGCCTGGTCGTTGACGTAGCCGTCCAGCCCTGGAAGATTGACCTGCATCCCGGTGAGGGAGCCGAGCGGAATGTTGTAGGCGCTGCCTGCAGCCTGGGCAGTCAGATGTCCCACCGCGCTGCCACTGTCCCCAATGGTTACCTCGGTGTCCAAATTGAACACCAGGGCATCCTTTGTCAAAAACCGGGTCCCCTGTGGGATTCGGGTGCCCGGGGTACCGGTAAAGGTCACGCCACAGCTCGCTTTAGTTCCCTCAAGTCTGGTCAGGCCCAGGTAATCCCCAGCCACCAGATCCAGGAAAGGCCCGCTGCTGGCATCTACAAACAGCATAGACAGCACCCCTGGCAGGGCCTTATACAGGCTGCTGACCATTTGACAGACAGGCCCCACTACGCCGTCGGCATAGGAGCCTGCCATGGTGGACACCCCCAGCCCCTCATTGATTTGGGCTAATGTTTCTTTCTTCAGATTTTCCGTGGTGCGATCCTCAAACACGCATGTCCACCTCCCCATAGACGGTAGCGATCCGGACATCCAGGTGGAGGGTGTCTCCCTCAAACCGGCTGTCCGTCACCTGCACCTCCCGGATGTAAGGGCTGACCAGCAGGGCCTCCTCCACATACCGGCGGGCCTCCGCCAGCTTTGTGTCGGCGGTATATGGGTGCCCCACCAGAGCCTCCAGCTCGCAGCCGTAGCTCCAGGAAAAGGAGGGGTAACGATACCGGGCGGTCATGATGCACCGCCAGGCCCATCCCTTCACCGCCTCCAGGCCGCTGACCATCACCGGACTGCCTCCCGACCAGACTGGCGTACCGCTGCCATAGTCCATTTTGACATCCTGATAGACGGGCAGCCCTGCCGCCGTTTCACCCTGGCCGGCGGTGAACATGGGAAACAGGCTCATAAGCTCACCACCTTACAGATCAGAGCGAATGTCTGCCAATCCTGGGTGGCCAGCACCACCAGATCCCCTGCAGCCAGGCCAAAGCCACTGCGGCTCAGATCTCCGGGATCTACCTCCACCGTAACAGAGCCGCCCCGACTGTCCGTCCCGGTGAGCGTGCCGCCCAGGCCGTAGTCATACCCTGCCAGCAGGGCGGGGTTGATCCGGATGTCCCGTGCCGTCAGCTCCAGGCCGCCGCACCGCACCCGTAAGCCCTGGGGGCTGCCTGTGGTCAGCACCTGGCCCATCGCAATCTGGGCGGGCTGCTGTCCCCGATCGTTCACCCGGAACATGGAGTCCAGGATGACGCCGGCGCTCTCCTCCAGTGATTTCATTTCAGTTCCCTCCCCGCTGTGGTCTCGTCCATGATGTTTCGGAAATTCAGGGTGAATTTCCCGTAGTGATTTCCGTTTTTCCAGGTGTGTGTGTCCCCATCCACCCAGAAAAGGCCGCTTACCCCGCTGCCGGTGTCCTGCAGGATCACCGCTTCCCCGGTGATCAGAGACAGGGGCGGCTCCAGCAGCTCCACAGTCAGCTTTTGCTGCGGCCCATAATCCTCCAGGACGGCCGCCGCCTCGCTGGACATATCCTCGCCCTGCCCCTGGGTTAAAACCCGCTGCAGGCGGCCGTTGAGGGCCTGGGAGGCCCCGTCCTCCACCACCCGGAGCAAAGCCCCGGTGTCGGAATAAATGGCCACCCGGTTGCACAGGTTTTCCACGCTCCAGGTGTTGGTCACCGACATGGTCTCCCGGACGGTCAGGGAGGCAGCGGTGGGCTTCTCCCGCACCTCCAGCTCTCCCCGGCCGGTGAAGCGGATGAAGAACCTCCGCCCCGTCTGTTCCCCCGCCCGGGTGTAGAGATCCATCAGGATCTTGTCCAGGGCCACGCCGGGGTATTTCCGGCTCACCACCGCGCCGGCGGCAGCAATCGAGCCGGTGGGGATGCCAAATTCCCCGCAAATGGCGGCCGCCGCCGCCTCCGGGGCTACACCGGCAAAGGAATAAAACCCCTGATTGCCCGCCAGGAACCGCCCGCCGTCCAGGGCGGACAGATCTGCCACCTGGGTCTGGGTGCTGGTGGTGGTGGTAAGCAGCTGCCCGGTGAATCGCACCTCATCCCCGACGGATAGGATCAGTGCCGCCCCTTCCTCCAGGGGCAGGGGCTCCACGCTGCCGTCCCTGGGAGCTGCCAGGGAGACGCGCAGCTCCCGGGCAGTCTGCCGGATGTCTCCGATCCAGGACATGGACTGTACCAGCCCGGTCACATCCCGCATAGCGGAGCCACCCGGCTCCACCAGGCGGAGAGAATAACTGTCAGCCATGGGCGCCTCCTATCCCGCAAATCTCCAGGACTGGCTCACCGTATCCCAAACCGTCCCGATGGAGTCGGCCAACGCCTGGCTGGTGCTGGCCGTCCGGGCTGCCGGCAGATCGGACAACGCCGGGATGGTGAGCACCTGGCCGGGATAGATCAGGTTTGGGTTGGTGATCTGGGGATTGGCAGCGGCAATCCTGGTATAGTAGCTGCCGTTTTGCTGCCCGTAGAATTGCTCGGCGATCCGCCACAGGCTGTCCCCGGACTGCACGGTGTAGGTTTTGGCGGAGGCCGTTCCGGTCTGGCAGTCCCGTCCCGTCTGGGCGGCGCCGCCGGACACGGCCAGGGCCGGAGCCTTGGGCTGCACCCACTGGCGCATGACTATGGTCACGTAGAGGTCGTTGGTGCCGTCCCGCTCCCCCTGGCTCACCTCCTCCAGAATCACCGACGCATTGACGGGGGTGCCGGACACGATCCAGCGGAGCTTGGCCGCCTTGTCGCACCAGGTCTGGAGGGTGTAGAGGTATTCATAGGGGGCGGCCCGTGCGCCGGGCACACAGAACGGGTACAGCTGGGCGGGCAGCAGCACGTCGGACAGGGTGCAGTCCCCCATCCGGATGCCGCCGGGTAGATTGATCTCCCCCACCTGATCCAGCCGCACCGTCTCCACGGCGCTGAGATGCCGCCAGTGGTAGCTGGCCGGGGTCACCGGGAGCACCAGCTCCGTGCCGGTGGCCTCCTCCAGAAAAGACATGATCCGCAGCGCCATCATCCACCTCCATATCCCGCCGCCAGTTTGACGGCAATCGCGTCCGCCAGGGCCTCAGCCACCGCCTCCGCCGTCAGATCTGCGCCGAAGGTATTGCCGCTGACGGTGATCTGGATGGGACGGCTGCTGTCCCTCTCCCGGGCCTCCCGGGCGGTCAGTACACGCTCATCTTCATGGAGGATGGCGGGGTAGTTGTCATAGGGGACACGGTACAGGCCGAAAGCGTGGCTTCTACCCTCCCGAATGGTCAGGGGTGCACCGTCATATTGTTCATCTGGGGAGTCCAGATGGATGAACGGCGCATATTCGAGAAAATCGTTCAGCAGCTTCTCGCCCAGACCGATAGACTGCGCCTGCTCTGTTTCATATTCCTGCATCCACGGGGCATTTTTCAGTGCAGCGGTGTTCTCACGGATGGCGGTGATCTGATCCAGATTGACATCATGGAGCTGCTGGGCCATGTCGCTGGCGTCATAATTGCTATCCGCCATGACCTGGGCTTCCTCCATCAGGGCCTCGATCTGGGCGGCAATTACCGCCTTATCCTCCTCGGTAGCTGTCTGATACTGGTTCACCAGGTCAGTGTACTGGTTGTGCATAGACTCCAGCTTCGCAGCCTGCCCTTCACTGTACACCGTGGTTTCTGCCCCCTGGGTCAGGGCGGCCATAGCCTCCCTGTCATACTGGCGAGCCAGGTTTTCCGAAATGGCGCGGCCTTCTCCGATGATGGCGTTAGCCTCAGAAATTGCCTCACCCAGTGTACCCCCATAGGCGTCAATATCAGCCTGGAGGCCTTCTTTCGACTTTTCGTTGTAGGCGTCGCCCATGGCGTTGTTGATCTCCGTCATGGCGTCCTCCAGCGTGGAGGTTAGGCCGGGAAACGTCTGGGCCATGGCCTCCATGGCCCCGCTGTACTGATCCACCATTCCCTGCTGGATAATGTCGACTGCGTCCTGCCCCTTGATCTCGCCTTTGGAGATCATGTCGTAGATCTCACCCTGGGTCTTCCCCATGGTCTCGCTCAGCATCTCGATCACGTCCACACCGCGATCCTGGAAGATATTCAAATACTCCAGAGTCGTTTTGCCGGAGGACTCCATCCGGCTCATAGCCTGGGCCATATACTCCATGTCGGAAGCGGTTACGCCCACTGCGCTGCCCGCATCGCCGATGGCCGTGATCAGCTCCAGCATCCGGTCCGGCGCATCTCCAAACCCCGTAGCCAGGGCGCGGGAAATGCCAGTCAGATCCTCGTACTCCATGGGGGTATCTGCCGCAGTCTGACGTAGATCAGCCAGAAACTGGTCACCAACCTCATCTCCCAGCAGCCGATTAAAAGCGATTGCGTCCAGCTCCCGCTGGGCGGCGGTGTCACCGCCGCTGCTCAGGCTATCGTCGGTAGCTGCGGATGCCGTGTCATACGCCCCGGTATAATAGTTGATGAATGCCTGATCCATCCCCTGAATCATCTGGGTCCCACCTTGGATAAGTCCCAGGCCGCCGCCGATTATGCTACCAACCACAGATCCTGTTGGCCCAAGAAGAGACCCCATAGCCGCCCCGGACACAGCTCCGCCGATGGCGGAGGAGGCAATCCCGCCCACGCTGCTGCCCAGGGCGGAGGAGACCGCCGCGTTGGTGATCTCCAGGGCGGCGTCTCCCGCCATATCCAGCAGCCCGGCGGTACCCAACGCCCCCAACAAAGAGGAGCCTCCTGTCCCCGCCCGGTTTTCGGCTCTGGTGATCGCTCCCGTACTGTCCAGCAGATCCTGAGTAGTGGCCCGGGCCTGCTTGCTCACCAGGCTCAGCTGGTTGCGGATATTTTCATAGTTTTTAGACGCCGTTTCAAAGTTGGCCCGGGCTGCCTCCCGATCCGCCTCTGTGGCCGTATCCCCCAGCTCCTCCAGCTCCTTTTTGGCCTGGGCTAACTGGCGGCGTGCGTCCGTAAGGTCAATGTTCTTCAGCTGAAGCCGGGCATTTTCCAATGTTTCCAGCCGCTGCTGCAGCCCCTCGGCATCGTCCTTAAACTCAAGCATGGCCGACCGCATTTTCCGGACTGACTCGCTCACGTTGTCAGTCACGGAAAACGCAATACTGGCGTCCGTTTTTCTGCCGGCCATCAGATCTCCCCCTTTCTCCGGCGGCTGCGGTCAATCATCAGCGCACAGATCACGGCCCGCTCCCCCGGCGGCCTGCGGAGGAAGTCCCCCGGCAGGGCGCCGCAGCGGGCCAGCAGGTTGGCGGCCGCCGCCAGATCCGGCCGCCTGGTCAGTTTTTTTCCAGCTCCTCCACGGCGGCGTCGATGGCCTGGGCCTGGCGGCTGTCCTCCTCTACGGCCATCACCGATCCGGCGCCATAGCCGTGCAGCAGGTCAATGGCCCGGCAGATCTTCTCCACCTCGCCTTTCCGCAGCACCTTTTTCAGCGCCTCCGCCGGGGTGGGGCAGTTCATGCGATCCTGATACCAGGCCGGATCTTTCAGCTCCGGATGGTTGACCGTGGCGGCCAGGATCAGCTGCAGGTTGGCCTCCCGCTCCCGGCACAGCTTCACCAGCCGGTCGTAAGGCAGCTCCCGCAGCTGCAGCTCCAGCCCCAGCCGGGGCAGGCGGACGGTGCGCTCCTCCGGCTCAAACTCCGGCAGGTCCAGCAGGGAATTGATGACCTGTCCCTTTTTCATCCCTGCACCTCGATCTCATCCAGCAGCTGCATCCGGGTAAAGGTGAACGCTGCGGTGATCTGTCCCACCGTGGCCGCCTTCCAGTCGGCCAGGGTCAGATCGTCAAAGCTCACGTTATACAGGGCAATCCTCTCCGCCCCGTAGCTGTCGGGGTCTTTCAGTGCGGAAAGCAGGGTGAACCGACGATCCACACCATCCTGCATCCCCTCCAGCCGCTGGAGCATCCCGCTGTCCACGTGGTACATGGTGATGCTGCCGGAGCCCTCGCCGTTGGTGGCCTTGTGGTCGGTCATAAACTGGCCGCACAGGTTGATCTTGCTTTTGCTCTGGCTGATCTTGGCCTGGAAGCCGGTGGTTTCCGCCACCTTCTCCCCGTCCAGGTACAACTCGCCCCAGGTACCGTTAATCACCCGCTTGGCGCTGTCGATATTTCTTGCCATTCTGATTCCTCCTTACAGACAGGAAACGCTCAGGGAGAAGCTCTCCATAGCGTCCAGCAGCCGGCCTCCGCAGGAAATGCCCACCCAGTCTCCGGTCTGATACTCCTTGATCTCCTGATCCGTCATGGCGGAGGTGTCCACCCCATGCTCCGCCAGCCACTTTGTCTGGGCGTCCAGGTCGATCTCCGCGTAGGATTCTCCGGGGTTCAGCACCCCGGCCCCCTCCAGATAGGTGAGATAACTCTGGATGGCCGTCACCAGCACCAGCTTATTCTCGTAGGTGTTGGGGTACTGGCCCACATACTCATTCTGGATGGTGGTGCGGAGGTAGTAGGAGATGAGATCCATCCCCTCCACAATTTTGATCTTCCGCCAATCCTCCCCCATCCCGGGGGCCACGGTGGTCAGGGAGTTCACCGCCCGGACGATCTTTGCCTGCTGGCCGTCATGGGTCAGGATCAGCTTGCCGGCGTTGATAGCCTCTTCCTGCTCCTCCAGAGTGCGGGGGGTGACGGCGGTCAGCTCAGGCAGCACAGTGTAGGTGCCGCTCATGCTCACCGGCAGACCAGCCAGAATCCCGGCCACCCGGCTGAGATACTCCCCGGCGGTGTAGGTCTTGCTCCCGTCGGTCAGGGTGTCGTCCTCCTCGCAGAAATTGACGGCGCCCATGTAATCGGGAGGCGTGCTAGCGTTGGCCAGCACCACTTTTTCGGTGAAATACAGGTCCCGCCGGTTCTTGACCCAGTTCACCAGCACCGCTTCCTCCCCGGCGGTCAGGTCGGGAGGGGGCGCGATATAGTCCACCGTCATGGTCTCCACCAGCTTCAGACCTGCCTCCAGGGCGGTGGTGTCGCCGGTAGAGGTACCGATCACCACCGCCACCACCTTGCTGGGAGTGCCCCGGTCGGAGCCGGTAAAGGCCCGCTGCAGATAGGCCTGGTTGTCCGCCCCCAGATCCGTGGGGATCATGGCAGCGGAGGACAGCACGTGCAGGCCCTGAGCCTTTGCGTCCCGCACAAAGACAGCCACGATGCCTTTCTTGCTCCGGCTGGCCGCCGATTTCGCCGCTGCCTGAAATTGAATGGTCAGGCCGGGCAGTCCGATAGGGGTTGCCATTTTTCCATCATCCTTTCATTTCCAATTCATTTCGATTTGCTTCATGGGGGGAGCCGTCTCCCCCGCCTCCATCCCCGGCCGCACGTCCAGCCACCGGGAGGAGAACACTACATAGGCCTCTCCGGGGCCGGGGGCCGTCCCCTGGACGGTCAGGCCGATAAACCGGTCGCCCACCTGGATGGCGGGGCCGCCGAACAGGGACAGCACAGTCAGCTGATCCCGGCGCAGGGCCTCGGTACTCTGGATATCGTAGGCGTCCGTGGCGGCAAACAAAGTCAGCTCCGCCGAAAAATGCCACTCCACCAGGCCCAGGTTGGCGTCCTCATAGTCCGCCTGCGTCACGTAAAGGTAGAAGGAGGGCCGCTGAAAATCCGTGGGACAGAAATCCCGGTAGATCATCCGCTCCGGGAATTGCCCGGCGATTTTTTCCGCGATTGCCTCCATCAAATCCTGATAGGTCACAAGTTTCCCTCCAATCCCGTTTGGATCAGCTCCATCAGGGCCTCCACCTCCCGGTCATCCAGGCCGTCCAGCCGCTGCCGGACGGTCTGGTAAAACCACCGTCCGGGAACGGCGGCCTTTTCTGCCCGGGATCGGTATCCCTTCGCCCCCCGGACGGCCGGGGTTCTGACCCTGTGGCCATTTTCAATGGCGTTGGTCACATAACCCACGGCGTACCGTTTGCCGCCCATCGTGGTCTGATAGGTCTTTGCCGCTGCCCGTATGGCCACATAGCCGCCCCGACTGCCCATGTGTTTCTCCTGCCATCCGGCCACCTTTCCCTCCCCGCCGATCTCCCGGCGGACGTCGGCCAGCAGCTGCTGCCCCATTCGTTCCAAAAACTCCCGTCGCTTGGCAGGAAATTCCTTCAGCAGCTTGTCCCAGCTTTTCGCGATGCGATCTAGCCCTTCAATTTTTACATTCGGGGCACCTCCCGAGCTTATCTTTGCCGCCGGGCTTGTACTATTTGAGACATGATATCCATTCGCCATTGTCCGTCCGGATGATGCGGTCCTAGACTGACTTGCCGTTTTGGTGGCAGAAGTTGCATTCATTGAGATATCACGCCAGTACATTGCGGCATGGAGGGCATTAGATGCCATAGATCATCCTCCTCACACATCCTCCGCCCGATTGATTTCAACCTCTCCCCGCCAGGGATCCAGGGGGTGGGCGACGGTCACGTGATACACGCCCTGCCCCAGCCCCTCCTCCACAGTCACCAGATCCCCCGCCTGGAGAGAAATGGCCTTGGGGGTCACCAGCACATACCGGATCTGCCCCGTGTCGTGGGTTTCCTCCCGCTCATAGCGGGCATACTTTTGGGACAGGATCCCCGGGAATTGTACCCGCATGGTCTCCGCCTTTGTGGGGCGGCCGGCGGGGCCTACCGTGTCCTCTGTCCTGGTGGCCAGGCAGGTGCAGGGGCGCACCGTCGCCGCCTGGACGGCCAGGTGCATCCGGCCCATAGGCGTGATAGACGCCGGGGCCAGATGCCACAGGGTTCCGGTACAGTCCCGCCACCTCAGGGCGTGGTGCAGATCCAGCGCCCGCCGGCGGATGACCACCTCCACCCCTGGGGCGGAGGCGGCGTGGGGGGCAAATACCGCATTTTTCCCGGTGGTTACCCGTCCCCAGGTCCGGCACGTGGTTGTCCACTCAAATACCCCCGGGCTGGTCTCCGCCAGCTCCAGCAGCTCCAGCCGCTGATCCAGCGTCCCGGCGTCAATGGATTCCGCCATCTTATCCCTCCTCTCCGGTGTCCAATTTGGACACCGGCTCTTGCATCAGATTTCCTTGCCTGTTCGTGTCCGGCCACGCCCACGCGCCTTTTAGAAATACGTATTTTTACGTATTTCTATTGACACACGTACAAACACGTGTTATAATAGAACCATAGAAAGGACGTGGTTCCATGCCGATGAAACCCAGGGAGATGATCAAACTCCTGGAAGCAAACGGATTCCAGTTGATTGATTCAAACGGCTCCCATCACAAGTACCGAAACAAAACCACAGGCAAGCAAACCATCGTCCCGGTTCATGCCAAGGAATTGAAAAAGGGACTGGAACAAGCGATTCTCAAACAGGCGGGGCTGAAATAAGCCCCGCCCCCCAAAAAGGAGGTTTTACTATGGAAAAGGTCTTCTATCCTGTCATCTTCCATCCGGAGGAGACCGGCTTCTCCACCTTTGTCCCGGATCTTGACGGGTGCTTCTCCCAGGGCGACACGATGAATGAGGCAGTGGCCATGACCCAGGACGCCATCGGACTGGTGCTGGAGGACTACTTCTCCTCCGCTCAGCCCATCCCCGCCCCCTCTCAGCCCGGCTCCCTCCATCTGGAGGGCAACGACTTTGTGGCCATGGTGGAGTTTGACGAGCTGGCCTACCGCAAGCGCCACGAAACGCAAGCCGTAAAGAAAACCCTTACCATTCCCAGCTGGCTGAACCATATGGCGGAAGAACAGGGCCTGAACTTCTCCCGCATCCTGCAAAACGCCCTCAAACGGGAACTGAATGTCCAGTAACCCTCTCCCCTCCGCCCCGCCGCTCCGGCTTCATGCCGGGGCGGTTTTTTTATGGGTTCAGGGTCCGGTGTCCAATTTGGACACCGGCTCTGAGAGCTTCAGTTGGGTAATAAGCCGCCGAAAGAACGGGTTATCCGTCACGATCGTGCCGGTAATCGTCATGCTCCGGCGGTCGTAGCTATCCAGCACCAAGTAGTTGACACACAGGTCGTACTGGGCGGCCCGGGGTGTGCCCTCCCGGGGCTGGGCCACCCCGGCCTGTTCCATGTAGCTCACCGCCGCCTCGTAATAGACGGGGATCAGTGCCTGCACCTCCGGATCATCTGCCATGTCGCTCAGCTTGCAGTAAGCCAGCAGTGCCTCCCGCCGCTCCTCACTCAGGGCCACAGGTCACACCTCCGATCAGTCGCCGCCTCCGATGGTACCCACCACAAAGCCCTTGTCCACAATCAGGTTGCCGCCCACAAAGGCGTCGCCCAGGATGGCCACCATGCGCTCCACCGCCTTGACAAACTCATCCAGGCGGATGGTGTAGGGGCCGAAGATGCCCAGCTCATAGTTAAAGGGATCGCCGTAGAGGATCTTGCCGTCCCCTACCGCCTTCACCAGGTCGTAGGGCAGCACCACACCGCCGTCCCGGATGGTACCGCTGTTGGGGTTGTTGGGGTCAGGGGCGATCTCCAGCAGCCGGCGCTTCTCGTTGGTACCACGCAGCTGCCCCAGGGTCTTCAGGTTGGTCTTGGTCAGCAGCAGCCGGGCGCCGGCGCCCATGGCCTCATCGGAGCCATAGGCAAAATACAGGCTGTCCAGGGTGTTGACGTCAATGGCGCTGCCCAGGGCGGCCTCAGCATAAATACTGGCAGCGGCCTTGTTTTTGGCGTTGGTGATGCCGTAAAAAACGGGGGTAGCGGGGTCATCGCCGTTGACAATCAGGTCAGCCAGCTTCCGGCGCATGGCCCGCATAGCCATGCCGTAGATCTTGTCGTAGTAGCTGGCGGGGCTCAGGCGGCTGATGTTTCGATCCACAAAGGTGGTCACGCTCAGCTCATAGGGTTTGATTTCCGCCACACCGAAGGTGGGGTCGGTAGAAGCGGTACGGGAGGTACCGGCGGTGGTCTCGACCTTGCCGCCCTTGGCGTCCAGCTCCGTGATCACATAGGGCTCCTGGAAGGCCCCCATGCCGGTCATATCCATCACCCGCACCCGATCCACAATAGAGGGCACCACGTTGCCCAGGGGATCGTGGATGGTGCTGCCGGTGCCGGTGGGCTGTACAATGGTTCCGGTGGCCACAGTGGTCTGGTTGCTCAGGGCCCGGCGCACCTCGGCGGCGTCAAAGGTCACGCTGTCTCCCCGCATCAGGGCGGACACACGCTCCGCCGCCATGTCCTCCAGCTCAGAGCCGGTGGGGGCGGGGGCCTCCATCATTCTGCGATCCTGTTCCGCCACCAGGGCCTGAATCTGCTGGATCTCCCGGTTCAGGTTGGTGATCTTCTCCATGGCGGCGTCATAGGCCGCCTGGTCGCCGGAGGCCAGGGCCTCCTCTGCCTGGGTGAGGGCGGCCCCTCTCTGGTGAATCAGGTTGTAAAGTTTCTCTTTCATGTCGTCCCTCCATCAAAATCTGTGTTTTTCCAGTTCCAGACGGGCGGAGATCCGCCAGTCCGGGGTGGTGTGGTTCTGTCCCTGCTGAGCGGCAGGGTTGGCCCGCTCATAGGCCGCCCTCAGAGCGTCAATGTCCGGCAGTCCGAACGCATTGACCAGGCTGCCGGGGCTGGGGCTGTCGCCATCCTGGCCCAGAATTTCATCCGCCAGCCCCAGCCCCATGGCGTCCTGGGCGCTGAGCCAGGTCTCCGCACTCATCATCCGCCGCAGGCTGGGCCGGTCGCTCTTCACCCCCGCCTTCAGCTCATAGGCATTGAGGATGGCCTCCCGGGTGGTGTCCAGCATCTGGATGCTCCGCTGGTGGGCCGTCCGGTCTCCCTGGGTTCCCGTGGTGGGCAGATGAATCATCATCTGGGCCACCGGAGAGATGGCCACCGTGTCACAGCCCAGGCACAGATAGCTGGCCGCGCTGGCCGCCAGGCTCTGGATCTCCGCCCGGGTGGGGGCGCTGCAGGCACGCAGCACACTGTAGATCTCCGCCCCCGCAAACACCGATCCGCCAGGGCTGTTGATCTCCAGCACCAGTTCCTCCCCCTCCGGATTCTCCGCGATGGCGTCCCGCACCTGCTGGGGGGAGAAGGCGGTATAGCCAAACCACTCATACACCCACTTGTCATCATCTGCCGAAACAATCCCATTCAGGGTCACTCTCACTGTCTCTCACCTCCATTCCGATTTACGCTCAAATCCCTCCACAGGGAGAGGGGTACATAGTTCAGAGAGGCCAGGCGCTCGTCCCCGCCCTCCACATCGGGAAGATCCTCCAGGCGGTTAATGTCGTTGACGGAAAACACCCCGATCTCCCGCATGTTTTTGTACCAGGCAGACCGGGCGGCATTGTCCCCCCGCAGCTCCGCCATCATGTTGATCCGCAGCTCCAACCCGCTGGCCACCTGGTCGCTGAACAGCAGCCGGTAGGTCTGTTCCTCCTCGTACTGGGTGACAATGGGGTGCAGGGTACCCACCACATACTCGATGGCGTTCTGTTCGTTGGAGTTGTAGCTCTGCTTCCCTTCCTGCAGCTTGTAGAGGGGGACGCCGAAGTACCGGGCAATATCCCGGATGGCCACCTCCTGGCTCTCAATGAACTGGGCGTCCCGATTGGATACTGAGATGGCCTTATACTCCAGCCCGCAGTCCAAAATGGCCAGACGGTTGGCGTTGGTGGGGCCGGCATGTACCCGCTCCCATTCTTCCCGCAGTCTGTCCTTCAGGGTAACAGCGCTCCCGTCCGCCCGGCGCAGGACGGCCCCGCTCTCGTCTTTGGCGTAGCCTCTCAGGTCGGCGTCGGTTCTCAGCACACCGGAGGGCTGGCCCCCGTGTTCGTAATAGCTCAGGTCGTGCTGCTGCCTGGCCCGGGCAACGGTGATGACCTCACTGGCCCGGCGGAGCACGCCCATCCCGGTCAGCCCGTCCCGGGTAGCGCCCCGGTAATGGCAGATGTCCGGTCCGGAAAGGACAAAGGCCTCCCCGCTGTAGGGGTTGGTCACCCGATAGTAGACGTGGCCCATGATGTCCCGCACCGGCTGCACCAAATGTCCGGGGATAGGGATCAGCTCCCGCACCTCCGCGGTATAGGTATCCCGGATCACCCAGTCATAGGCGTTCCCCTGGGTCAACCGGCTGCTTTCCAGCAGCTTTTTCCGCACCGCCGGGGTCATGGCCTCATTGGGCCGCACATTGAGCAGCGTCAGGATAGGCAGCTCCACCCGCTCCCGGCTGACCCGATCCACGCAGTAGGTGGGCAGCTTTGCCATGGAGTCGGACAGGATCTCGATGCACCGATCCACCGCGGACAGCTTTCTGGCGTAGGTCTCCCCCGCCTCCTCTCCGGTCACCGTATGACCAGCAGCGGCCAGCGTCTCCACGGTGATGGCGTTGGTTATCGGCCGGGAGGGGGATCGTGCCACCGCCCGCAGGCCGTCTTTGATGCTCAATGCTTACCCCCTCCTCCCATGCAGGCCAGCACAGCCCCGGCCAGGATAAATCCGCCGGCGGCGATCAGCCCGGCCGGAAGGGAATACATCCCCACCCCCAGGCTCACCAGTCCGGCCCCAAGCCCCATGGCCAGCTCTGTGGCGTAGGCAGCCACCGCCGTCTTCAGGTTCTTCATGTCGTCTCCTCCCCCGGTGTCCAAATCGGACACCGCTACAGTGTGAATCCCGGACTTGCCAGGGCCTCCGCCAGGCCCTCCGGCTGGGTGCGCCGGAGCATGGCCACGGCTATGGCGATAATCCAGGCCACCGTCATATCAATCCGCCCAATGGATTTGTTCTTCATGGGCTTCACGTTTTCGTTTCCATCCACGGCGCAGCGCACGTTGCCGAAGCACCACCGGCCGGCTGTGTTGTGTTCATGGAGCATCTCCCGGCTCCGCAGCAGCCGCTCCAGCTCCTTCATGGCGGGGGACATCTCCTTCATGGTCTGGGGGATCTCGATCACCGGCACCCCCGCTTCCATCAGCCGGGGGGTGAGGGTGCGGCTCATGTATGGGTCAACCCCCAGGGTGTCCAATTCGAACACATCCCGGCACCACAGGACGGTCTCCTCCACCATGGAGAAGTCCACCATATCTCCGGGGCACAGGGTGATAAACTCCGCCCTGGCCCAGTCCCGGTATGGGACATGATCCCGCTGTTCCGCCTCCACCGCGCCATCCTCCGGCCGCCAGGCCCAGAACAGGGCCACCCAGGTGTCCAGGCCCTCCTGGGGCGGGAACACCAGGGTCAGGGCGGTGAGGTCGGTGGTTGTGGACAAGTCCAGGCCGCCATAGCACGTTTTCCCAGCCAGCATGTCCCGGATAGCCTGGCGGCGGGCCATCACGTTCATCCCCTGCCACTCCGGCCGGCTGTACTGGGTCTTGTCGTAGATGCCTAAAGGTACCCAGCCCACCGCCTGGGTGGCGATCCACTGGTTCAGCCGCAGCCAGCGGAACAGCCGCTCCGCCGCTTCGCTCTGCCTGGCCGCCCGAGCCTCCGCCCGGAACTTCCGCAGGCTCAGGTTGCTGCCCAGGGCGGGATTGCAGGCCCTCCATACTGCCTCATCCCAGATGTCCAGGGCGGCGATCCTGTCCGGATCGTCTCCCGTAAGGACGGATATGCCATACATGATGGGGCACCAGGCCGGGTCGTCTGTGTCCAGTTCCCGCTCCGGCTCTCCCCTCCTCCAGGCCAGGATCCGGCGGCATTTTTCATGGATCTCCCAGCCGATGCTCTTCCGGTCCGGATCGTCCCCGGCGGTGGTCAGCACGATCACCGCCTGCTGCCGCCGGGCGGCATCCGATCCGGCGGTGAGCACATCCCACAGCCGCCGGTTTGGCTGGGCGTGCAGCTCATCAATGATGATGGCGGAAAAGGAATACCCGTGTTTGGTGTCGGCATCTGCGGAGTAAACCTTCATCACACCGCCCATCCGGCTGCGAATCTCCCGCACACTGTCCCGGCAGTACACCAGGGGATTGCCTTCCGGCTGACTCAGGGCGGTGTGTTCCACCATGTATTTGGCGCACTGATAGATGATGTCGGCGTTGGCCCGATCGGCAGCAAAGATACCAACCTGGGCCCTGGCCTCCCCATCCATCAGCAGATGGTACAGACCCAGCCCGGCGGCAAATTCGCTCTTGCCGTTTTTCTTGGGGATCTCCTCGTAGAGAAAGCGCCGGTATCGCACCCAGCTGCCGTCCTCATCCTGCTGCAGCACGCCGTAAAACTGCCGGATGGCCTCCAGCTCCCAGTCCGCCAGCACAAAGGGCTTGCCCGCCCACTCATTCTGGCCGAAACACAGCAGAGAGAAGAAGTCCTCCACATCCTGGACCGCCTGCTGGCTGAACCGTAGGGCGGTATCGTCCTCCGGCTCTACCACAGGGACAGGCCAGCCCTCAATCCGTTCAGGCACGGCGCTCACGCTCCCGCATCATCCGCTCGAAGGGGTTCTCCTCCTGCCGCTTACCACTGTCCGGCAGCACCAGGCGGCACCGGCTGGTAATGGTCATGCCCAGGTCGTTGGCGCAAGCCCTGGCCTGCTTGAAGTAGGCGTCCTGGGCCTTTGTCCACTTGCCTGCCAGCTCCGCATCCTGTTGATCCAGGGCGTCTTGAACCATGCACATGGCGGCGGTGAACTGGCGCTGGGCCACAAGATACCGGCCCAGCGTGTCCCGATCCAGCTGAGCGGCGCCCATATCGGCGTCCAGCAGCTCCTTGGCCAGGGCCCGAAAGTCCGCCTTCAGATACTCCGGCAGCCACTTGGGCACCCGCATCCTGGCCGGCTTGGGCAGCGCCACCTCCTGGGCGGCCCGCTGGGCCTTCTCGCTTTTGGACAGGTGCTTTTTCCCTCTGCCCTCCAGCACGCTCAATTTCTGTCTGGGGCCCGGCATTCCGGCCGCCTCCTTTCTCGCATCGGTGATTGTTTTCCTGTTCTCTGGCTCAATCTTCGCCGCCTCCGCCCATAATCCCCGTCCATAGGTCAAGCCTCCAATCTCCGCCCCCAACCTCCCCATGGGGAAAAAATCCCCCATGGAGGGAGGCCTGCGGTCTTGCATGGCTCAGAGGTAAACTTATTTGCCCCGGGAGGAGGAGTACGCAGGCCTATGGCCTGCCCTGCGCGCCCGGATGAGCGTGCCCGTGCCCGCCTGCGCCCAAGCATCCGGCCGTAATGCCCTCCAGCGGATCATGATTTGCGCCGTCTTTCGGCCATTTCCAGGGCCGTTTTCCGGTTGTGACAGCGGGCGCACAGGCTCTGGTGGTTGCGGGAGTCGATGAACAGCGCCCAGTCCCCACGGTGGGGCGTGATGTGATCCACCACCGTAGCCCAAGTGCGGACGCCCCGCCGGGCGCACTCCGCACAGAACGGCTGGCGGAGCAGCTGCGCCGGGCGGAGTTCATCCGTCCAGACGTCCAGGGAGTACCAGTCATGCCACTGGGCCGACTCCCGGCGGGGCGCTTTCTTTGGCTTGTGTGCCGGACAGTACCCCTCCCTGGTCAGGGCGCTGCATCCCGGTTTCCGGCAGGGCCGGAGCGGCTTGACGGCCACGGGCTATCACCTCCGGGCAAAACAAAAAGCCGGTGCCGACACCCCCCGCAATCTCGGGAAGTTATCGGCACCGGCTTACTACGAAGCACTGGCCACGTTGGATATTTACTCGAAATTCTGCCTTGCAGCTTCGGCACCAGAGGATCAGATTTGAGGCATCGGTCTCAGCGTCCGCCTTCTGGTTGGTCAGCTGCTTGCAATTAGGACAGACATAGCGTCCGTTCTTTACGATTATTTTAGCATATGCCGTTGGAGTTTTCAACTTTTTTGCCCACTTTCTTTTGAAAAACTAAGAAGATATAGTTACCCCCAAGCCAGAAAGAATAGAAAGTCCTATTCTCGCTTCCGCCTGCGCCGCACTCGCCGCCGCTGCCGCGGCTGATAGGGCAGCATGTACTTGATCCAGGTAAATTCTCCGTACCCATTGACCACCGGCCCCTCCCGGGCCAGCACCACCGCATCCGGCGGAGCTGTCAGAGTAAGGTAGTCCGGCACGGTCTCTGTCTCCGGCTCCGGCCTGGCCAGTCCCAGAGACGGTGTCCAGGTGCGCTCCCCCACCTGAGGGTGGCCCCACTCCCGCGGCTCTTTTGTGAGATAGCTGGCCAGATCCTCATAAGTATAGCCCTGGTGGAAGGTCAGCCTCTGCACCTCCACATCATCGCCGTAGATCCAAAGCCGCCGGATCTCCTCCAGGTCGGCCCCGGTACTATCCAGCACCAAGTGGTGGTGGAGGCGGCCGCCCGGGTGACAGCCCTCGGTCACATAGATATACCGCAGCCCCTCACCCCGCGCTTTACGCGCCGCTTTCAATTTGGCCAAAAAAGAGCGGATACGCCGGACGGCCTTGTCACGGCTGTCCGGCAGGTGTTTATCGTCATAGGTCAGGGCCACAAACAGATCGCCATTATCAAAATTTGCTGCCAGCGTGCGCTCCAGCTTTTGGAACGATGTCCGGGCGTTCAGACGCTCCCGGGCAGCGGTGCTGGCCTTCATCTTTTGCCGCCGTGCCTTTGGAGCGTCCCCGGCAGACGGCATGGTATAAACCACCGCCGTGACTACCCGCCCGGCCCGGATCCGGCGCAGGGTCTTACTCATCCGCTGCCACCGCCTTATTCAATGCCGTCCCGATTGCCCGCCAGTCTTCAATAGGCAGCTTCAGGGAGCCATCTGCCACACCCCTCAGCGTTTCCACCGTAAAAATCCGACCGCCGCCGCCAAATTCGTTTACTAACGCAGCGTAGGAGCCCAGACCGTGTCTCTCGCGGTATGCTTTTAGGTTTTTCAGGATCATCCGCTTTTCTTCCGCTGCAGTAATCTTCGGGACGATGTCATTTTCTTCGCTGTGTTCGATTTGGACACCGGCCAACGGCATTTGCTCCAGCTTGTACGACATATCCGCTGGGAGCACCAGGACGCCTACGCCCAAGGATTCCACCACATAATCCCGGATTTTCGTTAGATCCTCCATACTGCCCGCTGGCGACCTGACCACAAGGATCATCGCACCTGACAAAACCGATTTCTGATCCATCCCATATCAACCCCTTCCTTCTTTTTAGCGTCGCCCCCCTCGCCCTCATAGGGATGCTCCAGGTCTTTCAGTTTACACAGCGCCCCGTAAACTTGGGGCGGCAGGTGGGTCATGGCCTTCCAGTCCACCCCCTTCAGACCCCAGGTCCCGTCCGGGTTTTTATAGGTCAATGTGCCCATTCGCCTTGTCCCCCCTCCAGTTTTTTCCGGATAAACTCCAGCTCCAGCAGCTTTTGCCGGCAGCCCTCCACCGTGGGCCAGTCATTACGGCCCTGGGCGGCGTCCATACCCCGTTGGCAGCGTTCGATCCACTTCTCCACCCGGGCCCTTGCCCTTTTGGCGGTGTCCCGGTCGGGGCGGTGGAGTTCTTCCACCTTCTCCCGCACTCGCTCCGCCACCTCCAGGGCGTTGATGGCAGTGATCAGCGCCTCCCGGTAGCTGGGCAGCGCTGCGTTGTTGGCGATGGGAGTGAGATACTCCATCGCCTCTCGATAGGTCATCGGTCAACTCTCCTCTCTGTTCCGGCCCTCTGCCGGGCGCAAATCCACAACAGTAGGATTTGCACCCGGCAAGTCAAAGGCAAAAGCAGGGCGTGTACGATCGCCCGGCAGAGGGCCGGAATTTTCAAAACTAGCGTGCAGTATCGAACGGCAGCGGCTCATTATCGTCGATCTCGGTAAACTGTCCTGGCTGAGCTGCGGTCTGAGGCAGCTCACCGTCCCCCGCTCTGGTGCCCTTGGGCCCGGCAAAATAGATCTGTTCAGCCACTACCTCAGCAGTGCGGCGCTTATGCCCGTCGGCGTCCGTCCAGTCCCGGATCTGAAGCCGACCCTCCACCACAGCTGTCTGGCCTTTGGTAAAGTAATCTCTCACAAATTTTGCCTTTGCGTCCCAGGCCACTACATCGACCCAGTCCACACCACGCTCTCCGCCTGCTCCCTTATAGTCACGATCGACGGCCAGAGTCAGGGAAGCCACCGGCTTCCCTGACTGCGTGAATCTGACCTCTGGGTCTCGGGCCAATCGGCCCATCAGGATGATTTTATTCAGCATTTCGTCACTTCCTTCAAACAGGCTCCCTCACCCATGCCATAGCCTCTGGGAGTTCCGGACATTCCATCCATAAAACCGGTGAGATATTGACATCCAGCGCAAATTCTGATGCCTCCCAGTAACCCTGATTCTGATTCCACCAGTAGAGGCTTCCACCCCCGTGCAGGGGGCCAGTAACAACCCAGTAGAATCCACTTTTTTTCGGTGCTTCCGGCCACCAATGCCACCCACCCAAATTATCACTGAGGCCTAAGATGTAATCGCTAGAGCATTTAAGACACCTTGAAATTTTGGCAATTAAATCAAAATCGCTAGACGACAAATCATTACCGTAAAAGTAACGATCTCCAAAATCCCCAGCAGCATAAGCCCGAAGTTGTTGGACGCTGATCTCAGGGCGATAGCTCCCAAATGGGATAATAACCGAATCATCCAACCCGGCCGCATCGGCCGCCTGGAGCAAGCGTGCAGCACTGGCCTGGATCTCCTGCTTAATCTTGACTTGCCGCTTCGCCTTTTCGTCTTCCGCCGCTTCCGCCCGCTCATCCCGCTTTTCCTTCCGCAGGGCCTGGGCCTTGCTGCACATCCGATCACAGGCGTAATACTCCGACTTTGCCTCCTTGCACTCCATGCAGCATTTCTGCCCTTTGCAGACATCACAGCTGTGCTCCACATCATGGCGGAGGAACGCATCCCCACGTTTACAAGGACGCCCATCCGGGCAGGTCATGTCCGGCTCCCAGGTCGTCCCAGACTCCCAAAGGGAGAGAATCCTCTCCGCTGCGTAGCCCACCGGCGGGCTGGGACACACTTTTTTCAGCCGCCGCTGAAGATCTTCCGGCATCCGGGCGATAGCATAAGCCGTCTGCTCCGGCAGCTTGTCCGCCTGGAAGAGCACCGCCCATTCCGGGATCAGCTTCGCCTGAATCACCTTCAGCCGGGCCACCTTGGCCCCGGAGACCTTGCACACCTCCGCCACATGATCCCGCATCCGGCCGGGGAATTCCACGCCCTCCTCCTGGAGCTGGTACAGCAGCAGCTCTGTCCGCTCGATCTGTTTTGCCTTTTCCGCCGTGGTCAGCTCCCGGGTGGAGGAATTGGCGTAGATCAGCTTCAGCTCCTGCATAGCCGGGCTATCAGCCTGGGCCTCCCGGATGCAGGGTACCTCCCGCAAATCATTCCGGCCGTCCTGCACCAGTTTGCGAATGGCCGCCCGGCGCCGATGGCCGGAGACGATTACTACGTGATCCCCGTCCCCATCCCGCACACGGATAGGCTGCTGCAGACCCAACAGCTCGATATTGGCCGCCAGCTCATCCAGGCCGGAGAGCTCGTAAAAATTTCTCGGGTCATCGTCGATCCGGTCAATGTCGATGTACTCAATCTGCTCCCGGTGTTCAATTTGGACACCGCTCAGCCGCTTGGCAAATTCTCCGATTTCAAACGGCATGATTTTCCGCCTCCTCCCACGGCCCAAATAGTTCCTGGGCCAGCGCCCGATAGTCATAGCTGGCGGCGGATCGCCAGCTGTAGTCCATCACCGGTTTCTTGACAAAGGTACTCTCCGGCACCTTGTCCGTCCGGCGGATCACCTGGCGGAAAATGGGCAGGCCTCCCAGCTGCCGGAGCATTCGCTCCCCCTGTTCTACGGCGGGAGACTTGTGCCACTGGGTGATCAGCACACCGGCCACCCGTAGGTTGGGGTTGACCTGGCGCATTGACTCCACCTGGCGCACCATTTCCGACATTCCCTCCAGGGAGAAGCCGTCCATCATGACGGGGATGATCAGCTCTCTGGCAGCCATCAGGGCGGCAGTGCTGGCCGCCGTAAAGCCCGGCGGGCAGTCGAAAAGCACTGTGTCCACCTCGCCATCCTCCGCCATGGCCTCCACAAACCCTTTCAGCGCGCAGATTCCTGTATGATTTCCCTGGAGAGCCGTCAGATCCATCCGATAGAGGGAGGCGCTGGCCGGCAGCAGCTGTATCCTGGGCCGTACCAGCTGCATATTGTCCGACCAACAGCATTCCCCGCCGTTCTCCAGCACGTCCGCCACACTCAGGTCGTCCCCGTCCTGGTAGTCCGGCATGTAAAACCGGGTGAGATTGCACTGGCCGTCGCAGTCCACCAGGGCCACGCTTTTCCCGTACAAATTCGCCAGGATGCTGGCAAGCTGAATGGTGGTGACGGTTTTCCCCACACCGCCCTTCATGTTGATGATTGCAATCGTTCTCATGTAAAAGCCTTCTTTCTCAGATTTTTCCGGGCATCTCCTTGAAGGTCTCCCGGATCTTGTGCCCGTGGACGTCAAATTCCAGGGTGTAGTGCCGGTGGGCCCGGTTGATGTGAATCACCGTCCCGACCATAGACCGGACGTCCTGCCTGCCCTCGTCAATCCCATAGTGCAGCACAAAATCCGGGATCACCCGCACCTTATCGCCAATCTGCACTTCCTCACCCCCTCAGAACGGCAGCGGCGTGTCTGCCGGCAGCTCAAACAGTGTGGTCTGCTGGTTGGGCGTCCGGCGTGCCAGGGTGGGCTGCTGGGATGCGCTTAGCCTGAATCTCTGGTGGGCGCCGTCCAGCACCAGATACAGAATACCACCCGACACCCCGTCCTTGTTTTTCGCCACCTTCAGGCAGCGGCGGCTCTTCGGATCATCCGGAACCTCGTTGTACAGCAGCAGTATCCCGTCGGCGTCCTGTTCGATCTGTCCGGACTGCCGCAGAGAATGCATCCCGGGGGCCTTTTCAGATCCTCCGCTTGTTTTGTCCGGCCTGGTAAGCTGTGACAGTGCTACAATCGTGATCCCGGTGGTCTGGGCCATGGTATGCAGATCCACGGAGATCTGGCTGATCTGTTCCACCGCCGATCTCTTGCGATCATCCGGAGCGATCAGCTGCAGGTAGTCCACATAGATCACGTCGTACCGCCCGGCCAAAGACATAGATCTAATGTCGGTCACAGACAGGCCTCCGGCCTGGATGACCTCCATCTTCCGGCCCACAAATCTATCAGACAATGCGCCGCAGGCATCCCAATCCTCATCCGTCAGGGTGTGGCCCTTGATCCTGGAGAAATTCACATTGCACACTGCCGCCACCAGGCGGTCAATGATTTTTTCCGGCTTGGTCTCCAGGGAGAAGTAACCCACACGGTAATCTTTGGCCTGATTCCAGGCCAGCTGGAGGGACAGTGCGGTTTTACCTGCAGACGGGTAGCCGCCCAGGATAAAAAAGTCCCCGCCCAGTTCCACCCGACACACCTCGTCCAGGCTTTCAAAACCCCAGGGGATCAGCTTTGGCTCTTTCACCTGGCGGTCGTAAAAATCCCGGAAGCCCTCCTCCAGCGTCATTCTCCGCACATCGCTGCGGCTGGCCAGCACCTGGCCCATCTCTGCCAGGATTGCCTGGCAATCTTCCAGGCCTGCCGCCTGCTGCATGGAAAGGGCCAAGCTCTGGACCCTGGCCTTCCGGGCCTCCTCCACCGTAAGGTTGATATACTCTTCCACGTTGGCGGCTGTGGATGTGTAGTCCATCAGCTGGATGAGAGTCTGGCTATACTCCGGCCCCAGCTGGGCCCCAACGGTTACGGCATCAATAGGCCTGCCGGCCAGAAACAGCCGCCGGGCAGCCTGGTATACGGTTTTCAGTTCGCCGGTGAAGTCCTCCTCCCGGGTACCGTGAAATACCATCCCCGCCACATGGGGGGCGTCGATCAGCAGGGAACCCAGCACCCCCCACTGCCCTGTCAGCCTCTGACTGGTCATAGCAGGTAAGTACCTCCCTCCTCCTCCACCCTGGCCGGCGCGGCAGAGGGAGCAGCAGCTTGTCCACCCTTCAGGGGGAACAGGCCCTTCCAGCTACTCTCCACAGACTGGGCCAGCAGCTGCAGCTTCATCTGGCGGTCTCCGCCGGACAGCTTGTCCAGCTTGCCCAGCAGCAGCTGCACCGCCTTGGCGGAGTTGATAGCCCTAAGCTGAACGCGCACCTCGATGAACGCCCCCAGGGCGGCAGCCAGCTGCCTGTCCTCTCCGACGTAAGCCCGGAGAATGGGCTTTGCATCCTCGGCCAGGTCGTACTTGCTGCGCCGTCTGGCCCCCTTTGGGGGACTATAGGGGGTATTATATATATCTATATTCTTTATATCTTTATTATTTTGTGTCGGGATTCCCGTCAACGGTTTTTCCGTTGACGGTTTTTCCCGTTGACGGTGTTTCCGGACAACGGTGGCTTTTTCGGTCTCACCGTTGTCGGGGTTTCCGGACAACGGTGCTTCATCCTGCAGGACATAAATGTTCCCGCCAAACTTGCCGCCGGAGTCGTGGGATTGTTCCCGGATCAGGTAGCCTACGTCCTGCAGTTCCCCCAGCAGACGGCGCACCTTATCCTTTCCGCAGCCGGCCTTCCCAGCCAGCCCGGACACGGTAAACTCCCACCCCTCCGGGAGAGAGACCATCAGCGCAAACAGGCCCCGGGCCTCCAGGCTCAGTCTCTGATCCTGGGCCACGCCCCGCATCAGGACAACAAACCCCTGCTTTCGGCCAGATCTGATTTTTTGCTCACTCATATTGCCTCACCCCCTTGTAAACTGCCCGCATATGTGCTATACTACAGATGTTCTCGTGTGAGCCTTTTGGCTCAGCCCGGGTTGGTAGTCCCCACTGCCGCCCGGGTTTTTTATTGCCTCAAATAGACAGCCAGCGCCAGCAAGAAGGTCACCACAGACAGCCCGCAGAATCCCCATTCCACCGCCTCGTACAGCTTCGGGTACCTCCGCCGCAATTTCTCCCACATAGTCTGTTCCCCTCCTCATCATCCGGCGCTCCCGGAGCTCCGCCGGCTCCAGTACCACTGTCAGCTCCGGCGTGATCAGCACCGGCCTGTCCCGCAGCATAGCCAGTCTGGCCCAGCCGCCGATCCATTCCAGGGTGTATGCCCCTCTCTCCCGATCTACTCGCATCCAGGTCTCTTCGTAGGCCGGGGGCTGTCCATTGTGGGCCCGCACCAGCTGCCACAGCTGCGCCCGGCCCGCCCTAAGTACATTCACGAATATCCTCCTTTCCAAATTCCGGCGTGTACCAGGGCGGCCACTGCCGCCTCATTCACGCGCTGGTTGATGCTGTCCCACTGGGCTTGGGTAAGCGGGACTTCCCGGTGCTCCTCCATGGTGACAGAGATCCCGATCTTCGGGCCACGGTCTCCCAGCAGGGAGCAATCCACGTCATACTCCTTATCCCCCAGGATCAGGATGTGCCGGCCCTTCCACCGACGGCCCTCTCTGGGCACCGGCGGGTCGCTGTAATAGGACAGGGTATGTTGGACAGTCATCTCTACCGGGGGCCATCCATCCACCTCTTTCCGGCAGCATTTCATGTTTGAATGCTCAAAATATTCGATCCGGCCCACGTGACCACCTCCCCCAAACCCTATTCCATCCGGCCTGTCCCCTATGTGGGGGCGGCTATTTTTTTGCGCCGTAGTAGGCGCCCAGCTCCATCCCGTACTGCACCAGACCCTGGATCTCCAGCAGGATGGCCTGGAAATCCGCCTGTTCCGTCCCGTCGATCCGGTTATCCTCCGCGATCTCCATCAACCGTTCCAGGCTCTTGTTCTGGGAGAAGCGGCGGATCCGGTTGAACAACCGCAAGGTCAACTCGATCAGGCTCCGCTCCTCCATGGGCGGGATGATTTTACCGGCCAGGGCATTTGCTACCCTTACATGCTGATAGACCAGCATGGGGGCGCCGTAAACTGCCGCCATCCGCTCCACCGTGTCGTCCCCGGGGAGCCGCTCCCCTGTCTCATACCCCGCCAGCGTCCGGACTGAGATGTCCAGCAGCTCCGCCGCCGCCTCCTGGGTCAAGCCCCTGGCCTTGCGGGCCTGCTGGTAAATGCTGCAATCGCCGTTCATGGTAATCACCTCCTTATTCCCCAGTCGTTGACTTTGTGATAAGATCAAGTCAGAGAAAGGGGGTGGATTTATGCAGAAAACTGTGACTGGATACTGTCCTGAATCAGATGGACAGCAGAGCATATCGGCAACCTATCAGCGAATTCAGCTTGCGGGTGGCAGCCCGGCAAGCCAAAGATTAGTGTCATACACATGCCGATACGCACAGGAACATGGATGTTCTCACCGCGGAGCAGATGGTCGTTCCTGTCCACTGCTTCGTCTCGCAAACAATTAGTCCTCACGGTACACCTGAGGGAACACCTTGGCGGCCTCGAATACAGGGGCCGCTATTTTTATCCAGTCCCCCTGGCAGCTGTCCAGGTATTCACATGCTCTGCAAGGCGAACCAAAGTCCACCGGGACTCCGCTGACAGCGCTTTCATGGGCCGCGACGTAATTCCTAGCGGCGCAGACAACTGCGCTGCGCGGGAGGGTAACCTCCTCCTCCCGGGTCAGGTCCCTGGCCTTGCGGGCCTGCTGGTAAATGCTGCAATCGCCTTGCATGGCAATCACCTCCTTGCTGGGATAAGATGGTATCAGGGAAACTGTCGGGGACTTGCCCGTCCTGGCCCAGCAGCTGAGCGGCGGTGCAGCCGAAGAAATCGCACAGGGCCATCAGATTGCCAAAGGAGGGCTTTCTCGTCCCCAGCTCCCACTGAGCCACCGATGCATTCGAAACACCGATCCGGTCAGCCAATTCCCGCTGGGAAAGCCCCCTCATGTCCCGATACTCCCGAAGCCGCAGTACATACGACATATTCACACCTCCTCTCTTTTGGGTGTTGCTTACAGAATGTAAGCATGGTAAAATGGAGAACACATACCATTCTCTGATCTTGGAAGTGAGAGACAATTATGGACACAAAACTCGTTCAGGATGTGCACCGCTTTTTTACGGTCTATCAAAGCCGGACTGCAGATCTTATCAGCACGCTCCCCCCTAAAGCCAGAGTTGAGCTGGAGGAGGAGCTGGAATTACTACAAGATGCCGTCCTGAAACGTCTGCGCGAAGCTACCGTCTAAGGGAGGGAACCGTCAGCTCCAGCAGCATCCTCTGTGCCTCAGTCAATGCGTCCTCTGCCCTTTGATAGGTGCAGCCGCTGTCCAGAATGATCTGGACAAGGTTTCCTGCAAGAGCCTTTACCTGCTCATCCGGCTCTTGTATGCGATATGACATTCTCATTGTGTCACCACCTCTCCGTTCAGGCCGGGCATACCTAGAGCGCCAGGCGCAGGATCGTCAGGATCGAGCCCAGCAGCGCGCCGACAAGCGCACTGACCAAAAGGTTTCGGTACTTTCTGCGGTAATAGGTGCGGTCACCGGCTCTCTCCTTACGCTCCTGGTGGAGCATTCCAGCGAGGTCATAGGCCTGCTGCAGTCGCTGATCGGCTAAGCCCTCCTGATAATCGGCCCAAAACCGATGGAACTGATCCAGGTCATAGCCGCCGTCTATCTCCCGCAGCATCCCAGCGTTAATGGCTGCATACAACGCAGCTTCCCGTGCTGTTGTAGACTGCCTGTGTTCCATGCGATCTCCCCTCTCTGTTTACGTTTCAGGTATCATTTCTTCAAATTTCTGATATGAACGGAGGTGGATTTGTCGTGCTTGAACTGCTGGGCATGATCGGACAGGCCCTTCTTTCGAACTTGACTGACATCATTGCCCTGGTTGCGGTACTTGGGCTGATCTTTAACAAGATACAAGAACGAGACACCGCACTCTCCAGCGCATATTTCTCACGCATGACCGCCTCATATGAGCAATTTTGGACGGCGTTCACGAAATTTGTCTACGCCCCTACAGATGAGGCCCGGGATCAATTTGCCATAGCCGTATATAACGCCGTTCTCTATTCCTCCGAGGACATCGCAAAGGGCATCCAGGTGCTCCATCGCAAAGCGATCGAGCGGTCACGTACCGGCCAACGGGACGCAAAGGAACTAGATGAACTTGCCGGTGCGTTGGAGGAGCTGATGCACCAGGATGTTTTGATGTTTCGGAAACGGGCTCGCCGGTGAATTCATGCACGCCCAACGCTCTGGCAAGCATCTTACGAATCACCGCAATATCTCCGCTGACACTTGCCATATCTGTAATTTGCATCGTTCCCAGCGGTGGCTCCCGTTTCTCACGCCACAGAATACCCATGAATTGGACCTCCCTTCTCTGGTTAAGTTTAATTTTTAGATGTCGCTGAAAGGTGGTTGCCATTATGAAACTTGATCCAGACTGTGTCCGTTCAATTCTTACGGCCGTGGAGTCGATGGATTACGGGGAAACAACTACACCTGATAAACTTCATTCAGAATTGCCCCAGTATTCTGTAGATCAGATTGAATACACCTGTCTCATCCTGGGGGACGGCGACTACCTTGACATATCAACGGTATCCCTTTCCGGTTTTCCTGCGCCACAGGTAGCGTCCGTCAACTCCCTAACATACAAGGGGCATGAGTTTCTGGGAAACATTCGAAAGGACAATATCTGGGAAGGTATCAAGAAAATCGCAGAAAAAGTAGGCGTCACTTCGCTGGACTCTTTTGTACAAATCTCTGCAAAGGTAGTTGTGGAATTAATCAAAAAACAGTTTTCCTCTTAACCCCGAACATCTTGTAAATGATCCTAGTGGTATGTGTCCGCACTTCCTCGTCAGTTGGCGGATCATATCCCCTGGACTTCCAAATAGAGAACAGCGTCGCTGCCGCCAGGTAGCGCGACCACCACTTGTATGCACACACAATAATTAGGATCGATAGGATAATGGTCAGCACCCTTCTCCCCCCTCTCGGTTTGTTTTTCGTGCTTTGCTTACCTGTGGTTAAATAATAATTCTGAAATTGACGATTGTCAATTTGTTTATCTTCATTTTTAGATTTTTGTCTGAAATACCAGATTCTTTTTTATATAGGAGTGATTAACATTGGACGCTGCCATTTTTGTGCAAAATATCAAAAAGTATTGCTCGCAGCGAAATGTAGCGCCCACCGTTGCCTGTAAAGAAAGTGGGGCAGGGAAAGATCTGATAAATCAGATTGAACGGCGTGGGAGCTTACCATCCATAGAAAAAGTCCATCTACTAGCTCAGTATCTGGGGGTCACCACAAGCGACCTCTTGGGTGAAAAAAGAGAGTCCACCGTCAATGACGATGGACTCACAGAGGCGGAGCGAACCCTTATTGCTCGCTTCCGGCATCTGACGCCAGAGGATCAGGACGCGGTTCTGCGGATAGTTCAGTCCGCTGCTGACAAGCTTGGATAGCCTGGAGTGCAGCGCACATAAGACGGCTGGGGTCTTCGCTGGTGCGGATCAGATCCAGCAGCATGGCTTCTTTGTCTGTCATGGTCGCTACCCCTCTCTATGTAGTATGTGTATTTATTTTAGTACGTTTGTTCTATTTGGTCAAGAACATTTTTTCGACAAATAAAAATTGTGTCCAATTCGGACACAGGTTCAGGGGTGGTATAAATGGGATTCATGGCGCATGAAATTGCAATCGAACTCGCATATACAAGGGATGACTGTTACAACGCAGCTAAAGAAGCACTAGTTCAGGTTGGTTTTCCATTGAGGAGTGAAAACGAAACTGCTGGTGTCCTGCAGGCCAACGTAAAGGCGAAAATCACCTCAACGACATGGGGAGATGTCGTAACGGTGACAGTGTCCAGTATGGATAACGGGATGGCTCGCGTCGTTGTAAATTCAACAGCAAAAGCCGCCTCTCTTCTCGCCGGACGGCAGCAAGTTAAGAATGTGGATGCATTTACCAACGCCCTTACATCGGCACTCGAAAAATACCAAAAGATTTCCTCTTCGGCCCCTGCGCCGGCAAACATAAGCGCAGTGGAAGAAATTAAGCAGTACAAAGAGCTGCTGGATATAGGTGCAATAACGCAAGAGGAATATGAGGCAAAGAAAAAGCAAATTCTAAATCTTTAAATACGCCTACCGACTACATTTGTATGCCCAACTCGAACAAAAACTTGGGAGTGGATTATATTGACCAGTGATAAGGACTATCGTACATTCACAAAGCCGGCAGAGTTGCATAAAGCCATCAACACCTTGAGAGGTATTGTCGCCGGCATATCTACTGACAAAGAGATCGGACATGATGAGATTCAAGAACTAGCCCACTGGTGTGAGGTGCATGGTTATCTCAGAGACCGTCATCCGTTCTCTGAGATCCTCCCCATTGTGGAGTCGTCCTGCGCTGATGGGGTGATATCTGAGAATGAGGCCAAAGACATTTTGTGGGTGTGCAGTAGTTTTGCGGATAGTGGTGCTTATTATGACTCTGTCACATCGACAATTCAGTTTCTATCTGGCATGATTCACGGTATTATGGCGGATGGAGAGCTGCAGGACCAGGAGATTGATATGCTCCAGGCCTGGATCAACGCCAATGATTTTCTGGCAGGCACATATCCATTCGATGAGATCAACAGCTTGCTCAGTACGATCATGGCCGATAGGAAGGTCGATGAAGATGAGCGTAATAGCCTGCTGGCCTTTTTTAGCAATCTGATTGAGTTCAAAAACTCCTTCAACCTGGTAGAGAAAGACTTTACTGATCTTCGGGAAAAGTATTCTGTGGACGGGATCTGTGCCAGCTGTCCAGAAATCACATTCCAGGGGAAGATCTTTTGCTTCACCGGAGAATCCTATCGAGGGACACGGAAAGAGTTGGCCGATGTTGTGGAGCGGCTCGGTGGTACGTTCCGTGGATCAGTGTCGTCAAAGACAAATTACCTTGTCGTCGGAAATGCTGGTAATCCTTGCTGGGCTTACGCCTGCTACGGACGCAAGATTGAGGAAGCCGTCCGCCTCAGAAAAGAGGGGGCTGGTGTCGTAATTGTCAATGAGACAGATTTTTGGGATGCGGTGGAGGACATCTCCGCTGGAATCACCCAATAACACTATATCTTGTGTAAATTCCGGTGGGCAATGTTGATATATAGAGTCGGCCTGTCCTGTGTCCAATTTGAACACAAAAATCCCCCATCCCGAAGGATGGGGGATTGCTCTCAATTCATTACGGCGCCAGGAACAGGATCAGGCCCGACAAAATCAGGCAAAGGATGGGGACGACCCACAGATAGTCAAACTTGCCTTTGCTGCGGCCCATGACAATGTTCATCAGTGCAGCCAGGAAACCCAATGCTCCCAGCGTAACCACATTATACAGCAGGAACTGCCAGCTGGACACCGCCTGCTTGGTCAGCTCAATGTTTACATTCAGGATCGTAAAGATCGCCACAAAGATGGTGAGGATGGAGATGACATTCCCGTATACACTCTTCTCCAGGCTCTTGATATCCTGAACCTTATCCCCCAGGGATTGAATCTGGGCGATATACTGTGACTTATAGTCCGCCATGCCCTTGAAGGAGAACTCCCGCTGGAATGTCCCATCATAGGGCTGATCCGGCTCCCGGCCCAGATTCTCTATCATCAGGGTCGTATATTTCTCGCCCTTCTCCAAAAGAATCTCATCCTGAGAAATATTTGTCAGGCGGAAATAGATCATCGTCCTGTGGCCCGGCTGATAAACCGGCGCATCCATGGTAAGCCCCATGCGAATCCGTCCATTTTTCAGCACAACATGTCCAACCATGTCGTTGCCCAGCCAGACCTCCTCCATGGAGGAGACAAACACAGATTCTCCGGGGGCGAGGGTGCAGCTGTCCGCCGGCCTTCCATCCCGCATAAAACAGTCTGCACGCAAATCATACCCGATGTTGGTGACACAGGTCGCATCCGCATATGCGATATACGGTGGCTGGGGATCCGCGTCCAGGGTTGTCCGTAACAGTGCCCGTATGTCTCTATCGAGCAACAGCACACAAACCACTCCCTTCCTGTATGACTGTTCTACTTGATATTTTACCGCACATTTTACCACAGGTCAAGAACTGTTGCAACCTCCGGTTGAAAGGAGCTGCCCCATGAATCACGAAACCACATCTCTCTCCGGCCTGGACGCCGCCGTCTACCTGCGGAAGTCCCGCATGGAGGAAGGCATGGCCACCGATGAGGTGCTGGCCAAACACCAGAAAACCCTGTACGACTACGCCGCAACCCAGGGCATCCACATCCTGGAGGAGTATCCTGAGGTGGTCAGCGGAGAATCTCTCTATGCCCGCCCTCAGATGCTGCGCCTACTCCAGGATGTAGAGGATGGCAAGTATGACGCCGTCCTGTGCATGGATCTGGACCGGCTCTCCCGCGGCCGCATGAAGGATCAGGGCATCATCCTGGACGCCTTCCGGGAGTCCGGCACCCTCATCATCACGCCGGAGAAAACCTATGACCTGTCGGATGAGATTGATGAAGAATACGCGGAGCTGAAGACCTTTATCTCCCGCCGGGAGTATAAGATCATCAACAAGCGGCTCCGCCGGGGACTGAAGCAGACGATCCAGGAGGGCTGCTATGTGGCGAACGCGCCATATGGGTACCGGAATGTGACCATCGACCGGAAGCCCACCCTGGAGATCTATGAGCCGGAAGCAAAATTCGTCCGCATGATGTATGACCTCTATCTGCAGGGGTACGGCTGTGACACGATTGCTCACCACATTAACGCCCTGGGCGCAAAGCCTCACCGCGCGGATGAATTCTCCCGGAATACGGTCCGCCACATTCTGAAAAATCCGACCTTTGCCGGGAAGGTCGTGTGGGATCAGAAAACTCACATCCGGAAGGGTACGAAAGGGAACCTCAAGCACATCACGATCTACAACCCCAGGGAGAAGTGGACGATCGTGGAGGGCCTCCACCCCGCCATCATCGACCAGGAGACCTATGACAGGGTGCAGGCCCGGTTTCTGGGGCGGTATCATCCGCCCAGGAATGACGGGACGGTACGCAGTTCTCTGGCCGGTCTGGTCAAGTGCGCCAAATGCGGCCAGAACATGCAGCGGATGGTCATGAAGATGGTGCCCTATTTGCTCTGCACCAGGGCGGGCTGCTGCGCCTCCACCAAATTCCCTCTGGTGGAGGAAGAGATCCTCAATGCCCTGGAGGAGACCATGCACCGGCTTGTCCAGCAGCCGACGAGCGTCCCCGGCGTGGACACCTCAGTGGCGAAGACAGCCCTGGCCGCTTTGGCCGGGGAACTGGCCGCCGCCGATCGGCAAAAGGCCAGGCTCTATGAGCTACTGGAGATGGGAGAATATGATCTCCCCCTCTTCCGGGAGCGGATGGCCGTGCTGAAGGAAAAGCGAGCCGGCCTGGAGCGCCGGCAGGCTGAGCTGCAGCGGGAACTGGAGTCCATGCAGATGACCAACCCCTCCGCCCTGGCCGAACAGATCCGCACCGTCCTGGACGCCTATGGCCCGGCAGACGCCGCCCACCGCAACGCCCTGCTGAAATCCGTCCTTAAAATGGTCTGGTACACCAAAGAAAAAAAGAGCAAACCCGCTGATTTCCACCTCACCTATGTGTTCCGGTCTGACATCTTATAAGGTGCTATATCTTCCTCTTTGCAGGAGTCAAAAATTTTCTTGGTGTGGATGCACACGGCCTCCCGGATGCAGCGCTCCTCGCTCACGGGGCCGGGCACGACCTTTTCCGGCATATCCAAAAACCTCCTATTGAATGGAATGGCTCAGCGGGCCGCCGCCCGCCCTTTTCTTTGGCTCAACCCATTCTATGACTGGGGGAAAAAAAGGTGCTTGGGCGGGGATAATAGCCATTGACAAGGGGAATGGGCCATGCTATAATACCCGCAGTTGAAAAGGGAGTAGTTGAAAGGATACCGTCAACACCACGGTTGGCTTGCTGACCTGGCGGTATGCGCCCTTTGTGGTAACAAGACTTTTCGACAACTGTTGCAAGGCCCCAGTGGCCTTGGCGGTTGGCGGGGGGTCTTTTTTTGTTACCCTCCTCCACCCCAAAGAATGCGGGGAGCACTGGCTGCCCAAGGAAAGGAACGAGGAATATGTCACTGCCTTACCACCGGCAAACCCCGGAGCAGGCCCTGGAGGAACAGAGGGTCTCCCTCTCCGGCCTGTCCGCCCAGGAGGCCTCCCGCCGGGAGGAAGCCTTCGGGCCCAACAAGCTGTCCGAGGGAAAGAAGAAAAGCGTTTTACAGGTCTTTTTGGAGCAGTTCAAGGATCTGCTGGTCATCATCCTCATGGCCGCAGCCTGCATTTCCGCCGCCTCCGGCAACGTGGAGAGCACCATTGTCATCTTCGCCGTGCTCATCCTCAACGCCATCCTGGGCACGGTGCAGTATCTGAAGGCGGAGAAGTCCCTGGAAAGCCTGAAGGCCATGTCCTCCCCCACCGCCAAGGTCATGCGGGACGGGGTGCGGGTGGAGCTGCCCTCCGTCCAAGTGGTGCCCGGCGACATCGTCCTGCTGGAGGCGGGGGACATGGTGGTGGCCGACGGCCGCATCGTGGAAAACTTCTCCCTAAAGGTCAATGAGAGCTCCCTCACCGGCGAAAGCGAAGGGGTGGACAAAACCGCCGACGCCATCGACGCAGAGCAGGTGGCGCTGGGCGACCAGAAGAATATGGTGTTTTCCGGCTCCCTGGTAACCTATGGCCGGGCCACTGTGGTGGTTACCGCCACCGGCATGGATACCGAGCTGGGCAAGATCGCCGCCCTGATGAATCAGACCCAGCAGCGCAAGACCCCCCTCCAGGAGAGCCTGGACAACTTTTCGGCCAAGCTGGCCGTGCTGATTATGGCCATCTGCGCCGTGGTATTCCTGCTGTCGGTATTCCGCAACGGCATGGGCACCCTGGACGCGCTGATGTTTGCCGTGGCTCTGGCCGTGGCCGCTATCCCCGAGGCACTCAGCTCCATCGTCACCATCGTGCTGGCTATGGGCACCCAGAAAATGGCCCGGCAGAACGCCATCATGAAGGATTTGAAGGCGGTGGAAAGCCTGGGCAGCGTGTCCGTCATCTGCTCCGACAAGACCGGTACCCTGACCCAGAACAAGATGACCCCCCAGAAGGTGTACGCCGACGGCTCCCTGCTGGAGGGGGACGATTTGGAGCTGGTCAACGACGTGCAGCGGCTGCTGCTGAAGGCCGCCCTGCTGGCCAGCGACGCCACCAATAACGAGGAGACCGGCGCCTCCATCGGCGACCCCACCGAGGTGGCCCTGGTGATGCTGGGGGAGAAGTTCGGCGTGGACGAGGTCTCTTACCGCTACTATCACCCCCGGCTGGGGGAGCTGGCCTTCGACTCCGACCGGAAGCTGATGAGCACCCTCCACGACCTGGACGGCGTGCCCACCCTGTTTACCAAGGGCGCCATCGACGTGCTGCTGGACCGCTCCAAGTGGCTGCTTACCCGGGAAGGCCGGGTGCCCATGACCCCGGAGCGGAAGGAGGAGATCTCCCGGGTGAATATGGAGCTGTCCATGGAGGGCCTGCGGGTGCTGGCTTTCGCCTTCCGTACCCTGGACGCCGTCCGGCCCCTCACCCTGGAGGATGAGCAGGACTTTACCTTCATCGGCCTGATCTCCATGATCGACCCGCCCCGGCCGGAGGCCATCCAGGCCGTGGCCGACGCCAAGCAGGGCGGCATCCGCACGGTGATGATTACCGGCGACCACAAGGTTACCGCCACCGCCATCGCCAAGCAGCTGGGTATCTTCCAGGAGGGGGACATGGCCCTGTCCGGCGTGGAGCTGGATCAGCTCAGCGACGCCGACCTGGACGAGGTGCTTTCCAGGGTGTCTGTCTATGCCCGGGTCTCCCCCGAGCATAAGATCCGTATTGTCTCCGCCTGGCAGCGGATGGGCAAGATCGTCTCCATGACCGGAGACGGCGTCAACGACGCCCCCGCCCTGAAAAAGGCGGACATCGGCGTGGCTATGGGCATTACCGGCACCGAGGTGAGCAAGGACGCCGCCTCCATGATCCTGGCCGACGACAACTTCGCCACCATCGTCAAGGCGGTGGTCAACGGCCGCAGCGTCTACGCCAACATCCGCAACGCCATCCAGTTCCTGCTCAGCGGCAACACCGCCGGCATCTTCTGCGTGCTGTACGCCTCCCTGATGGCCCTGCCCGCCCCCTTTGAGGCGGTGCATCTGCTGTTTATCAACCTGCTTACCGACTCCCTCCCCGCCATCGCCATCGGTATGGAGCCCGCCCGCCGGGGCCTGCTGAATCAGAAGCCCAGAGACCCCAAGGAGCCCATCCTCAACCGGCCCCTGCTGGCCCGCATCGGTGGTCAGGGCCTGCTCATCGCCATCGTCACCATGGCCGCCTTCTACCTGGGCTACCGGGACGGGGACGCCGCCCTGGCTTCCACCATGGCTTTCGCTACCCTGACCCTGGCCCGCCTGTTCCACGGCTTTAACTGCCGGGGCGCGGAGTCCATCTTCCGGCTGAAATTCTCCACCAACCCCTTCTCCATCGCCGCCTTCTTTGCCGGCGTGGTGCTGCTGACCCTGGTGCTGTTCGTGCCCGGCTTGAAGGATCTGTTCCTCGTCGCCCCCCAGTTCAACCTCACCTGCATGGAGGAGATCGTGGCTCTGGCCTTTGCCCCCACCCTGCTCATCCAGCTCTGCAAGCTCTTCACCTCCCGCCCGCTTTCTTGAAAGAAAGCTTGGCAAAGAACTTTATACGGCTACGCCCGCTTTCTTGAAAGAAAGCTTAGCAAAGAACTTTGTGCGGCTACACCCGAAGTCCAACCTGTAACGAAAAAAATTCCACGCAGGAGAGTGATTCCCTCTTGCGTGGAAATTTTTATGTTCTGTTTCATCCGGCGGGAATGAGCAGCACCCTTTCGTAGGGGCGCACAATGCGCGCCCGCACGGATGGATTCTCTTTCGTGCTAGAACTTGGAATCCATTCCCAGCTCCAGGCGGCGAGAAGGAAAGCGCAGCTTTCCGACAAGGTTCTTTGCCTACTTTCTTTCAAGAAAGTAGGTCAAGAAAGTAGATTAAGAAAGCGGGAGGAGGGCGGCCTGACGGGCCAGCAGGGCGTCCAGCTCCTCCAGGGAACCGGTGAATTCCGGGCTGGCAAAGTCCCGGGCCCACAACTGCTCCCCAAAGCCCCCGCTCCCCCGGTGGAAGAAGGCGCTCATATCGTCAAACAGTTCGGCCAGCTCCTCCAACTCCTCCTGGGACAGTTGAGCCACAACGCTGAAATCACTGAAACACTGGCTCTTTTTCAGCCCCTGTTCCATCTTCACCCGGACGGTTTCCTCCAGCTCCTGATCCCCGTCACCGTAGACCCGGATAAAATTGCTGTAGATAATGGGCCATGCCGGGCGGCTCCGGGCCATGGCAATGCCCTCCAGCTTGTATTGCAGCTCCTGCCTCAGCTGCTGGTTCTCCGGCTCCTTTGCCGCATCCTCCGCCAAAACGTACAGATCCCCGTAAAAGACATACATGCTGTCCAGATCATACATCGCCAGCGAATAAACCATGCCCTCGTCAGGATCGTACTCCCCCGGCTCCGTCACAAGCTCCTCCACCGCCGCCCTCAATGCCAGGTTCTCCACCCATCCGTAGATGCCAGCCCCGGCCAGGGCGATGCACAACACAACTAAGATCAGAATCACCAGGTGAGATTTCGGTTCACGAAAACTTTTTTCCACAGCCGTCACCTCCTGACCGCTTGATCGGACACGTCAACCTGTTTTTCCGTACCATAGCCGTGCGCCGCCGCTGGTCCTGCCTTTCCCCATCTGCCGGGACGGCAGACGGGAAATAGATATCTCTGCACAGGATTATTTTACCACAAGAATTTGATAGTGTAAACAAACAGATAGGATAAAATCCAATATATATAGTGCATATTTCACAAGATATAGGCTGATAGTTCCATCGGCCCAGAGGAATTCCGCCTGCGGGCGGGTTTCTTTTCTCGGCGGGAGAAAAGAAACCAAAAGACCGCCGGGGGGCCGCGGGGAGCAGAAGTCATGGCAAGCCATGACTCAGACTGTCGAAAAACTTCCAAAACGCCCCTGCATCTGGTAAAATGGTATCAGATGCGGGGGTGTGTTTTATGGAGCAGTGGAGAAAGGATTCACGA
>CASFCW010000008.1 GCA_949293165.1 uncultured bacterium
TCCGCGGGGAGCAGAAGTCATGGCAAGCCATGACTTATCCCCGCTCTCCCCCCGGTCCCCCATAGGAGGTGGAATGACCTGGGTAGGAGGACAGTAGGTTCCGCTCAAAAGACAAGAGCCTTTGTGCGGGGGTTTGAGGGTGGAAATTAGGGGACCTATCTTTCGTGCTGGATTGCGGAGTTATATCCAAACCTCAGGCGGCGAGGGCGAAACGCAGTTTCGCAGGAAGTTCTTTGCTTACTTTCTTTCCAAGAAAGTAAGGGGGCGGTAGACGGTGAAATACATGGTGATGAAGCAGGCCAGGCCGCCCACCAGCTGAGAGACAGCCTCCGCCACAAACACGCCGGTGGTCCCCATCCAGATGGGCAGGATGACGGTGAGGGGGGCGTTGATGATGGCCTTCCGCAGCAGGGAGAAGAACACAGCCTTCCTGGAGTGGCCCAGGCTGACAAAGACGGACTGGCCGGCCATCTGGAGAGACATGGGGATAAACAGGCAGAAATAAATCCGCAGGGCGGGGATGCCGTGCTCCAGCACGTCGGCGCCGTCGTTAAACACCCGGATCAGCAAGCCGGGAGCCAGCATAGCCAGCAGCCAGAAGGCGGCGGAGTAGAGCACCGTCACGCCCACGCTGAACCGGATGGACTCCTTCACCCGGCCATACTCCCCGGCCCCGTAGTTGTAGCCGGTCACCGGCTGGGCGCCGTTGGTCAGGCCGTGGACGGGCATGGAGAATACCTCCCGGAGGGAGTTGATGATGGTCATGATGCCCACGTACAGGTCGCCGCCATAGCTCTGGAGGGTGGCGTTGCACACCACCTGCACCAGGCTGTTGGTCATATTCATGAAGAAGCCGGACAGGCCCAGGCTGATGATCCGCTTCACCCGCCGGCTGTGGAGGGCCAGGCAGTCCCGGCGGAGGCGGAGGATGGCCCGCCGCCCGGTGAGAAACCGCAGCACCCACACCGCCGACACGCCCTGGGAAATCACCGTGGCCAGTGCGGCGCCCCGCACCCCCATATTCATAAGAAAAATGAAAATGGGGTCAAGGATAATATTCAGCGCCGCCCCGATAACCACCGTCACCATCCCCACCCGGCCGAAGCCCTGGGAATTGATGAAGGGATTCATCCCCAGGCTAATCATCACAAACAGGGTGCCGCAGAGATAGATGGTCATGTACTGGTCGGCATAGACAAAGGTGTCCGTGCTGGCCCCGAACAGATACAGGATAGGCTCCTTGAGCAGGAGGAAGAAGGCGGTGGCCGC
Source organism: uncultured bacterium (assembly GCA_949293165.1). GTDB lineage: Bacteria > Bacillota > Clostridia > Oscillospirales > Oscillospiraceae > Lawsonibacter. The sequence continues at coordinate 1,270 of CASFCW010000008.1, forward strand.
CGCACCCAGGATGAGCAGCAGGGTGAAGGCGTTGCCCATGACCCGCTCCGCCTCCTCATTGTCCCCGTGCCCCCGGCTGATGGAGCACAGGGGGGCGCCGCCGGTGCCGCACAGGTTGGCAAGCCCCATGATGATGGACACGATGGGGATGGTGACGCCGATGCCCGTCAAAGCCAGGTGGCTGGTGCCGGGCAGACGGCCCAGATAGATCCGGTCCACCACGCTGTACAGCACATTCACCAGCTGGGCCGCCGTCATGGGCAGGGCCAGCGCCATAATGTTGCGGGAAATACTCCCCTTGGAAAAATCGTTCTGCGTCTGGGCCATGGGCCCGCCTCCTCTTTCCACCCTATTTTCTCCCGCCGGCGGCGGGGGAGAGCTGCAATTTCTGTCACTCAACATTTCATTTTAACACAAATTTTACAAAAGGGAAAGAGCGGAGAGTGGAGATATGGCGCTTGCTTTCGTTCAAGAAAGTAGTAAGACCGCCGGCGCAGACGCGCCGGCGGTCTTGTTTCACAGGCAAATTACTGGGCCTCCACCTTGCCGAAAGAACGGCCGTTGTAGGTCAGGCAATTTTTGCACATCCGGTGGGGCAGCCGATAGGCACCGCACTTGGGACAGGTCACGATACCGGGAGTCTCCAGCTTCCAGTGGGAGCTGCGCCGCTTATCGCGCCGGGCCTTGGACACTTTTCTCTTAGGAACCGCCATTGGTGACACCTCCTTCGGTTTCTGTGCCATAGGGCACGTCTGGACTACTCAGCTTTGCTGATCCAACAGCTGCGAAAGCGCCGCCAATCGTGGATCCACTTCGGGTCTGCACCCGCAGGGGCCGAGGTTCAGATCGGCACCACACCTGGCGCATAGCCCTTTGCAGTCTTCTGAGCAAAGGTTCTTTGTATCCATCGCGAGGATGAACGTCGTGTTGACCACCTCGTCCAAATCCAGCTCGCCGTTGTCCAAAAGAAAGTAATCCGCCTCACTGTCCTCGTCCTCCAGCTCCGTGGCCAGAGGGCTGTCCAGGGAGACCACCTTCTCCCGGGAAAACGCTTTCCCGCAGCGGTCACACACCAGATCCAGCTCCGAGCGGGCCGTTCCGTTTAGGACCAGAGCGCCGGCGTGGTTGACCACCCGCCCCTGAACCAAAACAGGCCGCACAATCGGCTTTCTCCCATAAAATTCCAGGCCGGACAGATCCGCCTGGAATTCGAAGGGCTGCTCCGCGTCGGGTACGTGAATGATCTTCCGTAAATCCAGGCGCATGGCGATCCCTCCCGGGGTTTGACCCCTTACTCGCATAATGGTACGGGGAATATTATATAGAATGACCGGGGAAATGTCAAACCTTTTTTTGTGGTTGACAAATATAATTTTTTATGGTGGAATTTGAGGGAAATCCCACAGGATGGACAAAGGGGAGGGGCGGCCACATGAAGGAATTCACCATTGGGAAAAACGACGCGGGCCAGCGGCTGGACCGCTGGCTGGGAAAGACCCTGCCTCTGCTGCCGGCGCCTTTGGCCCAGAAGTACATCCGGCTGAAGCGGGTGAAGCTCAACGGCAAGGGGGCCAAGCGGGACACCCGCCTGGCGGTGGGCGACGTGCTGCAATTATATATCAACGACGAGTTTTTTGACAAGCCCACCCCGGAAAACGCCTTCCTGTCCCTGTACCAGCCCAGGCTGAACATCCTCTATGAGGATGAGCACATCATGCTGCTGGACAAGCGGCCGGGGATGGTGGTCCATCCCGACGAGACCGAGCGGGTCAACACCCTGCTGACCCACATCCAGGCCTACCTCTATCAAAAGAGGGAGTGGTCGCCCTATTGGGAAAACTCCTTCGCCCCCGCCCTGTGCAACCGGATTGACCGGAACACCGGCGGCATCGTCATCGCCGCCAAGACCGCCGAGGCCCTGCGGGTGATGAATCAGAAAATCAAGGACCGGGAGCTGGAGAAATACTATCTCTGTGTGGTGCACGGCCCCATGCCCAAGGGGGAGGGGCGGCTGGAGCACTTCCTATTAAAGGATGAGGGGAAGAAGCAGGTCTCCGTATACAACAAGCCGGTGCCCGGCGGCAAGACCGCCGTCACCCTGTACCGCACCCTGGTCAGCGGGGAGAAGCTGTCCCTGGTGGAGTGCGAGCTCATCACCGGCCGCACCCATCAGATCCGGGCCCAGTTCGCCCACATCGGACACCCCCTCCTGGGGGACGGCAAGTACGGCAGCCAGCGCAAAGACAAGGATTACGGCCGCCACGGCCAGGCCCTCTATTCCTACAAGCTCACCTTCCGCTTTACCACCCCCGCCGGGCCGCTGGAGCAGCTCAACGGCCGCTCCTGGCAGGTGGAGGAGGTGGACTTCGTCAACGAATACTTTCCACACTACTTTCTTGAAGGAAAGTAGGCAAAGAACGTTCGCGGAAAGCTGCGCTTTCCTTCTCGCTGCCTGGGGTTTGGATTGGGTTCTACACCTCAGTACGAAAGAGAATCCCCCGTCGTTTCCTCCCCCCCTTGTACAGACCGGCGCTGCTTGCGCTCCTTCCTTTTGATGGCAGACATATTCATCAAGGAAGCAGCCCGGCGGATATTCGCCGTAGAAGGGCAAGCCAATGGTTATAGCCAAAGGTTACGGAAAGAAGAGCGCCTGGGAGGCGCGGGCGGGAGAAGGGCCGGACAACACAGCTGAGCCGCCCCGCCGGGGAAATTTGCAGAAGGACTCTTGGATAAGCCACGGTACAGGCTTGTTCGACTGCCCATGGGGGACCGGGGGGAGAGCGGGGATAAGTCATGGCTTGCCATGACTTCTGCTCCCCGCGGACCCCCGGCACGTTTTTGGTTCCTTTTGTCGTGTAACAAAAGGAACCCGCCCGCAGGCGGAACCCGCAGGCGGAACCTACTTTCTTGAAAGAAAGTAGGCAAAGAACGTTCGCGGAAAGCTGCGCTTTCCTTCTCGCCGCCTGAGAATGAGATTTAATTCCTCACCCCAGCACGAAAGGCAATCGTCTGGTGCGGGCTGCTGGGGACAGCGGCCCCTACAAAGGAACGGTGCACCCAGCCGCCGTGTGTAGAGGACGGTGTCCTCACCGTCCCGACCCCGCTTTCTTGTCAGAAAGCGGGGTTGACACGTGGGGGCGGGGATGATAATATAATGGCTTGTAGGCACTGTGAACGGAAAAGTAGCGTTTCGCTCAAGAACAGAGAGGGCCCCTCACCGGCTGCAAGGGGGCCTGCGGCGGCGGGATGTGAAGTGCGTCCGGGAGTGCGGAGGGTAATGCCTCCCGCATGGGCCCCGATACCGGCCTGAAAAGTGAGAAATGAGAGTGGAACCGCGATGTCTCATCGCCTCTTATGCCTGCGGAAGGGCGTAAGGGGCGTTTTCCTTTCCCTTCCGCGGGGGAAAAGGAGGGAAACGACACATGTTCAAAAATCTCAACGAGACGCTGGAGGCTTACCAGCGCCGCGACCCCGCCGCCCGGAGCAAGCTGGAGATCCTGCTGCTGTACCAGGGCGTCCACGCCACCCTGTACCACCGGCTGGCCCACTGGCTGTACTGCCGCAACCGGCGGTTTTTGGCCCGGTGGGTGAGCCAGTGGAGCCGGTTCTGGACGGGCATCGAGATCCACCCCGGGGCCAAGATCGGCCGCCGGTTCGTCATCGACCACGGCATGGGCATTGTCATCGGCGAGACCGCCGAGGTGGGGGACGACTGCCTGCTCTACCACGGGGTTACCCTGGGCGGCACCGGCAAGGACCACGGCAAGCGCCACCCCACCATTGGGAATAATGTACTCATCGGCTGCGGCGCCAAGATCCTGGGGCCCTTCCAGGTGGGGGACGGGGCCCGCATCGCCGCCAACTCCGTGGTGCTCAGCGAGGTGCCCCCCCAAGCCACCGCCGTGGGCATCCCCGCCCAGATCGTCCGCATCGCCGGCAAAGCCACCCACTACGCCGACGAGGTGGATCAGACCAGCGTGGAAAACCCCACCCTGGAGCGGCTGGAATCCATCTCCGCCCGGCTGGACCTGGTGGAGCGGCTGCTGGACGAGCAATACAAGAAAAACCACCCTTCCCTGAAGGACAACTGATAAGGAGGCATATCCTATGCTGCTGTATAATTCCGCTACCCACAAGAAAGAGGAGTTCCAGACCCACACCCCCGGCAAGGTGGAGATGTATACCTGCGGGCCCACCGTGTACCACTTCGCCCACATCGGCAACCTGCGCTCCTACATCATGGAGGACGTGCTGGAGAAGTTCCTCCGCTGGTCCGGCTATGAGGTCAACCGGGTCATGAACATCACCGACGTGGGCCACCTCAGCTCCGACGCCGACACCGGCGAGGACAAGATGCTCAAAGGCGCCAAGCGGGAGCACAAGACCGTCATGGAGATCGCCCAGTACTACACCGACGCCTTCTTCGACGACTGCCGGAAGCTGAACATCAAGCGCCCCGACGTGGTGGAGCCCGCCACCCGCCGCATTGACGACTATATCCGTATTATCTCCGGCCTGCTGGACAAGGGCTACGCCTACCAGGCCGGCGGCAACGTCTACTTCGACACCTCCAAGCTGGAGCGGTACTATGTCTTTAACGACCACAACGAGGAGGATCTGGCCGTGGGCGTCCGGGAGGGCGTGGAGGAGGACGCCAACAAGCGGAACAAAAACGACTTCGTCCTCTGGTTTACCAAGTCCAAGTTCGAGGACCAGGCCCTGAAGTGGGACTCCCCCTGGGGCGTGGGCTATCCCGGCTGGCACATCGAGTGCTCCGGCATCTCCATGAAGTACAACGGGGAGTACCTGGATCTCCACTGCGGCGGCATCGACAACGCCTTCCCCCACCACACCAACGAAATCGCCCAGTCCGAGTCCTTCCTGGGCCACCCCTGGTGCAAGCAGTGGTTCCACGTCCATCACCTGAACACCAACAGCGGCAAGATGTCCAAGTCCAAGGGGGAGTTTTTGACCGTCTCCCTCCTGGAGGAGAAGGGCTATGACCCCCTGGCCTACCGCTTCTTCTGCCTGCAAAGCCACTACCGCAAGGGCCTGGTGTTCTCCTGGGAGAACCTGGACAACGCCCAGGGGGCCTACAACAAGCTCATCGCCAAAATCGCCGCCCTGGACCCCAAGGACGGGGAGGTGGATGAGGCGGTGCTGGCCCAGTACAAGGAGAAGTTTGCCCAGCAGGTGGGCAACGACCTGAATACCTCCATGGCCGTCACCGCCCTGTACGACGCCCTGAAGGCCAAGACCAACGGCGCCACCAAGCTGGCCATCCTGGACAGCTTCGACCAGGTGCTGTCCCTGTCCCTGCTGGACAAGGCCGCCAAGGCCCGGGAGGAGCAGGCCAAGGTGAAGGCCGTCCAGTCCGCCGGCGGCTACACCGTCACCGGCCAGGGCGACCCGGAGATCGACGCCCTGGTGCTGGCCCGGGGCGAGGCCAAGAAGGCCAGGAACTTCGCCGAGGCCGACCGCATCCGGGATCAGCTCAAGGCCATGGGCGTGGAGGTCACCGACGTGCCCGGCGGCGCCGCCTGGACCCGACTTTCTTAAAGAGAACAGAAAAAATGCGGATCGGATGTCTGAACATGCCGGGTGACCACATCAAACGGCGGCAGGCAACCAACAATTGCCTGCAATGTAAACTGCATGTGGTTTACATTGCAGGCTTTATTTTTTAAAATGGGGGTACATCAGATGCAGTTGGCGGAGAAACTGGCGGCTCTGAGAAAGAACAAGGGCATCTCTCAGTTGGAGTTGGCGGAGATGGTGGGGGTTTCCCGGCAGGCGGTGTCAAGATGGGAGTCATCCACTTCCATGCCATCCACTGAAAATTTGAGAGTGTTGGCGGAACTGTATCATGTTTCCCTGGAGTATCTGCTTGACGATACAATCCAGGAGACGGGGCAGAAGAAGCCTGAGGAGCCCAAAGAAGAATCTGTCCCCCGCAGGACAAGGATCGTCATAGGCATTGTGCTGGCGGTTCTTGTTGTGGCTTTGGTGTTGGCCTTCGCCGCTTCAAAAGCAGAGAACAAGGTCCACGCCATAAAGGACTTAGAAAAGAGTGAAATTGAAACGACTGGTGAGGTAAGCATTGATTTTGCGTGGTGATTCTTTTTGAGAGGAGCGGGTAGCGGTGAAAATAAGGAGTCGTTTTAGCCAATTGCCTGTGGCGCTTTTCTGCGTTGCCTTTCTCATTGCCGTTCTGTCCTTTTTGTGGATGGTGTGGTGTTGGTTTCAGTGGTATACGCCGGAGTATTTCTTCTACGAAGCGATTCCGTTTGCAATCGTCTGCGGAGGAGCTCTGATCGCCGCGGCAATCCTGGGCAGAGATATGATGAGACAATCCGATCAAAAGTAACTGGAATACCGGTATCCACCGGTTTGTCCTCCCCCCAGTTCCAGAGATAGGGTGTGTTTTCTGGTTTTCAAACGCAGCAGACCACCCGTTTCCATGCACTTGGTTTTTGTGCATGGGGGCGGGTGGTTTTGTAATTTCGGAATGAAAAGCCAAGAGTTTGCATGTCATGCAGTCTATGTGTAGGGGCCGCTGGGGACAGCGGCCCGTATGATACGATTTTCTTTCGTGCTGAGGTGGGGAATCAAATCTTACTCCCAGGCGGCGCGGGCGAAACGAAGTTTCGCAGAAAATTCTTTGCCTGCTTTCTTCTAAGAAAGTAGGTTCCGCCTGCGGGCGGGTTCCTTTTGTTACACGACAAAAGGAACCAAAAGCGTGCCGGGGGTCCGCGGGGAGCAGAAGTCATGGCAAGCCATGACTTATCCCCGCTCTCCCCCCGGTCCCCCACGGGCAGTCGAACAAGCCTGTACCGGGGCTTATCCAAGGAGCCTTGCGCAAATTTGCCCGGCGGGGCGGCTCCGCTGTGTCGTCCGTCCCTTCTCCCGCCCGCGCCTCCCAGGCGCTCATTTTCCGGTAGGCTTTGGCCCGCCCTTCTGCGGTAAAATCCGCCGGGCTGCTTCCTTGATGAATATTTCTGCCATCAAAAGGAAGAAGCGCAAGCAGCGCCAGTTTTACGCATGAGGGAAAGAGAGTGCGGGGAATTCTCTTTCGTGCTATGGTGTGGAATTAAATTTAAACTGTAGGCGGAGCGAGGCGAAACGAAGTTTCGCAGGAAGTTCTTTGCCTACTTTCTTTCAAGAAAGTAGGGAGCGCAAGCAGCGCCGGATTGTGCAGGGGGGAGGGAATTGCGGGGAATTCTCTTTCGTGCTGCGGCGTGGAATTAAATTTAAACTGTAGGCGGCGAGAAGGAAAGCGGAGCTTTCCGCGAAAATTCTTTGCCTACTTTCTTTTCAAGAAAGTAGGCGGTGGTTGGGGCGGCCGGTGAAATCCAGGTAAAAGCCACGGCTGCGCTCATAGATCCGGGAGCCCAGGGCCTCGTCCAGCTCCAGCAGGCCGTTGATATTCCACTGGGAGGAGAGGAGGGTGACGCAGCTGGGCCGGTTATACCGGGCGTTGAGCAGCTCGAAGGCCAGATTCACGTCCCCCGGCGTGGGAGCCTGGTCCCGGCCGGTTTTGAACAGGTCGTCGATGTAGAGCACATCCACCGTCTTGAGGGGCTCCACCAGGGCCTGATAGGCCTCCGGCTGGTTGACCAGGGCCTTTGCCCGCACGGTCAGATCCCGCCACACGGCGTAGCGCACCTCCCGGCCGCCCTCCATCAGCCGGGCGCACAGCCCCACGCACAGGTGGGTCTTGCCCGTGCCCGGCCCCCCCGCCAGGTAAAACCACCCCTCCGGCCCCGAGGCCAGCCATCCCCGGGCCAGGGCCAGCGCCTGGCTCTGCCACGGGCTGTCCCGCCGCCAGCTGTCCAGGGTGTACCGCCGGGCCAGCTCCGCCAGCCCGCTGCGGGCCAGGCTCTGCATGCTCCGCCGCCGGGCCATGCACCGGCACTCCCGGGTCCGGCAGCTGCCGTCCGGCTCCAGCACCATGAAATACCCCCGGTTCAGGCACTCCGGGCAGTCGTACCCCTCCAGCTTCCCCCGCTGCTGGTTGGCGTACTGCACCCGCCGCTTCTCCCAGTCCTTGTACCCCGTCCAGGGCGGAAGGGAGATTCCACCGGCCTCCTCCAGGCGGCGCCGGAACGGGTTGCTGATTGGGGGCTGAAGCCCCCGTCCATCCTGCTTTTCCATACTCCTTGCTCCTTTCCTCCGGCCTGTCCCAGTCCGCCAGACAGGTTGCCCCACGGGCAATCCGCCGCTCCAGGATGGCCTGAATGTAACGAAATTTAGGCACCCCCTGCTCCACCGCCAGCTCCATGGCCCGGACGCAGCTGTCCACCCCCAGACGGCGGACGCAGTCGGCCAGCCCAGGGGGCAGGGGAGCAGGCAGGCTCCGGCCCAGCACCCGCCGGCACGCCGCCTCCAGCGCCGCCAGGTCAATCCCATCCCCCGCGCGAACATCCACCCCGCCAGGCAAACCGCCGCCGCCCCAGCCCTTGCCCCGGCCGCGGCCTTTCTCTTGGTCTTGGTCATCGTCTTGGTCTTGGTCTTTGTCTTTGTCTTTGTCTTGGTCTTGGTCTTGGTCTTGCATGCATTCGCATGGACTTGCATCCTCCCGCCCCTGCCACCGGGCCCGGGCCGAGCGGCTGCGCTTGTCCGAAATCTCCCGATAGGCCGCCTTGTCCCGGTCAATTTGCAGCCGTAAAGCCGGAAATACCCCCCGGGCCATCCCCCGCAGAGGCTGCGCCTCCCCCGTCTGGGCGTATTGCAGCACCGCGTCCAGCAAATCCCCCTTCTCCTCCTGGGTCAGCTCCTCCACCAGCACCGCCCAGTCGTAGTACATCTTCACGTATTTCATGGCCATCCCCACGCCCTCCTTCATCCCTCTACTTCTATTATAGAACATCTGTTCAAAATCCGCAAGAGAAATATAGAACAAAATTTCTATGCCCTTGGAAGGTACGGAAGGTTTTCCTTGCCAAGGAGGGCGGAACTGTGATATAATCCCTTAGCAATCCGCGGCGGCGCTCAGGCGGCCGCGCCGGGCGGCACGCGGGTCAAATCGCGTCCGGAATCTGGAGACATATCGAGGCGGGCGTAACGGGGCTGACGCGGGCGCGCCATCTGTGGAGGGATGGAAAAGCCGCACATCCGTGCGCCGAAAAGGGAATAGCGGGTTGTAAACCGGGCGGCCGGTTTTCAATACATGGAGGTGTACCCAAGTGGTTGAAGGGTCCGGATTCGAAATCCGGTAGGTCGGCTTCGCCGGCGCAAGAGTTCGAATCTCTTCACCTCCGCCAAAGTGGAGCATCCGTCTGGATGCTCCATTTTTTGTACAAAGAAAACCACCCGCTGGGCGGGTGGTTCAAAAAAGCCTGAGGCGATAAAAAACCCTTTGCTGTCATTAGGGGCGCGGTCTGCCAACTGCACAAACGACAGCAAAGGGAGGACATCCAGATGGGACGGAATGACATCAATGGTTTATCCCATACCCGGTGGAACTGCAAATATTATACCGGATTACTGTTCAGCCATCTGGCTGGGCCAGAGGAAGCCACAGGGTAAAGGCCACGCCGCCGGGCCGGTTTTCCGCCTGGCAGCCGCCGTTGTGGGCCTTCATGGCCGCCATGACGATGGCCAGCCCCAGGCCGGTGCCGCCGCTGTCCCGGCTGCGGGATTTGTCCCCCCGGTAGAAGGGCTCAAACAGGTGGGGCAGGTCCTGGGGAGCTACCGGCTGGCCGTCGTTGTATACGGTCAGGCGGGCGGTGTCCTCTGCCTGGGCCAGGGACAGCCGGATGGTGCCTCCGGGGGTGCAGTGGCGCAGGGCGTTGGACAGCAGGTTCTCCGCCGCCCCCTTCAGCCGTTCCCGGTCTCCCTCCACCCAAACCTCCGGCAGCTGGGTGACCAAATCAATGGATTTTTGCTCCATGGGCAGGGCCAGAGGGGCCGCCGCCTCCCGGAGGAGGGCGGGCAGCTCCACCATCTCCAGGCGGAGGGGGATGCCGGACTCCAGACGGGACAGCTCCAGCAGGCTGCTCACCAGGGCGGCCATGCGGTCGCTTTCCTCCATGACCACGTCCAGATACTGCCCCCGTTTTTCCGGGTCAATATCCTCCCGCAGGGCCTCGGCATGGGCTCGGAGCACCGCCAGGGGGGTTTTCAGCTCGTGGGCGGCGGCCCGGGTGAAGCCCCGCTCCCGCTCCAGCTGGCCGGCCAGCTGGTCCTGGGCGGCGTTGAAGGCGGCGGCCAGGGTGTTCAGCTCGGTAATGGGGCCGTGGGTGGAGCAGCGGCCCGCCTCCGCCTCCCGGCACAGCTCCTCCGCGGGGAGGCGCACCTTCTTGGACAGGTGGGAGGCCAGCACCAGAGCGGCGGCCGCCGTCAGCAGAAGGAGAAGCAGATAGGAAATGCCATTGGCGCGCAGCAGATAGGGCATGGACTGGTACTGAAAGGCGCAGTACCGGGCGGTCATGCTGTCCCCGCCGCCCATACCGAAAAGGAAGGCTTCGCCGGTACGCACCACCCGATCCTCCCCCGCCAGCTCCCGGTCCAGGATGGCCTGGGCCTCCCGGTAGTTGGCCAGACGGCGTTCCATGTCAACATAGCCGCTGCGGCCGTCGCTCCAATAGGAGGGGAGCAGGACGCTTCGGAGCTTGAAAAAGGTGAAATCCATGGTGATGGTCTCCTGGCCGGAGGGGGCGGTCTCCACCACGGTTTCCATACTGCCGTCGGGGTGAATCAGCTGAATGTTCTCTGCGGCGATGGCATAGCCCGGCAGCTCCACGCCGGTGACCCGGACAAAGGTGCCGTCGGGGGGATTTTCCGTAAATCCCTCCGTGTCCTTGGGGTAGACGCTGTACTCCCAGCCCTCCCGGTGGGCGATGATCCACCGGGCCAGATCCAGCTGGCCCTGGTCGTCCAGCCCCTGGTCCAGGTAGAAGTGCCACCGCTGGCCCACGTCAATCCCGTCCTGGTGGCCGTAGCCCCAGGCCAGCTGGCTGCGGATTACCGTGCCCTGGCTGTCCCGGATGACGGTGGCCGCTCCCCCGTCCATATAGTCCACCAGGCCCAGGGTTCCGCTGCTGATGTTCAGGGTCAGGATGTGCCCTGCCTCCGCCCCCAGGCCCCGTTCCAAATTGTCCTGATAATACTTCCACTGTTCTTCCACGCTCTCCTGAGCGGTTTGCCGGCTGCTGCCCACCCGGAGCTCCAGCTGGTCCCTGGCGCCCAGATAGAGCAGGATGACGATGCCCAGCCACAGCAGGGTAAAGGTGACCAGCAGGGGCACCGCCAGCCGCCAGCGCAGACGGATTGCCTTCGGGGTTTTCACGCGTTACACCTCCTCCAGTCGATAGCCTGCCTTATACACGGTCTTGATTTGTTTTCCCGCCTCCCCCAGGGCGGCGCGGAGGCTGCGGATGCGGACGTCCACTGCCCGGTCCTCTCCCTCAAAGTCCAGGCCCCACACCCTGTCCAGCAGCTGGGCCCGGGAGAGCACCTGGCCCCGGTTGCGGAGCAGGCAGAGAAGCAGGTCGTACTCCCGGGGGGAGAGGGTTACCTCTTTGCCCCCCGCGCGGCAGCTCCGCCGGGCGGGGTCTGCCTCTATGGCCCCCCAGGCCAGCAGCCCGGGGCGCCCGCTGCCCCGGCTGCGGCGGATGAGGGCCTGGGTTTTGGCCAGCAGCACCGCCAGGGAGAAGGGCTTTGTCACATAGTCGTCACAGCCCAGCTGGTAGCCCCGGAGCATGTCCTCCTCGCCGCCCAGGGCGGTAAGAAAGAGGATGGGGACGCCGCTGCGCTCCCGCACCGCCCGGCACACGCCGAAGCCGTCCAGCCCGGGCATGAGCACATCCAGAAGAATGGCGTCATAATCGTGCTCCTCCAGCAGCTCCAAAGCCTCCCGGCCGTCCCTGGCCAGGTGGCAGTCCATGCCGTGGGCCGTGAAGTAGTCCCGCACAATGTCCCGGATGCGGGCCTCGTCCTCCACCAGCAGAATCTGTTCCATGGGCCCTCCCCTCCTTTCACCCTGAATGTATCATGGGAATATGTCGGAATTATGTCAGACCCATTGTACCCCGTCCGCCGGCTGGGCGCAATGCGGAACAGGGCGGGACAGGAGAGGAAATTTTGGGGAAAAACTTGAAATGGGAGGAATGTATGGAATATAATGGGCTTACGTTTGAAAGGAGCGGGTAAAACATGGGGATGATATGGAAAACCGTATCCCGCCGGATGGCGGGATTCTGGCTGGCGGCGGTACTGCTGGCCGGGCTGCTGCCTGTGACGGCGTGGGCCCTGCCCACAGCGCCCTGGGTGGCTGCCACCGGGGCTGTGGTGCTGGATGTGAATACCGGCGAGGTGTATTATGAGAAAAACGGCTCGACAGCCCGCCCGGTGGCCAGCATGACCAAGCTGATGAGCATGTACCTGGTGTTTGAGGAAATCGACGCCGGCCGGCTCACCCTGGACAGCCAGATTGCCCCCAGCCCGCTGGCGGTGCAGATCTCCAACAACTGGGCGTATTCCGGGCTGGAACGGCTGCGGGCGGACAGGACCTACTCCGTGCGAGACCTGATTTCCGTCATCATGACCCGCTCGGCCAACGGTTCTGTGGTGGCGCTGGCGGAGCACATCGCGGGGAATGAGGCGGCCTTTGTCCAGCGGATGAACGAAAAGGCGGCCAGCTGGGGGATGAAGGCAACCTTTGCCGACTGCACGGGCTTTACCGATCAGGGCAACTCGGTTACGCCCCTGGAGATGGCGGAGATTGCCCGCCGCCTGCTGGTGGATCACCCGGAGGTGCTGGAGTATTCCTCCCGGAAATCCTGCGTATTCCAGGGGACAACCTACTACACCACCAACACCCTGATGCGCTATGGCCAGGTGGAGGGCATTGACGGGCTGAAAACCGGGTGCACGGATGGGGCCGGCTACTGCTTCACCGGCACGGCCCAGCGGGACGGAGCCAGGATTTTGGCTGTCGCCATGAACTCCACCTCCTACGCAAACCGTATGTCCGACGTCCAGACCCTGCTGGAGTATGGGTTCCGCTGCCGGGCGGAGCGGGAGAAGCAGTGGGAAAGCCAGCTGCAGCGCCTGTCCCTGCGCCTGAGCGCCCAGGGGGACCTGCTGTGGCCCTACGTGGAAAACACCGTGTCGCTCCAGGTGACGGGGGGAGACATTTCCTTGCCGGTGACCGCCACCTGGAAGGTGGATGGAGAGGTGGCACAGGTGCAGGAAAACCTGTGGCTCCGCACGGGGGAGGAGATTCATCTGACCCTGTGCCCGGAGTACCGGACGGACGCGGCGTGGGTTTCCGTTACCCTGGAGCTGCCCAGCGGCACCTCCCGCAGCGTCAGCCGGAGCATAGAGGTCTCCCGGGAGAAGCTGGACTTCCAGGGGAATCTGGGCATGACCGATGTGACCCTTTATGAGGGCAGCATGTCCTTCACCATCCCCGCGCAGGTGAAGTGCGTGCAGGGGCTGTCTGTTACCATCCCTGTGGGCTGGTATCTGGACGGGCAGGTCATCCCCGGGTTCCGTGGGGACGGCTTCCGCCTCAGCCCCCAGGGCAGCAGCGCGTACACCCTGAACACCCAAAACCTTGCCCCTGGGGAGCATGTGCTGGAGTTCCGCTGCAACGACAGCCAGTGGCCGGGAATGGAGTGCGTTTCACTGACCCTGAATGTCCATGTGCTGGAGCGGGCAGCCTGAGCACAGAAAGGCGCCGCGCCTGGGAAGTCTCCTTCCCAGGCGCGGCGCTTTATGATTGGGTTACAGGCCTTCCAGCATATGCACCCGCATGATGTTGTTGTCCAGGTCGACCCCTTCCACAAACTGGGGGACGGCGGGAATCAGAATCTCCCGGGGGCCCCCCCGCACCACGTACACATTGTTGGCCGGCAGGGTGAGCACATCGGCAATCTGCCCCAGCACCTGGCCGGTGGCGGCGTCCCGCACCTCCATCCCCATCAGGTCGGCCAGGAAAAAGGTGCCTTCGGGGAGGTTGGCGTCCTTGCGGTCGATGTAGAGCACCGCGTTGCGCATGGCCAGGGCGCCGTTGACATCGGTGACGCCTTCAAACTTGATGATGGCCATGTTCTTGTGTACTCTGGCCCGCTCCACCCGGATGGGCCAATGGCCTTTGTCCACGTACATGGTCTTGAACCGGCACAGAAACTCCGGGGAGTCCGCCCAGGGCTGCACCCGGACCTCTCCCATCAGGCCGTGGACGTTGGTTACCTTGCCCACCTCCAGATACTGCTCCTTCACAGGGAATACACCTCACAATCCATACAAAAAATCTCCTGCGCCGATGAACGGTGGCAGGAGACTCTTGTGAACATCAGTCGACGATCTCCACCGTGACCCGCTTGCCGGTGCGCTGGGCAACGGAACGGATCAGCGTGCGGATCTCTCTGGCAATGCGGCCCTGGCGGCCGATTACCTTGCCCGTGTCCTCCGGGGCCACACGAAGCTCCAGAACCGTCTGGCCGTCATACTCCGTCTGGGTGACAGTCACCTGCTCGGGATGTTCCACCAGGTTCTGGGCCACGTAGGTCAGAAGCTCTTTCATACGGTCAGACCTCCAGCCTTAGATTGCGCCAGACTTCTTCAGCAGATCACGGACGGTGTCAGTGGGCTGAGCGCCGGTCTTGATCCAGGCCTGGGCGCGATCCACGTCCACCTTCAGCTCGGCGGGGTTGACGGTGGGGTTGTAGGTGCCGATCTCCTCGATGAAACGACCGTCACGGGGATAGCGGGAGTCAGCCACAACGATGCGATAGAAGGGAGCCTTCTTGGCGCCCATGCGACGCAGTCTGATTTTAACCATGATGATTCACCTCCAAAATCGTTTTGATCTATCTGGAAAACACACAGGGGTGTTTTACCCAAAGGGAACTCAGAAGGGGAGCCCGGGCATCCCGCCCCCCATTCCGGGGAAGCCGCCCTTCCTGCCCATCATCTTCCGCATCCCCCGGGGCAGCTTGCCGCCGGAGAACTGACGGGTGATGGTTTGCAGCATCTCGAACTGCTTCAGCAGCCGGTTTACGTCCACAACCTGGGTGCCGGAGCCGGCGGCAATCCGCTTTTTCCGGCTGGAGTTGAGCACCGAGGGGTTCTCCCGCTCGTAGGGGGTCATGGACTGGATAATGGCCTCCATCTGCTTGAACATGCTGCCGTCCAGGGACGCCCCCTCCAAATCGGAGGCCTTGAGGCCCGGGATCATGCCCACCAGGTCGCTGATGGAACCCATCCCCTTCAGCTGAACCATCTGATCGTAAAAATCAGAGAGGGTGAACTTGTTCTTCCGGAGCTTTTCCTGCAGCTCCATGGCCTTCTGCTTGTCGAAGTTCTCCTCCGCCTTTTCGATGAGGGAGAGCACGTCGCCCATGCCCAGAATCCGGCTGGCCATCCGGTCGGGGTGGAACACCTCGATCTGGTCCAGCTTTTCTCCCATGCCGGCAAACTTGATGGGCTTCCCGGTTACCGCCCGGATGGACAGGGCCGCGCCGCCCCGGGCGTCGCCGTCCAGCTTGGTCAGCACCACGCCGTCGATGTCCAGGGCGTCGTCAAAGGCCTTGGCGGCGTTGACCGCGTCCTGGCCGATCATGGCGTCCACCACCAGGAGGATCTCCGTGGGCTCCACAGCGGCCTTGATGTTCCGCAGCTCGTCCATCAGCTCCTCGTCCACGTGGAGCCGGCCGGCGGTGTCCAGAAAGACGATGTCGTTCCCGTGCTGCCTGGCGTGCTCCACAGCGGCCCTGGCAATGTCCACCGGGTTGGCCTGGCCCATCTGAAAGACGGGGATATCCAGCTGCTGCCCAACGACCTCCAGCTGGTGGATGGCGGCGGGGCGGTAGATGTCGCAGGCGGCCAGCAGAGGCCGCTTGCCCTCCTTGCGCTTCATCAGCCCGGCCAGCTTGGCGCAGTTGGTGGTTTTGCCCGCGCCCTGCAGGCCCACCATCATCACCACCGTGGGCGGCTTGGAGGCGATGGTCAGCTTGGCGCTGGCGCCGCCCATCAGCTCGGTCAGCTCCTGGTTGACGATCTTGACGATCATCTGGGCGGGGGAGAGGGCCTCCAGCACGTCGGCGCCTACCGCCTTCTCCGTCACCTGGGCCACAAACTGCTTGACCACCTTGTAGCTGACGTCGGCCTCCAGCAGCGCCAGGCGGATCTCACGCATGGCCTCCTTTACGTCGGCCTCGCTGAGCCGTCCCTTGCCCCGCAGCTTTTTGAAGGCGGCGGACAGCTTTTCGGTCAATCCTTCAAACGCCATGCCTTACTCCCTTTCCATCTGCTCGGAGAGCTGGATGATCCGCTGGGTCATGGCCTGGATCACCGGGTCCTGGTACTCCTGGTTGCGGCGGTCAATCTCACGGGCGGCCTCCGCCACGGCCTGGAGCTCCTTCTGCATGGCGTGGAACCGCTTGATCAGGCCGGTTTTGTCCTCCAAATCGGTGAGGATGGCCTCCGCCCGGACGATCACGTCCCGCACCCCCTGGCGGGTGATGCCGTTGTTTTCCGCGATCTCGGCCAGGGAGAGATCCTCATTGTAGTAGAGGTCGTAAAATTCCTTCTGCCGGTCGGTCAGCACATCCCCGTAAAAATCGAAGAGCAGGGCCATCCGGTACGCCTGACTTTTCACGCTACCCCTCCTGACTGAGCTGTGTAAAGCCCATAAACTTTACAAACCGTATCTTACCACATCCACATGCCCGTTGTCAATCTAAATTTTCCCCCTTTTTTCCGTCTGGGATTGGTATATTCCCACACATGGGCGTCCATTCTCTCTGGGGGGAGGGTAAAATTTCCGCCCCCAACCTTTACATTCCCGGTAAAACCTAGTATGATACTAGAATAGTCGAACAGGCGGGCGCGGGGCCGCGCCCGGCCTGTGGGAAAGGAATGATCCCATGTCCCAGGTGACACGGCGGGAGCTGGCCCAGGGGGTCTGGCTGCGAACCGTACACACGAATAAATTCAAAAGCTCTTATCTCAGCGTCACCCTCCTGGCGCCCCTGAAGGAGGAGACGGCGGCGGAAAACGCCCTGATCCCCTATGTGCTGCGGCGGGGGACCGCGTCCAGCCCCGATTTGGAATCCCTCTCCGCCCGGCTGGACAGCTGCTATGGCGGCAGCGTGGAGCCGGTGGTGCGGAAAAAGGGGGAGACCCAGTGCCTGGGGTTTGTGGCCGCGTTTCTGGATGACGCCTATACCCTGGAGGGGGAGTCGGTGCTGGAGCAGGCCGTCCCCCTGGTGGGGGAGCTGCTGCTGGACCCGGTGACGGAGGGGGGCCGGTTCCGCTCCGCCTATGTCAAGGGAGAGCGGGACAATATGATTGACCGCATCCGCGGCCAGATCAACGACAAGCGCCGCTACGCCCTGATGCGCCTGGGCAGCCTGATGTGCCGGGGGGAGGACTACGGGGTGGACCGCCTGGGGGATGAGGCCCGCGCGGCGGCCGCCACCCCGGACAGCCTGTGGCGGCGGTACCAGGAGCTGCTGGGCTCGGCCTGGATTGAGGTGTACTACTGCGGCTCCGCCCAGCCGGAGCGGGTGGAGGGGCTGGTGCGCCAGGCGCTGGCCCCCCTGCTGGGGCAGGGGCAGCGGAGCTTCCCCGCCTGCCAGGTGCGGGCCCACGGGGCCCAGCCGCCCAGGTATGAGGTGGAGCGGCTGGACGTGACCCAGGGCAAGCTGGCGTTGGGATTCCGGACCGGGGGGCTGACCTGCTGGTCGCCGGAGTTCCCGGCCCTGCTGCTGTGCAACGCCGTTTTCGGCGGCAGCACCCTGTCCAAGCTGTTTCTCAACGTGCGGGAGAGGCTGTCCCTGTGCTACTACGCCAGCTCCATGCTGGAGAAGATGAAGGGCATTGTCCTGGTGTCCTCCGGGATTGAGTTTGACAAGGTGGACACCGCCCGGGACGAGATCCTGGCCCAGCTGGACGCCATCCGGGCGGGACAGGTGGAGGAAGGGGAGCTGGAGGGCGCCAGGCGGAGCCTGGTCAGCGCCTACCGGGCGACCATGGACAGCCAGAGCCAGCTGGAGGAGTATTGGCTGGGCCAGGCCGCCGCCGGCATGGAGCAGGAACCGGAGCGGCTGGCCGCCCTGCTGGAGGGGGTCACCCTGGAGCAGGTGCGCCAGGCCGCGCAACGGCTGGAGCTGGATACCGTGTACTTTTTGACCGGTCTGGAGGAGTGACCATGGAGCGATTGGAATTTCCCCGGGTAGGGGAGGAGATGTACCGCCAGGTGCTGGACAATGGGCTGACGGTATTTGTCTTTCCCAAGCCGGAGTACCAGAAGTGCTACGCCTTTTTTGCCGCCTGCTACGGCGGGATGGACCTGCGGTTTGAACAGGACGGGGTGAAGCGGGAGACCCCGGCGGGGGTGGCCCACTTCCTGGAGCACAAGATGTTCGACACCCCCCAGGGCAACGCCCTGCAGACCCTGGCGGAGGGGGGCGCGTCCCCCAACGCCTTCACCAGCAACGATATTACGGGGTACTATTTTGAGTCCACGGACCATTTTGAGGACAACCTCCGGGTGCTGCTGTCCTTCGTCTCTGTGCCCTATTTTACCCAGGAGAGCGTGGACAAGGAGCAGGGCATCATCGGCCAGGAGATCGGCATGATTGAGGACAACCCGGACTGGAAGGTGATGGCCAACCTTTTGGCCGCCCTGTACCGGTCCCACCCCATCCGGGTGAGCGTGGCCGGGTCGGTGGAGTCCATCTCCCACATTACGGCGGACACCCTGTACGCCTGCCACCGGGCGTTTTACCGCCCGGCCAACATGGTTTTGTGCGTGGCGGGGAATGTGGACCCCCAGCGGGTGGCCGCCATCGCGGCAGAGGTGCTGCCCAGCGAGGGGGGGAGCCCAGCCGCGGCGGATCAGGGCCAGCCGGAGCCGGAGGGGGCGGGGCAGACCTATGTGGAGCAGGCTATGGCGGTGGCCGGGCCGGTGTTTCAGATCGGCGTGAAGGGGGACGTCCCGCCCTACGGAGGGGAGGGGCTGAAGCTGGAGCTGCTGGGCGACCTGGCCTGTGAGATGCTGCTGGGCAGTTCCACGCCCCTGTACGCCAGGCTGTACCGCAGGGGCCTGATTAACCGCGGCTTCACCTACGGCTGCCAGATCACCCGGGGGGCGTCCTTCCTGGCCGCGGGAGGGGAGTCCAAAGACCCCAAGGCGGTGCGCCGCGCCGTGTTGGAGGAGGCGGAGCGCGTCCGCCGGGAGGGCCTGGACGAGGCCCTGTGGCAGCGGGTGAAAAAGGGGGTGTACGGCGCCCGGGTGCGGGGGCTGAACACCTTTGAAAACCTGTGTGTCGGGCAGGCGCAGAGCTTTTTCGGCGGGGGGAACCTGCTGGACTTCCCCCAGTGGTTTGCGGAGATCAGCCGGCAGGATGTGGAGGCGCTGATTGCCCGCTGGGTGACGGAGGAACGGACCGCCCTGTCGGTCATCAGGCCCAAGGAGGTGACGGCATGAATGTGGTTTCCTTTCCCGGCCTGGGGCTGGAATTCAGCCTGAACCGGGTGGCGGTGGAGATCCTGGGCCGGCCCATCTATTGGTACGGCATTATCATCGCCTGCGGGATGCTGCTGGCGGTTTACCTGTGCGCCCGCTGGGCGCCCCGGTTCGGCATCCCCTCCGACAGCGTGACCGATTTGATGCTGTTTGCCGTCCCTGCCGCCCTGGTGGCCATCCGGGTGTACTACGTGGTGTTTAACCTGGAGCTGTACCGCCGGGCGGACGGCTCGCTGGACTGGGCCGCCATCCTCCGCTACAGTGACGGCGGGCTGGCCATTTACGGCGCCATCATCTCCTCCGCCATTGTATTGCTGCTGTTCTGCCGGCGGAAAAAGCTGAGCTTCCTGGCCTACGCCGACCTGGGCGTCCACGGCCTGTTTATCGGCCAGCTCATCGGCCGGTGGGGCAACTTTATGAATGTGGAGGCCTACGGCGGGGTGACCGCCCTGCCCTGGCGGATGTGTTCTGAATCCATCGCCGGGGAGCTGCTGGCCCAGGGCTATGTGGACCAGCAGGGCTACCAGGCGGTGCTGGACGGCACCCTGGGGGTGCACCCCACCTTCTTTTACGAGTCGGCCTGGAATTTCGTGGGGCTGCTGCTGGTTTACTGGATGGGCCGGAAGGGGCGGAAATATGACGGGCAGTGCTTTTTGTTCTACCTGGCCTGGTACGGCCTGGGCAGGGCCTGGATTGAGGGCCTGCGGACGGACAGCCTGTATTTCTTCGGCCTGGAGCTGTTCGGCATCCCCATCCGGGTGTCCCAGATGGTGGCGGTGCTCTGCTTCCTGGCCGCGGGGGCGGTGATGGTTTACCAGCACACCCGGCCCCACGATCCGGCGGATCTGTTTGTCAACCGGCGGAAGGAATCCCAGACAGAGGAGGAGCGTTGACCCATGGCAGTCATCATGGACGGAAAGGCCCTGGCGGCCAAGGTAAAAGAGGAAGTCCGGGCGGAGGCTGCCGCTATGGCGGAGAAGCCGGGCCTGGCGGTGGTGCTGGTGGGGGACAACCCCGCCGCCCAGGTATACGCCGCGGGGAAGAAGCGGGACTGCCAGCAGTGCGGCATCTACAGCGAGGAGTACCTGCTGCCCGGGACGGTGGGGCAGGAGGAGCTGATACAGCTGCTGGAGGAGCTGAACCAGCGGAGGAATGTGGATGGAATCCTGATCCAGCTGCCCCTCCCCGCCCATCTGGATGAGCGGGCCATCCTCCAGGCTGTGGCCCCGGATAAGGATGTGGACTGCTTCCACCCCTGGAATATGGGGCGGCTGGTGGAGGGCAACGCCGCTGTGGCTCCCTGCACCCCCGGCGGTGTGATGCGGTTTTTGCAGGAGTACGGCGTGGACCCCAAGGGGAAGCTGTGTACGGTGGTGGGCCGGTCCAACATCGTGGGCAAGCCCATGGCACTGCTGCTGACGCAGGCCCACGGAACGGTTACCATCTGCCATACCAAAACCCCGGATTTGAAGGCCTGCTGCCTGGGGGCGGATATCCTGGTGGCCGCTGTGGGCCGGCCCGGCCTGATTACCGGGGACATGGTCAAGGAGGGGGCCGTGGTCATTGACGTGGGCACCACCCGGGATAAGGACGGCGTCCTGCGGGGGGATGTGGATTTCCCCTCTGTGGAGCCCAAGGCCTCTTACATCACCCCCGTGCCCGGCGGGGTGGGCCCGGTGACCCGGGCCATCCTCCTGGAGAATGTGCTCCGGGCGGCCAGGAGCCGGGGAAAGAAGTAAAAATCCCGCCGTGGATGGGGACGGAACCCATCCACGGCGGGATTTTTGATTGCCCTTAGCCCACAGAGATCACACGCACCTGCTGTCCCACAGGGTCGATGTAAACGTCGGGCCGGCTGGAAAAGGCGATGGCGGCCCTCAGCCGGTCGTAGCCGTTGTCCTCCTGGTACCAGGTGCGGGAGGAGGCGCGGTAGCACTCCACCGTATCGGGGACCAGGTAGGTCCGGCCCTGGTGGGAGAGGTAGTACCGTCCGTCCTTCTGGAAGAACTGGGAGGAGGAGACATCCTTCAGCTGGGTGAGCTGGATGACAGAGGCGGCCTTGGCCGTCCCGTCCAGGGTTTCGCTGCTCTTGACCACACCGCCGAAGCCGCCGTCCTTGAAGTCGTAGCCGGTGATGTAGGGGCCGGAGGAGGTGCGGGCGGTGACGGTGACCGTCCTGTTCTTGGACACCGATCCTGTGTCGGCGGTAAGGATGCCGTAGGTATAGGCGTTGCCGGTGATGGAGTTGAACACGATGACATCCACCATGCCGGAGGAGTTGGTGTGGTAGCTGACAACCTGGTCGGCGGGGACAGAGACGCTCCCCAGGTCGGCCAGGGAGGTGGGGGCCTGCGTGCCCTCCCAGAACTGCTCGCAGACCCGCACGGTGGGCAGGACGGTGAGGGAGCCCAGCTTCATGGCGGCGGGGTCAAAGCTGCCCGGTGCGGAGGCGCCGGACAGGCGGGTGGTGACCAGGGAGTCCTTGGAGCCGCCGGAAATCTGCACCACCTGGCCCACGCTGCCCGTCTCCTTGCTGCTGCTTCTCAGCTCCAGGGTCCCGCCGTTGGGCAGGAACAGGTTGGCGGTGGTGCTGCTGGTGGTGTAGCCCACGGCGGTGGCATTGGCGTTGGCGGTGCCCGCCTTGACGATGTCGGCCACCGCGCCGTCGGCGGTGAGCAGCAGGGTGACGGAGTCGCCGATCTTCAAATCACCGGTGTGGTACCAGGCGGAGTCCAGCACGGGGAACTCGTGCCCCAGCACCGTGATGGACAGGGGGGAGGAGGCGTTGGGGGAGGGGGTTTCATACACGCAGTTCATCCGCAGGTCGGAGGCAAAGAGGGTGTTGGTCAGGCTGTCATAGGTAACCACGTCGTTGGGCCGCAGGTCGGACAGGGAGATTTTCTGCTGGCCCTTGAGGATGGTGTACCCCTCCGTGCCGCCGGTGAGGGTATAGAAGTCAGAGGGCTTGGCGCTGCCCTGCACCACGACGGCGTCCGTGGCGGTGACGGCGGAGCCTGCGGCGCTGGAGTAGATGGCCACCACCTTGCCCCGCAGCAGGAACAGGGTCAGGCGGCTGCTGGAGGACAGGGAGGTGTAGGCCTCGGAGTACGCGGTGCCCTGGGAGGAGGCGCCGGAATACACCGGGGTGTCGGGGGAGATGGTGTAGCGCTTGCCCGCCATGTCCACCAGGTAGCTGGGGGAGGCGTTCTCCCGCAGGGTGATGGTCTGGGAATCGCTGTCGTCAGGCACGAAGGTGACAAGCTCCCCCTTGTCATTGACCACCAGGTCGCCCCGGTGGCCCACCAGGGCGGTGGGGACGACGCCGTCGTTGGCGGGCAGATAGGTGCCGTCGGAGGTGCGGATGGCCCCCATGGCGGAGCCGTCATCCGTCTGGGTGTTGACGGCCAGGAGGATGACGTCCTCCTTCACCTGCCCCAGGCCGGTATAGTAGGCCTTGCCGGAGCCGGTGGCGCAGCTCAGGGCGTTGACCAGCAGCTGGGCGGCCTGGGCCCGGTTGAGCACGGCGTTGGGGGAGAGGGAGAGCCCGTCGGTCAGGCCGATGGAGGCGGCGATGTTCAGATAGCTGTCCGGCCACAGGGCCCCAATCTGCTCGGAGGAGTAGCTGAGCACCCGGATGAGGATGGTGACCGCCTGGGCGAAGGTGATCTCCTGGTCGGGGAGGAAGCGCCCGTCCCCCACGCCGGAGATCAGGGGAGAGGCGGCGGCGCCCTCCTCCCCGCCGCCGCCCAGGCTAAGGGAGGCGGCCAGGTTGATGTAGCCTCTGGCCCAATGGGTGGACGTGACATCGGAGAAGATGGTGCGGGTGGTGTGCAGGGGTACCTGGTCCGCCAGGCCCATGAAATTCACCGCCATGGTGCAGAACTGCGCCCGGGTCAGGGTGAGGTTGGGCTGGAACTGGTTGCCTCCCGTACCCGCAACCACGCCCATCAGGCGCAGGATGTCGCCCTGCAGGGCCAGGGTGGGGTCGGAGATGTCGGAGAAGGAGGAGTCCCCGTTGGCCGCGCCCGCGGGCAGCGCCAGGCCGGCGGCCATAGCGGCGGCCAGCAGGCCGGAAAGCATGGATTTATAGTTCATAGCATTTGTCTCCTCTTACTTAGTCTGCCCGCAGGGCCACCACCGGCTGGAGGCCGGAGGCCTTGATGGCGGGATACATACCGAAGATGATGCCCAGAGCCACAGAAATCAGGGCGGCGCCGGCGGTAATGCCGGGGCTGGGGATGAGAATGGTGTTGAAGGACAGCTTGCCCAGGATCAGCGTGCCCACATAGCCCACGCCGATGCCGAACAGGCCGCCGATGCCGCAGATCATGGCCGCCTCAATGAGGAACTGGACGATGATGCTGCTGCGCTCGGCGCCGATGGCCTTCCGGATGCCGATTTCCCTGGTGCGTTCGGTGACGGTGACCAGCATGATGTTCATGATGCCGATGCCGCCCACCAGCAGGGAGATGGCGGCGATGCCGCCCAGGAACCGCTGCTGCATGGCGGTGGCGTCGCCCTGCTGCTCCTTGTAAACGTCGTCCGAGTTGACGCCAAAGCTGCCGCTGTTGGAGTCGATGATGCCGCTGAGGAACGTCTTTAGGGAGGTAATCACCGGGCGGAGGTCCTCGGAGGAGCGCACCTTGACCACATACTGGTCGATGGGCTGGTTGTCGTTGAAATACCGGGTCATGGTGGAGGGGAGCAGGATCATCTGGTCCATCTGGCTGATGACCTGGTCCACCCAGCTGTTGGTGTCCTCCGGGTTGGCGGGGGCCGCGGAGGGGTCGCCCTTGTAGGCGTACACCCCCACCACCCGGAAGGGCAGGCCGTTGATGGTGATGGTCTGGTCCACCGGGTTGGCGAAGTTGAACAGGTATTCCGCCGTGGCCGCCCCCAGCACACAGACCTGGTTGCCGTTTTTCACGTCCAGGTAGCTGAGGTCCCGGCCGTTGGCGATGGTATAGTCGTTGCACATGCCGTACTGCTCGTTGCCCAGGTAGATGGAGGGGTAGTTGTTCTCCCCGCCCATGCCTACCGCGGTGCCGCCGACGATCACCGCGCTGCCGGAGCTGTGGTCCGCGGGAGCCAGGGTTTTGGAGCCGTACTTAATGGTGGGCCGGGAATACACACTCCCGTTGGGGGAGAAGCCCACCACCTGGTCGCTGAGCTTGAGGCAGTAGTCATACAGGGACTGGCTGACATCGTTGGAGCCGTTCCAGGTATAGGCGTAGACCGTGATCTTGTTGGTGCCCATGCTGGAATACAGCTTTTCCATGGCCAGGTTCTGGCCCTGGGCGTAGGACACCAGCACAATCACCGCGGCCAGACCGATGATGATGCCCAGCATGGTCAGGGCCGACCGGGCCTTGTTGGCAAAGATTGATTTGGCGGCCATTTTTACCGCCTGGCCGATTTTCACAGGCCCACCTCCTCTCGGGTTCCGTCTGCCACAATCCGCCCGTCGGAAATCCGGACGATCCGCCGGGCGGCGGCGGCAATCCCCGTGTCGTGGGTAATCAGGATAATGGTGGTGCCCTCCTGGTTCAGGGTGTGCAGGATCTCCAGCACGTGACGTCCGGTTTTGGAGTCCAGGGCGCCGGTGGGCTCGTCCGCCATGATGATGGGGGGATGGGTGGCGATGGCGCGGGCGATGGCCACCCGCTGCTGCTGGCCGCCGGACATTTCGGAGGGCTTGTGCTTCCAGCGGTCCGCCATGCTCACCCGCTCCAGGGCCTGGAGCACCATCTCCTCCCGCTGGAACATGGACACGCCCTGGTAGATCAGGGGCAGCTCCACATTTTCATAGGCGGTGAGGGCGGGGATCAGGTTGTAGCCCTGGAAGATGAAGCCGATCTCCCGGTTGCGGATGTGGGCCAGCTGGCGGTCGGAGCGGTCGGTGACGTCGGTGCCGTTGAGGATGTAGGTCCCATAGGTGGCCACATCCAGGCAGCCCAGAATGTTCATCAGGGTGGATTTGCCGGAGCCGGAGGCGCCGATGATGGCCACAAATTCCCCCTGGTCGATTTGCAGGGACACGCCGTCCAGGGCCCGGACCTCGCTCTCCTTGCCCTCGTTGTAGATCTTATAGACGTCCTTGATTTCTATGAGCATAGCGCCCTCCCATCAGCCCCAGGCGGACTCGACAATGTAAGCCTGGAACACGGTCTCGCCGCCGGACAGCCCTTCCTTGATCTCCACGTTGTAGTTGTCGGACAGGCCGGTGGTGACGGGCACGGGATAGAAGCCCTCCTCCGGCGTGGGGTATTTGGGGGTCTCCCACTCCTCCACGGGGGGGACCTCAAAGTCGATGGCGTTGTCCGGCTTGGAGTCGGCCTGGATGAACACCACGGTGTAGGGGTTGCCCTCTGTATCGCTGATGTAGGTGACCGCGCTGGAGGGCACCACGATGCAGTTGTCCGACTGGCTGGTGACGAAGGAGTAATCCAGCCAGGTGCCCTCGTACAGCGTGCCCATGGAGTTGTCCACCTCCAGGCTGACGGGGTACTTGGTCATGCCGTTCCCGCTCTCCGCGTGGCTCATATCAATGGAAATTACCGTGCCGTAGAAGGTGTTCTGGTTGTAGTCCCGCAGCTCCACCATGAGGCCGGGCTGGATGAAGGAGATGTTGCGGTCGTCCACGGTGATGCCCACCAGCATGGTGGTGGTGTTGGAAATCATGACGGCGGTGTCGCCGCTTTTCACCTCCTGGCCCTCGGTGAGCGTACAGGCGGTGATGGTGCCGTCAATGGGGGCCACGGCATTGAAGTTCGCCAGGGCCTTCTGGGCCTCCTCCACCTTGAGGGCGGCCTCGTCAATTTCCTTCTGCTTGGCGCGGATGTCGGCGTCGATGGTGTCGGAGCCCATGGTAATCAGGACTTCGCCGGCGGACACGTTGGCGTAGTTGAGGAGATTGCCCTTGGACAGCAGGGGGCCGGCGGCCTTGGTGACGATCTCCCGCACCTCATAATACCGGGTCTTGCCGTTCTGGTAGGGGTAGATGGGGGTGCCGTCGGCGGAGGTCAGGGTGGCGGAGGCGTCCATGCCGGCGGTGAGTGTGTTGGGGTTGTCGAACACAATGACCACCTCAAAGTGGACGGCGCCTTCAGGGGATATGTAGCTGACCTTGTTGATCTGGTCCACCGTGCCGGTGAACTGGCCCATGACCGCCGGGATGGTGACGGAGACGGACTGGCCCTTGTGGATGTCGTTTTCATAGGCATAGCTGAAATACAGGGACAGCTTCAGCTTCTTGTCGTTGACCAGGGTGGCCACGGGAGAGCCCTTGGCCACGTCCTGATCGGGGGAGAACTCCTTTACATCCGTCAGCTTGCCGGCAAAGGGGGCGCGGACGGTGAGGTTGTTGGACTCCTCCATCAGGTCGGCCAGGTCCTTCTGCAGGGAGGCCAGGCGCTCCTGGGCCGCGGTGGCCTCATCCTGGGCGGCGGCGCTGTAGATCCGGTACAGGGGATCGCCGGCGGCAACCGTCTGGCCGGCGGTGACATAGACCTCCTGCACCGTGCCGGCGGCGGACAGGGTGATGGCCGCCGTCTCCTTGGCCTTCGCGGTGCCGTTGCCGGAGGCGGAGCTCTGGATGGAGCCCATCTCCGCCACAGCCAGCTGCAGCTGGGTATGGACGGCCTCTCTCTTGTTCAAAAACCGGTACAGGCCGAAGCCTCCGGCAGCCAGGGCAGCCACAACCACCAGGCTGACAACGGTGCGCCGGATCTTGGCCGGCGTCCAGGCTGGCTTGCGCTTGGCGGGGCCGGAAGGGGGGCTGGGGGGCGTCTGACTGGTCTGGGGTGCCACAATTTCTGACATGATGGGTTCCTCCTGTTGGATAGTCATTAGGTTCCATACTGTCATTATATCGGCATAATACCAGGAAAACAATTACAAGCCCGTTACAAATCATTAAAAATACCTTAAGGAATACCAAAATTCAGGGCCGTCTCACATAAAAGACGGCCCTGAAAAGGGAAAATCTGGTCGAATTCTGACCCTTTGGCTACATCAGGGGGGCAAACAGGCGAAGAATGTTCCGGTACAGGACCAGCAGGGGGTTCAGGTGCTGCCATTTCCGCAGGGAGATGGGCTGGCTTTGGGCGATGGTGTTCTCAATGTCCCGCCGGATATCCTGGATGCAGGGGGCGTCGCACAGCCAGACGCCGTCCTCAAAGTGGAGAAACAGGCTCCGGTAGTCCAGGTTCACCGTACCCACGGTGGCGAAGCGGTCGTCCACCACAAAGTTTTTGGCGTGGAGAAAGCCGGGGGTATACTCGTAAATCTCCACGCCCGCTTCCAGCAGCGGGGGATAGTGGGCCCTGGTGACCTCAAAGACATACCGCTTGTCCGGAATATGGGGGGTGAGGATGCACACCCGCACGCCGGACTTGGCCGCGTTGCACAGGGCGGTGTTGGTGGCCACGTCAATAATCAGGTAGGGGGTGGTGATATAGATATACTTCCTGGCCTTGCCAATCATGTTCAGGTAGACGGTTTGGCCCACGGCCTCGTGGTCCAGGGGGGTGTCGGTATAGGGCTGGACGTAGCCGCACCAGGGGCGGACAGGGGAGGGGGCGGGGCGGAACAGGGAGAAGTCCTCCTCCCACCCGCAGCAGTAGTCCCACATGGACAGGAACATCACCGTCATGGACCACACCGCGTCCCCGTCCAGGCGGATGACGCTGTCCTTCCAATGGCCGTACTTGACCTTCTGGTTGATATACTCGTCGGCCAGGTTGATGCCGCCGGTAAAGCCTACCTCCCCGTCAATAATCATCAGCTTCCGGTGGTCCCGGTTGTTCATCCGCAGGGAGAGGATGGGCTTGAAGCGGTTGAAGGCCCGGCACTGGATGCCCCTGGCCTGCATTTCCTCCTGGTAGTTCTGGGGCAGGGTGAACATGCAGCCCATATCGTCGTAAATCAGCCGCACCTCCACCCCCTGGGCGGCCTTTTCCTCCAGGACGGCCAGGATGGAGTCCCACAGGATGCCGGGCTCGATGATGAAGTATTCCAGGAAGATATATTCCTTGGCCTGGCGGAGGGCGTCCAGCATGGCCGGGAAGGCGTGGTCCCCCAGGGAGTAGTATTCCGTCTCCGTATTGGTGTAGGCCGGGCAGGCGGCAAACCGCTCCAGATACCTGGCCTGGCTGGCGGCGTCCTCCCCCAGGGGGATCAGGTCATCCCATTTGAAATCCTCCCACAGGCTGCCGCGGAACTGCTGGTCAATCTTCTGCATCCGCCGCACGGTGCGCTTGGACATTTTGTTGCCGCCCACCAGCAGGTAGAAGATCCCGCCGAACACGGGGAAGGGGAGCACCAGCAGCAGCCAGGCGATTTTATAGCCCGGCTCAATGCGGCTGCCCAGAATCAGCATGGAGGCCACTACGCTGATGGCGATACAGCACCAGTAAAACCCCGAGGTAAATTCGCTGAACAGCTGGACCATAACCAGCAGGGCGACAATCTGCGCCAGCAGGGACAGCGCTACCAGGACGGAGCGGTGCAGCAGCAGATACAGGAGCTTTTGGAGCATAACGGTACCTCCTAGGGCATGGAAAAGAGGGTGGGGACGATCTGCCGGCCGTCGATTTCCAGCAGGGCGTAGCTGTGCCGGGCGGAGCCGGGATTCAGAACCAGAATCCCGTCCTCCGTGGTCAGACAGTCTGCCCGGTGGGTGTGACCGAACAGAAGCACGTCCGCTCCGGCCGCCCTGGCCTGGGCGACGGCGCCGCCGTACCCGCTTTTCACGCCCCAGAGATGGCCGTGGGAGAGGAGGAAGGTGTGGCCCTCCAGGGAAAACTGGCGGACAGCGGGTTCCGGCGTCCAGCCGTCACAGTTGCCCGGGACCAGAACCATGGGCAGCAGGGGGTAGATCCGGGCCAGCTCCTCCCCGTCGCTGAGCAGGTCGCCCAGGTGGATGACCTGCTGGGGCTGATGGGTCTCGATGGCCTCGATCATGCCGGGGGTGTAGCGGTGGGAGTCGGAAAAAACAAGAACCTTCAAAGCGGTCACCTTTCTTCTTGAGACGCATAGAATGGACTGAAGTATGAGGAAGGGGGGGAGGATCATGGCGCGGCAGGACAGCCCGGTCTCCCGGGAAACGCTGGAACGCCTGTCCAAATCCAAGGAGGCGGCCAGGCTGATGGAGCTGCTTGGGCGGCAGGGCGAGGTGCAGACGGCGGCTCAGGCGGCGGCCCGGGGGGACACCGCCCCGCTGATGAAAATGCTCCGCACGGTGATGGACAGCCCGGAAGGGGCAAAGCTGACCCAGCGGATTCGGGAACAGGCGGAGCGGTAGGAAAGGGGGCAGAACGGTGGGAGATCTGGAGGAAAAGCTGAATGCGGTGCTGTCCGACCCCGGCGCCATGGAGCAGATCATGGCCCTGGCCCAGAGCCTGGGGGGCGGGGCCTCCGGAGCTCCCGCCGGGGAGCCTGAGCCGGAAGGGAAGGAGGACCCCTTCGGGGGGCTGGACCCTGAACTGCTTCAAATGGGGATGCGGCTGCTGGGGGAGTACCAGGGGGAGAATGCCGGCGTCACCCTGTTGGAGGCGCTGCGCCCCTTCCTCCGGCCGGAGCGGCAGGCCAAGGTGGACCGGGCGGTCCGGGCCGCCCGGCTGGGCCGGGCCGTGCGCGCCGCCATGGCCGCCATGAAGGAGCGGGAGGGACGGGAGCATGTATAACCGCTACATACCGGACTGGGAGGGGCAGGCCGCCCAGGGGCCGGAATTCCGCCGGGCCGCCCCGGGAGGGAGGCCCGGCCGCCCCCCATCCCGGCCTGCGGGTTTATCCGGCCTGGCCGCCCTGCTGTCCCGGGAGGGGCTGGGCGGCCTGCTCCGCTCCCTGGGGTGGGAGCGGCTGGACGGGGGGGACCTTCTCCTGCTGCTGATCCTGCTGCTCATCCTGACGGAGGGGGAGGACCTGGAGCCCGCCGCTGCCCTGGGGCTGGTGGTGCTGATGGTGCTCATGGACGGCGGGGACGGGTAAACAAATCCGGAGGGACGGCTCAGCCATCCCTCCGGACAGCGGCCGCGCATGGGGCAGACCGGGTCACGTGGAAAAAAGCGTGCTGCCATCCGGCAGGTCAAAGGAGGTATCGGAGGGACAGGGGACGGTAATGCCGCCGACAGAGGACAGGCGGTACACCACCTGCCCCCCCTGTTCCCGCTGGGCGGCCATCAGGAGGCCCTGGCCTACGCTGATCCAGAACCGCTCAACGCTGTTTGCGCCCCGCTGGACGGCGGCATACACGCAGGCTGTGCCGTCCTTCATCTCATACCCGGCCTCCAGAATATCCGACGGGTGGGCGTCCAGAAGGGACTCGTAAGTGGGGATGATTTGGGCCAGGTCGTCCCCGGCGGCGTCCACCGGCGCCTGAAGCAGCTGGGAGGAACCCTCATACCAGCTGTACAGCGCCTGGCCGTCGGACAGGCGGTTTTCCACCGCGCCGCTTTGGTCGTCCAGGCGGGCGTAGGTATAGCCCTGGTGGTGCCACACCTGGACGGAGGTGGCGCTGCCCCCGCCGCTCCACAGGTATTCCACCGTCAGCTCCCGGTAGTAGCTGTCCGGCCGGGCGATGGTCTCCACAATGGCCTGCACCGTCTCCGGTGTGGCCGCCACCAGCCAGTAGTGCCCAAAGGCCGATTCCCCCTGCTGGGCATCGTCCGGGTCAGCCAGGGAGACTGATGGGATGCTGTGGAGAAAAACGGTTCGGCTGAAGCTGGCGAGGAGGGCGACCATCACCAGGGCGATGATGCTGAGGGTGATGGTCAGCCGGTTTTTCTTGTCCAAGGCGCACCTCCAGACGGAAAATCAAACAAGGACCGCGTCAGCCGCCGAAGGGGACGGGGGCGTCCGGGCTGAGGCCGAAGTGATACTCAATGGCCTGGGCAATCCGGCGGCAGGCCCGGCCGTCCCCATAGGGGTTGACGGCGTGGGCCATGGCGTGGTAGGCCCCTTCGTCGGTGAGCAGCCGGCTGGCCTGGGAGAAGATTTCCTCCTCGTCCACACCGGCCAGGCGGACCGTGCCTGCCGCCACGGCCTCGGGGCGCTCTGTCTCCCTGCGGAGCACCAGCACAGGCTTCCCCAGGGCGGGAGCCTCCTCCTGAAGCCCGCCGGAATCGGTCATAACCAGGTAGCTCCGGGCCATCAGATTGTGCATCTCATCCACCGACAGGGGCGCAATCAGGTGGATTCGGGGGTGGTTGTCCAGGAAACGGTGGGCGGCCTCCTGCACCACAGGGGAGAGATGGACGGGGTACACCAGCTCCACCTGGGGGAAGGCGTCGGCAATCCGCCGCAGGGCCGTCATGATCCGCTCCATGGGCTGGCCGTAGTTTTCCCGGCGGTGGCAGGTGACCAGAATCACCCGCTTCCCCTGGTAGTCCAGGGAATTCAAAGTGCTGTCTGAAAAGGTGTAATCCTTTACAACTGTTGTCTGAAGGGCGTCAATCACAGTGTTGCCGGTGATATACACGCCCTGGGTGATGTTCTCCCGGGCCAGATTGTCCCGGTTGGTGACGGTGGGGCAGAAGTGCAGGTCGGCAATGGCCCCCACCATCTTCCGGTTCATCTCCTCCGGGAAGGGGGACCACTTGTCGTAGGTGCGGAGGCCGGCCTCCACATGGCCCACGGGGATTTGGTGGTAAAAGGCGGCCAGCGCGCCGGCGAAGGTGGTGGAGGTGTCCCCGTGGACCAGCACCAGATCCGGCTTTGCCTCCTCCAGCACCTGGTCCATGCCGGTGAGGCAACGGCTGGTGATGGAGGACAGGCTCTGGCGGGGCTGCATGATGTTCAAATCAAAATCCGGATTCAGGCCGAAGATGTTCAGCACGGAGTCCAGCATCTCCCGGTGCTGGGCGGTGACGCAGCACAGGGGCCGGATGCCCGGGTGCCGGGCCAGCTCCAGGGCCAGGGGGGCCATCTTAATGGCCTCCGGACGGGTGCCGAAGATGGTCATGACGGTGATTGGCTTCATTTGTCTGATCTCTCCTCTTCTCCGAAAAAGTGGTCGTTGCCCGCCACGTCCCTGGGGGGGTCCTGGAGCTTTCTGGGTCTCGCGCCGGAGGAGGGAGGCGGCTGGGGCCCCTCCTCATGGTCGCCGGCGCGGTTGAGGTAGAGGGTGGCGTACAGGCCGCCCACCAGGCACACCGTCAGGAAAAACAGCATTGCCTTTACCGCGGTGGTGGTGGTCAGCAGCACGGCGGACAGGCCCAATATGGCGCTGATGATATACAGCACCGCCACCGCCTGCTTTTGGCTGAATCCCATATCAATCAGGCGGTGATGGATGTGCCCCCGGTCAGGGGCCATGGGGCTCTGCCCCTTGGATACCCGGCGGAAAATGGCAAAGCAGGTGTCGAAGATGGGCAGGCCCACCACCAGGAAGGGGACGGCGAAGGAGATGATGGCGTAGGACTTGAACAGGCCGTTGATGGACACCGTGGCCAGGATAAAGCCCAGGAAGGTGGAGCCGGTATCCCCCATGAAGATGCGGGCGGGGTTCAGGTTGTAGGGCAGGAAGCCGATGCAGGCCCCCGCCAGGGCCGCCATGAGCAGGGCCACATCGGGCTCCGCCACCGCCAGGGCGATCACCAGCATGGTCATGGAGCTGATGGTGGAAACGCCGCAGGCCAGGCCGTCCAACCCGTCAATCAGGTTGACGGCGTTGGTGATGGCTACAATCCAGATAACAGAGAAGGGGACGGACAGCCAGCCCAGCTCCCAGTAGGGCTCGGCGCTGAAAATATTGGGGTTGGAGAGGATGTCGATTTTATTGCCCATCAGCACGGCGATCAGGGCGGCCACAATCTGGATGAGGAACTTGGGCTTGGCGGGCAGGGCAAAGATGTCGTCAAAGATGCCCAGCACCACAATGACGACCGAGCCCAGAAGCATGCCCCGCAGGGCCGGGTCCAGGGGCTGAAAGATCAGGGTGGACAGGAGAAAGCCGAAGAAAATGGCCAGGCCGCCCATCCGGGGGATGGGGTGGTGGTGCATTCTCCGGTTGTCCTTGGGCACGTCCACCGCGCCGATGCGGAAGGCCAGGGTGCGCACCACAGGGGTGGAGATAAAGGAGATCAGTGCCGCCACAATCAAAGCGGCGGCCACCATACCCAGCACAGACAGTTGAACGGACATGAGACGCTCCTTTGTTACCGGGCCACCAGGCCGATCTTTTTATATACCTTCCGCAGCGTCTTGTTGGCGGTGTAGGAGGCCTTTTCCGCGCCGGATTTATAGACGCTCTCCAGATAGGCCTTGTCCGCCAGAATCCGGGAGGCCTCCTCCCGGATGGGGCGCAGGTGCTCAATGACCGCCTCGCCCACGCGGGGCTTGAACTGCCCGTAGCCGCAGCCGTCAAACTCCGCCTCAATCCGCTCGTAGCTCTCACCGGTGACGGCGGAGTAGATGGACATGAGGTTGGCCACGCCGGGCTTGTGCTCCGGGTCGTAGCGGACGCAGCGCTCCGTGTCGCTGTCGGTAATGGCCCGCTTGAACTTCCGCTGGATGTCCTCCGGCTTTTCCATCAGGAACACGCAGCCCTCCGGCATGGATTTGCTCATCTTGCTGTCGGGGGCGTTGAGGGACATGACCCGGGCGCCGGTTTCGGGGATGTAGGGCTCAGGCACCTTGAACACATCCCCGTAAATGTGGTTGAACCGCTGGGCCACGTTCCGGGTCAGCTCCACGTGCTGCTTCTGGTCATGGCCCACAGGCACCAGGTCGGGCTGGTAGAGCAGAATGTCCGCCGCCATCAGGGAGGGGTAGGTGAACAGGCCGCCGTTGACGTTGTCGGCGTGCTTGGCGGCCTTATCCTTGAATTGGGTCATCCGGCTCAGCTCGCCGAACATGGTGTAGCAGTTCAGAATCCAGCCCAGCTCCGCGTGGGCGGGGACGTGGGATTGGATGAACAGGGTGTTCTTTTCCGGGTCCAGGCCGCAGGCGATGTACTGGGCCAGCTGCTCCAGGGTGCGGCGGCGCAGGTCCGCCGGCACCTGGCGGACGGTGATGGTGTGCAGGTCGGCCATAAAGTAGTAGCAGTCAAACTCCTCAGCCCGACTGCCCCAGTTCTTAATTGCTCCCAGATAGTTGCCCAGATGCAGGTCTCCGCTGGGCTGGATGCCGGAGAGCATAACTTTCTTTTCCATTTGTCGAACACAACCTTTGCGGGAAAATTTCTACAAGAATACCCAGATATCATATCACAACCTCCCTCCCCTTGCAATACAAATCCGCCCCCGCGCCGGAAAAGGAACGGGGGCGGAAGCTAAAGCTCCTTTCGGATCTGGCCCAGGGCGTGCTTTTCCAGCCTGGACACCTGGGCCTGGGAGATGCCGATTTCCCGGGACACCTCCATCTGGGTCTTGCTCTGGTAAAACCGCATGGCGAGGATTTTCTGTTCCCTGGGGGTGAGCTTGGACAGGGCCTGGTTCAGGGCGATATGCTCCACCCAGCGCTCGTCGCTGTTTTTGGGGTCCCGGACCTGGTCCATGACGCATACGGTGTCCCCGCTGTCGGAGTATATGGGCTCGTAAAGGGAGACCGGCTCCACAATGGCGTCCAGGGCCATGACCACCTCCTCCCGCTTGACCCCAATCATGGCGGCCAGCTCCTCCACGGTGGGCTCCTTCTGGTGCTGGGCCAGGTAGGCCTCCTTGGCCTGGAGCACCCGGTAGGCCGTGTCCCGCATGGCCCGGGACACCCGCATGGCGCTGTTGTCCCGGAGATACCGGCGGATCTCGCCTACAATCATGGGCACGCCGTAGGTGGAAAAGCGCACGTTCAGGTCGGTGTTGAAATTGTCAATGGCCTTCATCAGCCCGATGCAGCCCACCTGAAATAAATCATCCACGTTTTCTCCCCGGTTGGAAAACCGGTGGATGACGGAAAGCACCAGCCGCAGGTTTCCCGCGATAAGCTCCTCCCTGGCCTGCTTGTCTCCCGCCCTGGCCCGGAGCAGAAGGGCGCGGGTCTCCTCACTTTTCAGCACTTTCAGCCTTGCGGTGTTGACGCCGCACAGCTCCACCTTGTTCTGCATGGGCACGCAAACCTCCTGCCTGGAAGATAAAATCAGTATTTCCCAGGGCAGGGGAATCATGCGCGATCAGGGCGGGGGATATTTTTTTCCGTGGGACAGGGTTCGATGGATTTTCCAGGCGGGTTTGTCCTTCCCTTTCCAGGGGGGGTGTGATATAATAGCCCCACAGCGATTATTATACCTGGAATTTAGGGCCCTTCTGTGCCGGTTTCCCGCCGCTTTGCGGTGCGCAAACCATCATGGGGCTTGCGGCGATGGCATAATAAGGCGCGGAAGAGTCCAGTCAACCGGATGAAAGGAACAGAAAGGATGGTCGCATATGCCTACCATGAGAGAGTTGTCCCAGGATCACAAGATCTGCGCGATTTTGCGGAATGTCCCCGATGAAGTCGTGGTGGATTACGCCAAGGCCTGCGTGGAGGGCGGGGTGAGCCAGTTCGAGGTGGCCATGAACACCCCCACCGCCCCCTGGCAGATTGCCCGGCTGCGGGAATATTTCGGCGGCAGCGCCATTGTGGGCGCGGGGACGGTCGTCACCCCCCAGCGGTGCAGGCAGGCCCATGAGGCGGGGGCCCAGTTTTTCCTCACCCCCTCGGCGGCGGTCTGCACCCTGGAATACTGCCGGAAAAGCGGAATCCCCCTGCTGCCCGGCGTTATGACGCCCAGCGACGTGGGCCTGTGCCTGGAGTATGGGTTCGACCTGATGAAGCTGTTCCCCGCCGGGGATCTGCCCGCCGGCTATATCAAGAGCCTGAAGGGCCCCTTTGACGGCACCGACTATGTGGCGGTGGGCGGCGTGACGCCGGACAACATCCGCACCTTCTTCCAGAATGGATTCGTGGGCGTGGGCATCGGCAGCAACCTGTTCCCCAAGGAGTATGCCGCCCAGCGCCGGTGGGATCTGGCCGCCCAGGCGGTGGCCAAGCTGGTGGAAGCCGCTTCCGGCGTGTAAGGGGGGCTGCCGCGATGGAGAAGAAACAGTATCTGCTGACCGTTGACGGGGGGACCACCAATACCAGAGCCGCCCTCTGGACCACAGAGGGGGAGCTGCTGGACCGCTGCGGCGCCAGCGTGGGCGTGCGGGACACCGCCATGGACGGCGGGGACAACAGCCGCCTGTGCCAGGCGGTTCGGGACTGCCTGGCCGGCCTGGTGGAGCGGGGCGGCATCGGCTGGGACCAGGTGAAGGCCATCCTGGCCTCCGGCATGATTACATCCAATGTGGGGCTGACGGAGATCCCCCATCTTCCCGCCCCGGCCGGCGTGGACGAGCTGGCCCGGGGGGCGGTTGCGGTGGACCTGCCCCAGGCAGCCCCCATGCCCATCCACTTCATCCCCGGGGTGAAGAACACCGCCTCCGCCATCGACCTGGACAACTTTGAGTCCATGGACATGATGCGGGGCGAGGAGGTGGAGGCCGTCGCCCTGATCCAGCGCTGCCGCGCGGGCAGGCCCATGCTGCTGGTGCTGCCCGGCAGCCACAGCAAGTTTGTGGGGGTCAACGCCCAGGGGCAGATCACCGGGTGCCTCACCTCCATCACCGGCGAGCTGCTGTCGGTGATTACCAACGACACCATCCTGGCCGACGCGGTGGAGCGCTCCTTCGTGGACGAGGCCCACTATAACCGGGAGATGATGCTGCTGGGTTACGAGACGGCCCGGCGGGTGGGCCTGGGACGGGCCTGCTTCTCCGGACGGGTGATGAAGCTCTTTGCCGGGCAGGATCACTTCGCGGTCGCCAACTACCTGCTGGGCTGCGTGCTGGAAAACGACCTGAAGGCCCTCCAGGGCAGCCAGGCCATCCGGCCCGGCGCCGACACCCATGTGGTGATTGCCGGGAAGCAGCCCCTGTCCCGGGCGATCTATGACCTGCTGGTAAACAGCGGGCGGTTTGCCCACGTGGAGGAGGTCCGCCTGGAGGCGGGGACCTCTCTCAGCGGCCAGGGCTGCCTGCTGGTGGCCCGGAGCATGGGCCTGATCCCCTGAACCACAAAAAAAGGCCCGGAATCCAATCGGATTCCGGGCCTTTTTTGCTTCTGGGGGAAGGCGCTTACTTGGCAGCCTTCTTCTTCTTTCCGCCGATGAACTCCTTAATCATGCCGCCGAACAGGGTGACAAAGATCAGGATGATAAAGAACCAGCAGATGGGGGTCTGGAAGAACACCACGGGATCGCCGCCGGACTTCAGCAGGGCGGTACGGAAGTTCTTCTCGGCCATGGGGCCAAGGATCAGGCCCAGGATGGCGGGGCTGGTGGGGACCTTCAGCTTGCCCAGGAAGTAGCCCACGATACCGGCAATCAGCATGACCCACACGTCAAACAGGCTGTTCTTCATGGCGAAGGAGCCGATGATGCAGAGCACGAAGATGGCGGGGGTGAGGATAACCTTGGGGACGCTGAGCACCTTGGTGAACAGGCGGATGCCGGCAAAGCCGAAGATGCACATCAGGGTGTTGGCAATGAACATGCCCAGGAAGATGGTGTAAACCAGCACCTTGTTGGTCTGGAAGAGCATGGGGCCGGGGGTCAGGCCCTGGATGGTCAGGGCGCCGATCATGATGGCGGTAACAGCGTCGCCGGGGACGCCCAGGGTCAGCATGGGGATCATGGCGCCGCCGGTCACGCCGTTGTTGCCGCCCTCGGGACCGGAGATGGCTTCCACGGAGCCGGTGCCGAACTTCTCAGGCTCCTTGGCGATGCTGCGGGCCACGTTGTAGCCCACGAAGGAGCCGATATCCGCGCCGGCGCCGGGGATGATGCCGATGAAGGTACCGATCAGGCCGGTGACAGGGGCGATGCGGACGATCTTCTTCAGATCTTCCTTCTTGGGCAGGATGTTGGTGATCTTGGCCTGGATCTCTTCCTCGCTGAAGATGTCCTCGATGTTCTCAAAGGCCTGGCTCATGGCGAACAGGCCGATCATGATGGGGATGTAGCTGATGCCGCCCATGAAGTTGTAGTCGCCTTCAGGGGAGAAGCGGATGTAGCTGGTGACGCTGTCGATGCCCACGGTGGCAACCAGGATACCCAGGCAGCCGCAGATCAGGCCCTTCTCAATGTCGTCGCCGGAGATGTTGCCGATGATGCACAGACCGAACACGGCCAGCAGGAAGAACTCAGCGGAGCTGAACTGCAGGGCCAGCTTGGCCAGCTGGGGGCTGATCAGCCACAGGCAGGCCACGGAAACCAGGCCGCCCATGTAGCTGGCCAGGGTGGCGGTGCCCAGGGCCCGGCCGGCCTCGCCCTTCTGGGCCATGGCGTAGCCGTCAATGGCGGTGGCGGCGGAAGCGGGGGTGCCGGGGGTGTGCAGCAGCACGGCGGAAATGGAGCCGCCGTAGATGGCGCCGCAGTAGATGCCCAGCAGCATCAGGATGCCCTGGGCGGCGTCCATGCCGAAGGTCATGGGCAGCAGCAGGGCCACGCCCATGGTGGCGGTCAGGCCGGGGAGGGCGCCGATGCAGATACCGGCCAGCACGCCGGCGGCCATGTACAGAAAGACCATGGGGGTCAGACTGGTCTGGAAAATTTCAATCAATAAATCCATAAATCATGGCCTCCCTTCTTAAATCACAAAGATGCCGAAGGAGTCCACGGGGACATTCAGCAGGAACTTGAACGCGCCGTACACGACCATGGTGATGGCGGCGGAAATAATCAAGGTAATGATGGGATTCTTCTTGGCGAACCACTGGATCAGGATAAACTCCAGCACGGTGGTGGCGATGATGAAGCCGATAAACTCCAGGACCAGGACGTAGACCACCAGTATAGCCATGGTGATATACACCCGGCGGGTGCCGGTGGACCAGAGCTCGATCTTGGTATCCTGCTCCGGCTTCATGCGGAGGGTGCGGTAAACCAGAATGGCGGTGCAGGCCAGCAGCACAACGCTGATGGCGATGGGCCACAGGCCGGGTCCGGGAACGCCGGTACCATAGTCGGCGGCGGAGGGATAGCCGGAGGCCACCACAATGATACCGATCCCGAGAACCGCGCACAACGCGGCGAGGATCAGGTTGCCTTTTTTCATATGCCTTTTCTCCCTTTCCTTAGCTGTGAGACGGATGATAAGCAGGGGGGAGCGGGGCAATCTCCGCTCCCCCCAAACATAACGGTATTACCTGGGGTTGGAAAATCAGGCGGCGACCTTCAGGCCCAGCTCGTCCACCAGCTCGGTGTACAGAGCCAGCTGATCGGCGATCATAGCCTCGAACTCCTTGCCGTCCAGGATCTCAATGACGTTGTTGGTGTTGTCCATGAACTCCACGAAGGCATCGGAAGCGCAGGCCTCGGAGAAGATGCGGTACAGCTCGTCCACGACCTCATCGGGAGTGGAAGCGGGCACGCCCAGACCACGCCAGGTACCCAGCACCACGTCGTAGCCGCACTCAATGCAGGTGGGCACGTCGGGGATGGCCTCCAGACGGTCGTTGGCCATAACAGCCAGAACCTTCAGGTCGCCGGACTCCACGAAGGAGTTAACCTCAGCGTAGGAAACGGCGACAGCGTCAATGTGGCCGCCCAGCAGGTCGGTGATGGCGCCGTTGGCACCGTCATAACCAACATGCTTGAAGGTGGTGCCGGCCTCCTTGGCCAGACCGGCGGCAGCCAGGTGCCAGATGGCGCCCAGGCCGGAGTTACCCACCTGGACCTCGTTGG
The DNA here is from genome assembly GCA_949293165.1 of uncultured bacterium. Classification (GTDB taxonomy): domain Bacteria; phylum Bacillota; class Clostridia; order Oscillospirales; family Oscillospiraceae; genus Lawsonibacter. Next base: position 41,454 of record CASFCW010000008.1, read on the forward strand.
TCTTGGAGTACTCGATGAAGTCCTCCAGGGTGTTGAAGCGGTCGTCGTCAGCCTTCACGGTGATGGCGGAGGCGGCGGAGTTGACCATCATGATGGGCTTGAACATGGAGTAAGTAAGACCGGCGTTGTTGCCCATGGCCTCCAGGGTAGCCAGCTCAACGGTGATCATGGTGATGATGGAGCCGTCGTTCTTGGCGTTGGCGCCGTAGAGCATGCCGGTGGCGCCGCCGGCGCCGGAGCGGTTCTCAACAGTGATGTTCTTAAAGGAGCCCTTGGCAGCGTCGGCCAGGCCGCGCATCACGGCGTCGGTGCCGCCGCCGGCATCATAGGGCACCACGCAGGTGACGCTGGTGTTGGAGAAGTCCACGGCGGAAGCGTTGCTGCCGTCCTGGGAGCCGTTGGAGCTGGTGCTGCTGGGGGTGCTGTTGTTGCAGGCGGCCAGGCTGAGCGTCATGGCGCCGGCAAGGATGAGAGATGCGAGCTTTTTCATTTTGAACCTCTTCCTTCATTCAGATTTTTCGGCTGATACGGACCGTATCATCCGCAGCAGCCTCAGGAGGGCAGGACACGCCTGCTTCTCCCGTGCATAATCATCTTAATAAAATATGAATAAAATGTCAACAAATTTATCCGAAGTTTTCCCTGACTGATTGCACAAAAAAACTGCATTAAAAATGTCAATGCTGACGAAAGTAAAATTTAGAGCAATTATATTTTCTGTTTTTTTGCATTCCATTCTGTTTGTGAAAGAATTTCCAGCGATTTTACAGTATCTTAGTGGCTGTTTTTTTGAATAACGGTACTGCATTTCATATTATGAACTCCATACAATGAATATATATACATAATACTATATATAACGAATAAATATTCATATAATACGGCGGATGGGAAAAATGGTGGGTCCGGCGCCGGGGAGGGGGCCCCGGTGCGGAGGGAATTGACGCCCTTCCCAGGGCTGTGATATGGTACCTACAGAAAGGACTTGAAGAAGGGATGTGAGAGGATGGCAGGCAGCAAGCCGCCGGTTCAGTCCATCGACCGGGCTCTCGCGCTGATCGAGATATTATCCAGACAGCCCAAGGGGCTTCCCCTGGGGGAGCTGGCCGACGCCGCCGGGCTGCATGTCAGCACGGTCCACCGGCTTTTGGGCGCTTTGTCGGCGTGGGGATACGTGGAGAAGGATGGGGAGACGGGGCGGTACAGGCTGACCGCCCGCCTGTTTGAGGTGGGCAGCCGGGTCATGGGCGGCAGGAACCTGCTGTCTGTGTCCCGCCCATTCCTGGAGCGGCTGGCCGACCGGACGGGGGAAACGGTCCATCTGGTGGCCCGCCACCGGGACGAGGTGGTGTATTTGTGGAAGGAGAGCCCCGAACAGGGGGTGGTATGCATGTCCTTCCATGTGGGAATGCACAACCCCATGTACTGCACCGGGGTGGGGAAAAGCATCCTGGCCTACCTCCCCCAGTGGGAGCGGGAGGGAATTTGGCGGCGCTGCCGGCCGGTACCCCGTACGGAGCACACCATCTGTTCCTACACGGAAATGGAAAAGGAGCTGGAGCGGGTACGGGAAGCGGGATGGGCCGTGGACCAGGAGGAAAATGAGCCGGGGGTTGTGTGCGTGGCCGCCCCGGTGTTTGACTTTTCCGGTACGCCGGTGGGGGCGGTAAGCGTCTCCGGCCCGGCCCGGGAGCTGGACACGGCCCGCCGGGAGGCGCTGGCCGGGATGGTGACAGCCTGTACCCGGGAGATTTCCGGGCTCCTGGGCGCGGAGGAAGCGGACGGCAGCGGTTTTCCTTGACAGGGCATTTTCCGGCGGATATAATGGGACCATGGATATCACAATATGATAAGAATTTTCACAATATGAAAATGGAGGGAGTTTTATGGAATCCTTTGACTTCTACTCACCCACCCGGATGATTTTTGGGCGGGGGACCGAGGAGCAGGTGGGCGCCCAGGTGAAG
>CASFCW010000009.1 GCA_949293165.1 uncultured bacterium
TATAGATCCGCTGGTCTGACACTGAAATTGACAGAAAGGAAGGAGTGGAGAAAATGGTAAAAAAATGGGGCAGGAAGCTGCTAAGGTATATGGGAACTTTGTCTTGACGAAAGCCCCGAAAAGAGAGCAAAGGGATATTACGGGAGAAAAACCCGCGATAGAATAAAATCAAAGGTGTGAAGAAAAGGACAGGAGGACAGACCATGAAACCAAAAAGCAAACTACTAAGTTTACTGCTTACAATCTGCCTTGTTGTAGGACTTATGCCGACAGCGGCGTTTGCGGCAGGAACAGACACAGGAAAGGCAATCCAGCTTGTAGACAGCGGAACTGCCGCAAATATCGGCGGCGGGCAGGCGGACAACATTTATTTTGGTACCTATCAGCAGAGCAGCGACGGCAGCGGCGGCTATAACACCGACCCAATCAAGTGGCGGGTGCTGGAAAATGCAAATGGACAGTTGTTTCTGCTTTCCGACCAGAACCTGGATGTATTTCAGTATCACACGGATAGAGAAAGCGTCACATGGGAAAAGAGCACCATGCGCTCTTGGCTCAACGGGTACAGCGCGTCGCATAATACCGGCGGCAGCAGCGGTACGGATTATACAGGCGATAATTTTATCGGCGCCGCTTTTTCGGAGAAAGAGCAGGGGGCTATCGCGGATACAACCGTTGTCAATGACAATAACCCAACTTATGGCACAGAGGGCGGCGAGAATACAAACGATAAAATCTTTCTTTTGTCGATTGCGGAAGCGCAGAACAGCAGCTATTTTGCCGATAACAGCAGCCGTATCGCGACCAATACCGCCTATGTAGCAGGCGGCGGGAAAATCGGTTTAAGCTCTATGTACGGTGTCGGCAAAGCCGACAACTGGTGGCTGCGCTCCCCCGGCGTCGATGATGACATCGCGGCGTATGTGAATGACAACGGCGGCGTGCGTAGCTTCGGCCCTAATGTGGACTTCGTTATCACCGCCGTTCGTCCCGCTTTTAATTTAGATCTGACCTCTGTCCTCTTCACATCTGCCGCCGTAGGCGGCAAAATCCCCGCCGCTTCCAGCGACGGTAATCAAGGCGGCGAAGCCGACGCGATTTTTGAAATTGGCGATTATGACGGCAGCGAATGGAAGCTGACGCTTTTGGATAATAGCCGCAATTTTGCCGTAACGGAAGAAGCCGCCAGCGGCAAGCCCGGCGATACCATTACGCTGAATTACACCGGGGCAACCACCGGAACAAATGAATATATCTCCGTTATCATTGCGGATAGCAGCGGCGCACAGTATTATGGCAGAGTGGCGCAGCCGACCGCTACGGACGGCAAAGTGGAGATTACCATTCCGAGCGGACTTGCAGACGGAACCTATACCCTATATGTGTTCAGCGAGCAGTACAACGGCGGCGAACAAGACGATACCAAACTGACTGATTACGCCAGCGCGTTTGAAACGGTTGCACTTACCGTTTCCAGCGATACCACCGCGTCCCCGGCTGCGCTGGACTTTGGCAGTAAAACAGTAGGCTATACGGAAGCCCCCGCCGCGCAGACGGTAACGCTCACAAATACGGGAAACCAAAATGTAACGGTAACTTTGCCCGCCAGCGCGAACTATACCATTACGGCGGGAGAGGGCTTTGCGAATAGCACCGCCACCCTTGCCCCGAATGGGACAGCGGCCTTTACCGTCCAGCCGAACACTGGGCTTACCGCGGGCGACTATGATGAAACGCTGATCGTTTCCGGCGGCAGCGATGTGAGCGCCAGCATAGAACTCTCCTTTGAAGTGCTTGAAACCTATACCCTTACGGTCGATCTGAACGGCGGCAGCGGCAGCACGATAGGCGGCGAATATACCGAGGGCGCGGTTGTCAATATCGACGCGGGAAGCCGCAGCAATTACCGCTTTGCTGGGTGGACATCTACCAATGGCGGCGCCTTTGCCGATGCTTCCAGCGCAAGCACCACCTTTACCATGCCCGCAGCCAACACGACGATTACGGCAGCTTGGAGTTATATTGGCGGCGGTGGAAGTACGACGGATTATTACCGCCTGACCTTTGAAACAAACGGCGGCAGCGAGATTAGTTCCATTCGACGCGCCGAGTATACGACAATCGACCTCACCGACTATACCCCGACCCGCGAGGGTTACGAGTTTACAGGCTGGTATGCAGACGAGAATTTGACGGAAAAAATCACGAGTATACGCCTTACCCGCAACACGACGGTTTATGCGGGCTGGGAAGAAATCAAGGAAAATCCAAGTACAGGCTTTGAAAATCCGTTTACCGATGTTTCCGAAAGCGACTGGTTTTTCAATGATGTGAAGTTTGTCTACCAAAACGGCCTGATGAATGGAACGAGTGCCACCACGTTCAGCCCGGAGGGTACTACCAGCCGGGGCATGATCGTCACCATCCTCTGGCGTATGGCAGGAAGCCCCGACATGGAGGACAAGATTTGGGGCTACCCCTTTGCCGATGTGGACGCCACGGCCTATTACGGCACAGCGGTCTACTGGGCGCGGCTAAACGGCATTGCGGGCGGCTATGACGATGCTACCTTCGGCCCCAATGACCCCATCACCCGGGAGCAGATGGCGGCCATCCTCTACCGCTACGCCCAGTACAAGGGCTATGACGTAAGTGCAAAAGCAGATCTGAACAAATTTACAGATGCGGACGAGATCAGCAACTACGCCCTTGAGGCCCTCCAGTGGGCCAACGCGGAAGGGCTGATCAACGGCAAGGGGGACGGCGTTTTGGATCCCAAGGGCCAGGCCACCCGCGCCGAGGCGGCAGTCATCCTCACGCGGTTTAATGAGGTCGTGGCGGAATAAGATTGGACCTGGGGCCGGAAATCCGGCCCCAGGCTGTATATAGGAGAATTGCGTTGCAAAAAGATAATCAACGCCGCCTGCTCCTGCTGCTGAAACTGCTGTATGAACAGACGGATGAAACCCATTTCGTATCCGGTGCGGATATCCTGAGATATTGGGAAGATGCGAGCATCCGTGCCAACCGGAAGAATGTGTACGGAGATATCCGGCTCCTGCTGGACGCCGGCCACGATATTATCTGCGTGAAAAGCAAACAGAACCGCTACTTTATCGGTTCCCGTATTTTTGAACTGCCGGAACTGAAGCTGCTGGCGGACGCTGTGGCGTCCTCCCACCTTGTCACGGAGAAGAAGAGTGCGGCCCTGCTCCAAAAGCTCGGCCGGCTTACCAGCGTCCACAATGCGGGACATCTGAACCGCCCCGTCTATATGGAGGGTACAACCAAGCCGGACAACGAGGCCATCTACTATGCCATTGACGCTATCCAGACCGCCATCCATATGCATTGGATTTCCCGATACCGGGTTTTCCGACGTTGGATTATCCGATGTTGGATTTTCCAACACCGGGTTTTCCAATCCCGGCTGTTCTCCCTGTGCTGCCTCTGGCCGGGGCTGGGGCTGTTCGTAGATGGTATAAACCATGTCGGCCATCTTGCCCCTGCCGTCCCGGTTCTGCTGGCGGGTGATGTACCTGGCCTTTTCCAGCTCCCACACCGCTGTCCGTATGGCGTCGATGCTTTCCCGGTTGATAAGGGACAAGCCTTTCAGCGTATAGTCCCAATCTTCCGGCAGGGACAGCATTTGCGAAAGCAGGCCCTTGGCTTTCAGGGACAGGTCTTTGTTCCGCAGGTGATGGTTGGACATCACCGTGTAGCCCCGGTTTTTCTCTACACGAAAAACTGCCATCTCGTCGTCAACTCCTTTCACTTGGAATAAAACCGCGTCGTAGGCGGTCAGCTTGCCCGGCTGGTAGGGACACTCTGCATACACGCAAAACTGATACTTCCAGCCGGGGCGGTAGAAACGGCAGTCGCCGCAATCCTCCGGCGCTCCGGCCTCGCCGCTGTCGTAGTGGTCGAAACCGGGCTTGCCTTGCATGAGATGTTCAAAGGCGCGGTCGCTGCCGGAAGTGAAATACATGGCGTCGCCTCCTTTCTGGTTTTGGGCGCAAAAAAGCGGCGTCCTTTTCTCCCTCAAGGGGATCAGAGAACGCCGCTTCTGCGGTGTCGTATTCAATTTTAATCTGATGTGCTGTCTGGGACGGAGCATTTCACGGGAAGTAGTAAGCGTGTCGAGGCTCATTCCAAAAGTAGTAATTTGCAAAGTGATTCTCCCAGAGTTCCCCCATTTGAACAGAATAAATCTTACCATGATTTCTGATTCGGATGTCTGATCCTCGTGAGGGGTTACGGCTCGCCTCAACCCGATCACTGACAAAACCAAGCGGGGTTGCATAATTACCGAACGCAGCAAGAAACTCCTGTTCAATCTCTGGCGGGACATTTACATAGTTTTTTGTGAGCATTGCTTTGGGACGAACGATCAAAATAGGGATGCCATACTTGTTCTTAAGATCCTTGGCTAAGAGAATAAAACCGCTTTTCGTTCTGTTTTCCAGATCGCTGTCTTCAAAGAGATAAGCGAAAGAATCTGGAGCCACAAGTAGATTCCTGTGATTTTTAACACTGTATATACTATACAACTTCTTTAACATTTCACGAAGCTGATATTGCTTCATTTCGGAAATGCCATTCAAGCTCTTTACATAGCGCATATCACTGCTGAAGAAATCCATGTGTGCTAAGCCAACAATACTATTATCACGAGCTGCACGACCCACTTCCTGCACATAATCAGAGAGGTTTCCCGATGGTACAAAGTGGATAATGTGCTTTATATCTTTGACATCTATGCCCATTCCAAAGGCTTTCGTACAAATCAATGCAATTGCTTTGCCATCTCGATAGTCCCGTTCTGTTATTTTGCGTTCAGCGTCATGGATCTTTGAATGATACCTCCGGATCTTGATCTTATATTCGGTTGGCAACGCACCATAAATGGAATCTACTTGCGAACGGTAGGGACAATAAACAAGAGTTTTTTCTCCTTTAGAAACATATTTGATTAGCCGCTCGATAATCAATTCTTGTTTAACGGTTTCAACTCTTTTCCCACTACCGTCCTGAACACCGGGCTTGATTTCGAAGTTGATATTATCCCGTTTCACGTTACCAAGATGTAGGATTGGATTGTGAAGATCCAGTTCGGCTATTGTGTCATTGACAACATCATCAGGGCCAGAATATACAGCGGTAGCAGTTAAGCATAGAAGAGGGAATCGCTGACCTGTACGTTTAATTGTCTTCAAAAAATCTCCCAGGAAACAATAGTCAGGTCTAAAATCGCGTCCCCAAGAAGTTACCGTGTGAACCTCGTCAATTACTAACAGTCCAACGCTTCTTTCACCAACAATTGGCTGAAGGCCAGAAGCCAGCAACAACTCGGGAGCCAGATAGATAATAGACTTCTTTCCATCGTGGATCTCTTGAATCCGTTGCTGACGTTCCTCAAATGTTATTTTCGAATTGAGAAACGTCGCATTCTTGACGCCTCGTTCTCGTTCAAGCTGCGCAACTTGATCATGCATGAGGGCAACCAATGGTGTAACAACAATTGTAATAAGCCCATACTTCTCCGCCATATAAAGTGCCGGCAGCTGAAAGAGCAAAGATTTACCAGCTCCAGTCGGTGCTGTGATGAAAATATCTCTATAAGTACAGTCTTCATCCCGAGCAGCTTCACATTGATCTATTATTTCGCTGACTAACGCACCCTGAGAAATAATTGTAATTTCCTTGGAAACACTTGGCTGCTTATAGAACTTTAACTCCCGGAATTTTGCCTGAGGCCCCCAATACCGTCGAAGGTACTTTTCAAATTGCGAGTCATCATACTCCATCTCCGGAATTCGAGTGTCAACGCGGCGAATGCTATGCGGAATGGACAGCGCAGCGAGGACTGTGAATAGTCCCTTTTCTAGATTGTGTGGGCAGACACTATCAACTACATACACAATTTCATTTGCTGCTCCGCTCATGACCGAGAATCTATACAACCAATCTTCCGAAGACCCTTCCAGTATTTCATCGGCGGGCTGATTTATCATCGCCATTTCAGTCAGATCCTTGTTATCAAAAAGCGGGAGGCGTAGGTAATGCGTATCTTCGTGGACATTTGCCAGAGCCACCAATACATGTTCAGCATCAAGGAAATTAACTTCGTGGTAATACCTATTGAGCACCTCTAAGGTATCATTCTCGGTCTTGCCATCTGTCTGCATATACTCAAACAAGGCAACCGCCTGCTCAAGAGACAGTGGGCTAGGGACATTTGATTCGAAAAGCGGATTATCGATGATAACAATTTCACCATCAAAAACGAGAGATACATCCTTGACAGCAGAGGAGATCGCGACCAACTCTTCATAGAACCCAACAACAGAATCTTCCGCCAGAGCAAGCTGTTTCACTAACGCCCGCTTATTTGCTTCAATTTTCTGAATTTGCAGACAATCATCCTCAATGAAGTCTTCGTTCATATATAGGCTGGTTTTATGTCTAATAAGAAACTCGATTTGTTTGGGCAAAAAACCACGGAAAAAGAATGCCCGGTGCTTATTATTAGCGGAAAGAAGTTTATCCACTTGTGCCTGAAAAAGTTTGTCAAATGGGCTCATATTCAAGGCCTCTTCTCTTTAGCATTTTTTCTCTACATATAAAAGCTTGATGGGCAAAACAAATATGCTTTACGGTTCACCATCGAAGGCAAACAGGTGTTCTTTCTCCAAAAGTAATCTCAGTTTGTCGGAGATCACATCAAGAAAAGGATGGAATTTTCGTAACATGGGCCCTGTATAACGAAAAACTTCGCCCGTTGTGTTAAACAACTCCAGATTCCAAATTGGTACATCAGTTGCCATACCGATAAGTTCGTTCTCGGCAAAGTGAGTGGAAATCTGCTGGAACAAAGATTCCACGCAACGGCTGTCCACCGAGAACTGCTTACGGCTCATGAGCCTATTACACATGGTATCGTGAAAGGAATAGCGGGAGAGCAATACCTTACCCTCTCGGGTCATCGTTAGCCGCTGCTCCACCTCCTCGTCGGGAGCTGGAAGCGGACCATAGCCCATATTATTGGCAATGAGGCGTATCTTCTGAAGTTCTCCATGGAAGGGGACATTTTCGCATGAGCCCATCTCCGAACACCTCCCCTGTGCATCACCTATCTATGGTAAAGGATACCATAGCGGGGCTACCACGTCAAAATGAATACATCCATCCAGAGGGATTATCGCACCTTTTTAAGACAGGCGGCGAGCACCATGACCGGAAAGAACACCACAATCAGCAGACCCAGCAGCATTGCGTTATAGGATGACCAGTCCACATAGTGTCCGCTTCCGGCCAACCCGATCTGAAGCAGCAACTTCAACACAAACAGCACGCAGAGGAGACCTGCAAAGCCTGACCATATGTAGAGAAAAGTCATGATATGTCACTCCATTTCTCAAACGACAGTTCGGGTTTGATTTTGTGCGGACAGAGAGTCAATGATGCTTAGTACATTCCAGACGGCAGCCTTCTTCGCCTTCCGCTTTTCCCTGGCCTGCGCTTTACGGTACCGCTTCGTACCTTTCACTGGAGCTGGTTTCGGCTGCGGCGCAGGATACAGAGGGTGCATCATGCGGTAGTAGTCGTGATCAATAATGTAGCCCAAATATTCCTGGAGCGTGGCATAGTTGACATGCTGGTCATGGTATCCCGCCACAGGCCCCGATTGCTTTGGCCCGAAGTCATTGCGGTGGTAAAGTTTTGTGTGATTGCGATTATCGTCGGCAAGGATCCGCCAACTGCTCCAGGGTGAAGAAATGGAAATGAAGTTTCTGCGGAGACTGATTGAGAGCCCCTTCTGCCGGCAGATCTCCATCAACGTTTCCTCCTCAGCATGGAAGATGCCGACAAGGGGATTGCAGACTTTGCACAGACGATAGCCGGCTGCGTGAGCTTCCACCAGCGTCTGGAAAGTGCCCAGGTGCTCCTCCCTGATTGCCAGGTGATACCTGCAATCTTCTGTGTGAATGATTTTAGTTCTGCTATTTTTGCTGTAATAGTACATTGGGACACCTCCTTTGAATTCTGGCATCAGAATATCATCTTTGGTGTCCCATTTTCAGTACATCATCAAACGGCAGGCGTCTTGCGTCGTTGATGCTAAATGAATATAGCTATCACAGCCAGCAAGATAAGAATTGCTATGCATATCGTCATAATCGGATGATTCATAACCATGTAGTCGATAAATGATAAATCCCGATTATACACTGCTTTCTGTGCATGCCACGCGGCCTTGTATCCATTCATCGCATCATTCATTAACCAGAGAGCTACTATGATAAACAAAATTTCCATATAATCCCCCTTCAACACAGGTGAGCGAATCCAGTGTAAAGATAGGCCGCAGATCACACATTCACTTCATTTTAGTTAATCCAATAACGCAATCTGGTCCTCAAGTTCTTGGACTTGATCCGTGAGTTCATCTCGTTGCGCCTCCCAACGGTCATGGGCAGCGCTGAAAAAGTCTCCCGGTTCAGCAAGTTCCAAATTGAACAGCCTGTCATTCAGTTCATCCAGCTGCGTCTGCAAATCCTCAAGCTCTCCAATGCAGGCGCCACCATCCCCCTTGATCTCTTCTTCGTCATCTTCAAAAAGATCCTGCATGATGGCAAATCCAAGTCCTGCTTCGAACATATCGGTATGGCCATCACTATTAAAGTCAAAGAGTCCTCCAAACGGATTATCAAAAAAGCCCATAAAGCACACTCCAATCAGACATTTCTTTTTGTATGGTCATCTTGCAGGATCTGGCTTAGGGATTACAGCGCTTGCAGGGATCATAGCCACGGGCAATCAGATCCTCGCGTGAGCCGAAATAGTCCTCACGGTTGGGGTCCTTGATATCATCCGCGCTGGAGCAGGACGGCAGGTGGAACTTCTTTGTGTTGTTGTTCAAGACATAGTCTGCCTCAGCGGTTGATGTCCCGATCTGAGTATCAGTAGTGGGATCCTGGACAACCGGTGGGGCCATTGGTTCTGAAGCGGAAGTGGCCCCATCCAGCGCACTGTCTCCTGTTGCATAGTTGATCGTTACACCCGGCTGCACATTGTAAGCATAGACACAGAAACAGATTTCGGCGCCTTCATCTTCCACGGAATAGCCTTCCATAAGGACTCCACTGGCCAGAAGGTTCTCTCCCTCAAAGACGGGGGTAACACGATAGAGGACATGGTTATTGGTTTCCTGGACATAGTCTGCGACCATAAGGTGACTCCGCATATCCTACGACACACATACATCACGAACCTGCTGCTTAAGGGCGTAGATATCAAAACCGTCCAGTATCTTGCTGGGCATGAACGCGCAAAGATCACCCTTGATATCTATGCCCATCTCACATATAATCGCCCCGAAGATTTGCTCCTGGTGCAGTTACGGGGAATTGACACGTTTTCTAAGAAAAGCCTGGAACTCGCCTATGATTCCTGTTAGGGTCCATGGGCGAGTTCTTTTTCACTAACGATCTGATAAATAGGTTCATGTATGCGCATCCAAAACATTCAAATATTACGCATATTTAAGTAATGCTGTTGATGAATGGATACTTGCGAAAAGCTCAGCACGATGAAAATAACCTCAATATTGAGGTTACAGTAGAGGTTATTTCAGATTTCAAAGTGAAAAAAGCCAGTGTTTTCAATGGTTTCAAACGACAGACTACAAAAAGTACGGCCTGAAGGCTGCCCGTCGGGCTCCCCAGTTCAGCAAGCGCTGATTCAACTGCCGGACGAATCAAAATGCCGCCCAAGCTCCTTCCCCCCCGCCACAGGCGGGGCGGCCCTGCGGGCCGTACAAGCGTTTTGCGAAAGCAAAACCTTGGCATGGGGACAATTCAGTTGTCCCCATGCTGAAAAAAGAGCGGGGCCCCCGGGAGGCAGCAGCCTCCTGGGGCGCGCAAGAAGTACGGCCTGAAGGCTGCCCGTCTGGCTCCCCAGTTCAGCAAGCGCTGATTCAACTGCCGGACGAATCAAAATGCCGCCCAAACGGGCGGCATTTTTCTTGCTTTTTTAGAGAAACCGGAAGTGCGCCTGGGCCGGGAGGAAACCGGGCGTTATTTTTTGGCCGCCCGGACCTTGGGCTGGTAGCGCAGATCGCTGACGGTGTAGACGGTCACAAAAGCCTTGGGGTCTACCGCGCGGATAAAATCCATCAGCCGGCGGTATTCCTGTTTGTCCACAATGGTAATCATCTCTGTGCGGGTGGCATTGTCGTAGGCGCCGGTGAGCTGATAGAGGGAGGCGCCGCTGTGGAGCTCCTGAAGGACGAAGCCAGTAATTTGTTCCAGGCGTGTGGAAATCACGCAGACCCTCCGCTTGACGTTTAGACCGAAGATGAAGTGATCCACGATCATACCGCCGAAGTAGGTGCCAAGCAGGCTGAGGACCACCGTCTTGGTGTCGTAGCAAAAAGCGGAGGTGAGGGCCACCACCATACCGGCGATGGCTCCGGCGCGGCCCAGTTCTATGTTCAAATACTTGTTCATAATCTTGGAGACGATGTCCAAGCCGCCGGAGGAGGCGTTGCAGAGAAAGAGGATTGCCATACCCATACCCACCACCAGGATATAGCACAGCACATCCAGGAGGGAATCCTGGGTGAGGGACTGGAAGTTGGGGAACAGCAGCTCAAATGCGCCCATGATAACAGGAATCAGGACGGAGGTGTAAATGGTTTTGACGCCAAATTCGGGGCCAATCAGCAAAAAGCCGATCAGCAGCAGGATGCCGTTAAAGGCCAGGGTGATGAGGGACACCGGCAGGGGAACAAAGTTGCTCAGCACCATGGCCAGGGCGGACACGCTGCCCACTGCCACGTGGCTGGGCAGCATAAAAAAGTAAATGGCAGCCGCGGCCAGAAAGGAACCAAAGGTAATCAGCAGGAAATCCTTTACGGTACGATAGATCATGCGCTCTCTCCTCTCATCCTGGCGGGGCTTTATTGGCTGGCAAGGGGAATACGCCCCGGCGACGGTTCATTCTACACCTACTGCCGGCGCGGTGTAAAGCCCCATTTGCATGTGGCGGAGGGGCAGAAAAAAGGATCGGATGCCAAAAGGCATCCGATCCTTAAATCGTGCAAACCGGGTCTTACTTCGCGGCCTTGGCAGCCTTGATGGCCTCGATCAGCATGGGGGTGACCTTGAACAGGTCGCCGCAGATGCCGTAGTCGGCAATCTCGAAGATGGGAGCGGTGTCGTTCTTGTTCACGGCGATGATGCACTCGGAATCCTGCATGCCAGCCTTGTGCTGGATGGCGCCGGAGATACCCAGAGCAACATAGATCTTGGGGTGAACGGTCTTGCCGGTCTGGCCAACCTGATGGTCGGCAGACAGCCAGCCGGAGTCGATGGTGGCACGGGAGCCGCCGACGACGCCGCCCAGGACCTCAGCCAGCTCCTCAGCCAGCTTGATGCCGCCCTCGACGTCCTTGGAGATGCCGCGGCCCACGGAAACGACCACGTCGGCGCCGATCAGGTCAACCAGCTTCTTGGCAGCCTTGACGACCTCGACGACCTGGGTCTCCATATCGGCCTCGGTCAGGGAGAACTGGGGCTTAATGATCTCGCAGGCGTCAGCCTTGCCCTGATCGAAGGGAGCCTTCTTCATCACGCCGGGACGCACAGTGGCCATGGCGGGACGGAAGCGGGGGCAGATGATGGAAGCCATCAGGTGGCCGCCGAAGGCAGGACGGGTCATCTTCAGGTCGCGGGACACGTCGTGCTTCTCGCCCAGGACGATAGCGGTGTTCAGGCCGCTGATCTTCTCCTCGCCCAGAGTGGAGGCCTCACGCAGGAAGTCCTTGTAGATGCCCATGTCCACGTCCAGGTGGGTACAGTCGGCGCACAGGCCGGTGTGCAGACGAGCGGCACAGCGGGGGCCCAGGTCGCGGCCGATGTTGGTGGCGCCGATGAGCATGATCTCGGGCTTGTACTGCTCCACCACGTCGCAGATGACCTTGGTGTAGCCGTCAGTGGTGTAGTTCTCCAGCAGGGGATGGTCGCAGACGTACACGCCGTCGGCGCCGTAGCCGCCCAGCTCCTTGGCAATGCCCTCGATGTTGTGGCCCAGCAGGATGCCGTACAGCTTGGTGTTCAGCTCGTCGGCCAGCTTCCGGCCCTCAGAGATCAGCTCGAAGGAGGTGGACATCATCTGGCCCTGGCGCTGCTCGCAGAATACCCACACGCCGCCGTTGAAGGCAGCGATATCAGCACTGTTATAAGTAGACATATTCTTCAATTCTCCCTTCTATCAGATCAGATGCTTGCCAGCCAGAATGCCGGCCAGCTTCTCACAGGTAGCCTTGTCGGCACCCTCCAGCATCATGCCGGCGCCCTTCTGAGGAGGCGTGAAGGAAGTCAGGATGTTGGTGGGAGAGCCCTTCAGACCGATGGTGGCGGGATCGATCAGGGGATCGTCCTTCAGAGCCTCGTAGTCCAGCACCTCGTAAGGCTTCTGGTAGCACTCAAAGATGCCGCCAACGCTCATGTAACGGGGAGCGTTCAGCTCCTTGATGCAGGTGATCAGGCAGGGAGTGTTGACCTTGATGGTCATGTAGCCATCCTCCAGCATCCGCTTGATGGTGAGGGTCTTGCCCTCCTTGGTGATCTCAGCGGCGTAGGAGACCTGGGGGATGCCCAGCTTCTCGGCGATCTGAGGACCAACCTGAGCGGTGTCACCGTCGATGGCCTGACGGCCGCAGAACACGATGTCCTCATCCTCCAGGCCGATCTTGTTGATGGCAGCGGCCAGGATCTGGGAGGTAGCATAAGTATCGGAACCGCCGAACTCACGGCCGGACACCAGCACAGCACGATCCACACCGCGGGCGATGATCTCACGCAGCATGCCCTCGGCAGGAGGGGGGCCCATGGAGACAACGATAACCTCGGCGCCGGTCTGCTCCTTCAGGACCAGAGCGGCCTCAACGGCGTTCAGGTCATCGGGGTTGGTGATGGTTGCCATGGAGGCACGATTCAGAGTACCATCGGGATTCACGGCCACCTTACCAGAGGTATCGGGGACCTGCTTGACACAAACAATGATTTTCATTTCCTTCTGCCTCCTATCTTATTTCACGCCCATGGCACGGGAGATAACCATGCGCTGGACCTCGGAAGTACCCTCGTAGATCTCGGTGATCTTGGCGTCGCGCATCATGCGCTCCACGGGATACTCACGAGTGTAGCCGTAACCGCCGAACAGCTGAACAGCGCGGCGAGTTACGTCGGAGGCGGACTCGGCGGCAAACAGCTTGGCCATGGCAGCGTCCACGGAGTAGGGCTCGTGGTTCTGCTTCTTCATGGCAGCGGCGTACACCAGGTACTGAGCGGCCTGCATACGGGTCTGCATGTCAGCCAGCTGGAACTGGGTGTTCTGGAACTGGGACAGGCGCTTGCCGAACTGGACGCGCTCCTGGGTGTACTTCACGGCCTCGTTAATGGCGCCCTCGCCCAGGCCCAGAGCCTGCGCGGCGATGCCGATACGGCCGCCGTCCAGGGTCTGCATGGCGATCTTGAAGCCCTGGCCCTCCTTGCCCAGCAGGTTCTCCTTGGGCACGATGCAGTCCTCGAAGATCAGGTCGCAGGTGGAGCTGCCGCGGATACCCATCTTCTTCTCGTGCTTGCCCACGGAGAAGCCGGGGAAGCTCTTCTCCACGATGAAGGCGGAGATGCCGTGGTTGCCCTTGGTCTTGTCAGTCATAGCCATGACCACGAAGGTCTCAGCCACGTTGCCGTTGGTGATGAAGCACTTGGAGCCGTTGAGGATGTAGTTCTCGCCGGACTCGTCCAGCACAGCGGTGGTCTGCTGGCCAGAGGCGTCGGTGCCGGCGTTGGGCTCGGTCAGGCCGAAGGCGCCCAGCTTCTTGCCGGACAGCAGGTCGGGCAGATACTTCTTCTTCTGCTCCTCGGTGCCGTGCTCAAAAATGGGGGCGCAGCACAGGGAGGTGTGGGCGGAGACGATAACGGCAGTGGTGCCGCAGACCTTGGCCAGCTCCTCTACGCACATGGCATAGGACAGCACATCGCCGCCGGCGCCGCCGTACTCCTTGGGGAAGTAGATGCCCAGCATACCCAGCTTGGCCATCTTCTCCACCGTCTCCATGGGGAAGCGCTCTTCCTCATCCAGTTCCTCAGCAAGGGGCTTGACCTCAGTCTCCGCAAACTCGCGGTACATCTTGCGGACCATCTCTTGCTCTCTCGTCAGATGAAAATCCATTTTCCAGTCCTCCTATTTTTTACTTCTTGGAATAATCGTAGAAGCCCTTACCGGATTTGACGCCCAGCAGACCACCGCGGACCATCTTCTTCAGCAGCAGGGCAGGACGATACTTGGAATCGCCTGTCTCGTTGTACAGGGTGTTCATAATGGCCAGGCAGATATCCAGGCCGATAAAGTCGCCCAGCGCCAGCGGGCCCATGGGGTGGTTGGCGCCCAGACGCATGGACTTGTCGATGTCCTCCACCGAGGCGGTGCCGGACTCCACCAGGCCAATGGCGTCGTTAATCATGGGGATGAGCAGCTTGTTGACCACGAAGCCGGGGGCCTCGGCCACCTCGACAGGCTCCTTGCCGATGTTGTGGGCCAGCTTGTAGACAAAGTTGAAGGTCTCATCAGGGGTGTTGACGCCGCGAATGATCTCAATCAGCTTCATGCTGGGCACGGGGTTGAAAAAGTGCATACCGATGAGGGGATGCTTCAGACCGTGGCCCATCTCCGTAATGGACAGGGAGGAGGTATTGGAAGCGAATACAGCCTCGGGCTTGCACAGCTCGTCCAGCCGGCGGAACAGCTCCTGCTTGGGGCCCATCTCTTCCAGGATACACTCGATCACCAGGTCGGCGTCGGCAGCGGCCGCCTCGTCCTCCACCAGCACGTTGGCCATGAGGAGATCCTTGGCGTCCTGGGTCATGCGGCCCTTATCCACTCGCTTCTGCAGGGAAGCGTCCAGCTGCTGACGATGATTCTCGGCGGAGGCTTTGCTGCTGGCGTACATCAGGGCGACGTGTCCGTTTGCGGCGAAAACCTGGGCAATGCCGCGGCCCATGGTGCCAGCACCAAAAATTGCAACCTTCATCTTGTTTCCTCCTAATAATAAGGTATAGCGGCGCTGATGGAAAAATCAGCTAAAATACACGAAGAATCGTTATAAAATTAACAATCTGAGGCCGGAAAAAGCGCAACAGAGGGGGCAAATCCCTGTTGTTGCGGTACCTTTCACAAACCACTGTCGTGTATCTTTTTAGATTATATCCTGTTTTACTGGGAGAAGCAAGAGGGAATATAATCGTCATTTCTAACAGTTTTTACCCGTTATATTTGTAAGAAAGAGACAAAAAAAGACTCCTAAATTTTGGAGCTTTTGGGCTGCTTAGAAAAGGGAAAAATATCCGTCTGATGGGAGGCGGATGCGGGCGGGGAAATGGCTGTGTGACAGGGGGATTTGGGCTGTCTCAGCGGGGACATGCCCCACTTTTCAAGGCGGGCGGGATGTGGTAAACTGGGGATGGTGATGTATGTATGATACGGATTCAAGGGATCAACCTGGCGCTGGGGGAAGGGCCGGAGCAGCTGGCTGCCAAGGCGGCCCGGACGCTGGGGATTCGTCCGGGCGACATTGAGCGGCTGGTGCCTGTGCGCCAGTCCATTGACGCCAGAAGGAAACAGGATGTCCACTATGTATATACGGTGGATGTGGAGACCAAGGGGGAGGCCCGGCTGGTAAAGCAGGTGGGAAAGCCCTCTGTTTCTCTGGTGACTCCGGAGCGGTATGTGTTTCCCAGGGTGGGACGAAGCTCGCCCCATATGCCTGTGGTGGTGGGAATGGGCCCGGCCGGCCTGTTTGCCGCGTTGTATCTGGCCCGGGCGGGAATCCCGTCGGTGGTGCTGGAGCGGGGGGAGGCGGTGGAGCAGAGAGCCGCCCAGGTGGAAGCCTACTGGGCCACAGGGCGGCTGAACCCCGCCTCCAACGTGCAGTTTGGGGAGGGCGGGGCCGGCACCTTTTCCGATGGAAAGCTGACCACCGGCACCCACGACCCCCGGATTTCCGCGGTGATGGAATCCCTGGTGGAGGCGGGCGCCCCCCGGGACATTTTGTGGTCCCACAAGCCCCACATCGGCACCGATGTCCTCCGGCAGGTGGTGCGGACCATCCGACGGGAGCTGATCTCCCTGGGGTGCGACGTGCGCTTCGGCCATCGTTTGACGGGGCTGGAGCAGGAAAATGACCGGCTGACCGCCGTGCATGTGGAAAGCGGGGCGGGGACGTATACTCTCCCCTGCGACGCGCTGGTGCTGGCGCCCGGCCACTCCGCCCGAGACACCTTCCGGATGCTGGAGCAGGCCGGGCTGCCCATGGAGCAGAAGCCCTTTGCCATCGGGGTGCGGATTGAACAGAGCCAGCAGGCCATCTCCCAGGCCCAGTACGGCCCCGCCTGGGCCCAGCTGCCGCCGTCGGATTACAAGCTGGCCTGCCACCTGCCCAGCGGCCGCTCCGCCTTTACCTTCTGCGTCTGCCCGGGAGGGGTGGTGGTGGCCTCCGCCTCCGACCAGGGGCAGGTGGTGACCAACGGTATGAGCTACCGGGCCCGGGATGGCCGGAACATCAACGGCGGATTTCTGGTGGGGGTGGGCCCGGCCGATTTCCCCGGGGACGATCCCCTGGCGGGGATGCGGTTCCAGGAGCGGTGGGAGGCCGCGGCCTTCCAGGCGGGAGGCGGGAATGCCTGCGCCCCCGCACAGCTGGTGCGGGACTTTATCCGCCGGGTCCCTTCCAGGGGGCCTGGGGCCATCCTGCCCACCTACCGCCCGGGGGTGGCCTGGGGGGATCTGGCCGGGAGCCTGCCCGGCCAGGTGGCCGACACCCTGCGGGAGGCCCTGCCCCTGATGGACCGGAAGCTGCGGGGATTCGCCGCCCCCGAGGGGGTGCTCACCGGGGTGGAGACCCGCTCCTCCTCCCCCGTCCGGATTTTGCGGGATGAAAGCCTGCAATCCGCCCTGCGGGGGGTCTATCCCTGCGGGGAGGGGGCGGGCTATGCCGGCGGGATTGTGTCCGCCGCCGTGGATGGAATCCGGGTGGCGGAGGCGGTGGCCCGGGGCTGACGCCCGTTAGCCGCCCCGCACCATCCACTGGAGCATCAGCAGCAGGCCGAAGCCGGGCACGCCCAGCGCGCCCAGGATCAGGGCGTTGACCAGATTGACCCCCAGGGTAATGCCCAGGTGGGGGCCGATTTGGCTGAAGGCGGCCAGAACGGCCAGACCCAGGGAGGAGCGCACCGCCAGACGGAGCAGTCGCCCCACCGGGCGGTGAAAGAGCGCCAGGCCGGACAGCAGCAGAAGCAGCGTCAGGGCCCAGGGGGTGGACAGCCCGTTCATGGCACACGCTCCAGTTCTTTGATCTGGCGAAGCAGATAGTCGTACCGGGACTGGAGGGCCTTGATCTCAAAGACATAGGACTCCACCAAATCCTGGTCGCTGGCGAGGTTGAAGCCGCAGTAGGCCTGGTGGAGCTGGGCCTGTGTGCTGGCCAGCGAGGCCCGGAGGGTCTTGCGCTCCTCCTCCCGCTGTTTCCGCCCGGCCTGTTTGCGCTGGTGGAACAGGGATGCCCGTTGTTCCATGGCAGCCGCCTCCTTTTTTCCTGGTTTTGGTTGTATCCTATGTGTAGTTTGGACAAATATGCCAAGGATTAAACCGCTCCGCCCCCGGAACAGAAGCGTTCCGGGGGCGGAGCGGTTTTTTGAAGGAATTACCGGATTTCACGGAAGGAGAATACACAGTCCACCAGCTCCTCACCGGGCTTGGGGGTGACCAGGGAGACTACCGGCACGATGACCAGCCCGGCCAGCATACAGAAGGCGCCGGCGTTAATGGGGGATTTGAGCAGGGGCGGGAAGATCTGGGGGACCAGTATGTTGGCCACCATGAAAACGGTGGCAAACAGGAAGCATACCCAGCAGGCCTGGGGGGTGGTGCGCTTCCAGTACAGGCCATACAGGAAGGGGGCCAGGAAGGCGCCGGCCAGCGCGCCCCAGGAAATGCCCATCAGCTGGGCGATGAAGGTGATGCTGGAGTGGTACTGCACCAGGGCGATGACCACGGAGATGGCGATGAATACCACGATGAGCAGGCGGATAATCAGCAGCTGCCGCTTCTCATCCATATGGGGCGCAAAGGTGCCCTTGATAACGTCCAGGGTCAGGGTAGAGCTGGAGGTGAGCACCAGGGAGGACAGGGTGGACATGGAGGCGGACAGCACCAGAATGACCACCACCGCGATGAGGATGTCGGACAGGCCGGACAGCATGGTGGGGACGATGGCGTCGTAGCCGCTGACAGCCACATCCACCTGGCCGCTGTACAGTCGGCCGAAGCCGCCCAGGAAGTAGCAGCCCCCCGCCACCACCAGGGCGAAGAGGGTGGAGATCACCATGCCCTTGTGGATGGCCGCCTGGTTCTGGATGGCGTAGAATTTCTGCACCATCTGGGGCAGGCCCCAGGTGCCCAGGGAGGTGAGCAGCACCACCCCCAGCAGGCTGACGGGGTCGGGGCCGAAGAAGGAGGCAAAGACGCCGGGGGCCTGAGACACGGCGGGGTCCTCCACCCGGGCCAGAGCCTCCAGGGCGGAGAGGAACCCGCCGTTTTGGTTGAGCACAGCCAGGATGACGGCGCAGATGCCGAAAATCATAATCACGCCCTGGATGAAGTCGTTGATGGCGGTTGCCATGTAGCCGCCGGCGATGACGTATACGCCGGTGAGCACGGCCATCACCAGCACGCACACGCTGTAGTCCACGTCAAAGGCCATGGCGAACAGGCGGGACAGGCCGTTATACAGGGAGGCGGTATAGGGAATCAGAAAGAGGAAGGTAACGGCGGAGGCGGCCAGGCGCAGGCCGTCGGAGCCGTACCGCCGGCCGAAAAACTCCGGCATGGTGGCGCTGTCCAGATGCTGGGACATGACCCGGGTCCGGCGCCCCAGCACCGCCCAGGCCAGCAGGGAGCCCAGAATGGCGTTGCCGATGCCCGCCCAGGTGGCGGAGATGCCGTACTTCCATCCGAACTGCCCGGCGTAGCCCACAAAGACCACGGCGGAGAAGTAGGAGGTGCCGTAGGCAAAGGCGGTCAGCCAGGGGCCCACCGCCCGCCCGCCCAGCACAAAGCTGTTGACGTTGGCGGCGTGCTTCCGGCAGTGAATGCCGATGCCCACCATGACGGCAAAAAATAACAGCAGCAATCCCAGTTTGATTCCCATTGTGTACCACACTCCGATTTAATGGTTTTATGCGTTGAAGTGTAACGGATAAAAGCGATAAAGTCAAGGGATTTTTTTCTATACTTTTCTTCCCCACCCTGGTAAAATAATAAAAAAGGGACGAAAAGGGGGGGAAGATATGGAATGTTCCAACTTTAGGGAGCTGATAAAAGGGATAAAAAATTTCACGCCGCCCAGGGCTGTGGTGGCCGCCGCGGGGGACGCCCACACCCTGGAGGGGGTGTTCCGCGCCGCGGCGGACGGGCTGATCCGGCCGCTGCTGGTGGGGCGCGAGGCGGACATCCCGGCCCGGTGCCGGGAGCTGGGCCTCCCCGTTTCCCGGGACAATATTGTGGAGGCCGACGGGCCGGAGGACTGCGCCCGGAAAGGGGTGAAACTGATCCGGCAGGGTGAGGGGGAGCTGCTCATTAAGGGCCTGCTGCCCACAGGCACGCTGCTGAAGGAGGTGGTCAGCCGGGAGCGGGGAATCCGGGCGTCGGAGCTGCTGTCCCACGTGGCCATCCTCCAGGTGCCGGCCTACCACAAGCTGATTTTCCTCACCGACGGGGGCATGGTGACCGCCCCCGACCTGGACCAGAAGCGGGCGATTTTGTCCAACGCCCTGTCCCTGTGCCGGTTTTTGGGGTACGGCTGCCCCAAGGCGGCTGTCCTCTGCGCCGCGGAGACGGTAAACCCCAAAATGCCGGAGACGGTGGACGCCGCCGCCCTGAAAGAGGAGGCGGCCCGGGGGGACTTTGGCCCCTGCCTGGTGGAGGGGCCCATCTCCCTGGACCTGGCCACCGACCGGGAGGCCGCCCGGATTAAGGGCTATGAAAGCCCGGTTGCGGGGGATGCAGATGTATTTTTGGCGCCGAATATTACGGCGGGGAATCTTCTGGGGAAGGCGCTGTACGGCTTTGCCGGGGGGAAAATGGCCGGCGTGGTGATGGGTGCCGCGGTGCCCATCACCGTCAATTCCCGGGCGGCCAAGCCGGAGGAAAAATATGATTCCATTCTGATTGCCGCGGCCATGGCCGCGGGAAGGAGGGGAGGCAGCCATGGCTGAGCGGCTGTTGATCTTGAATCCTGGCTCCACCAGCACCAAGGCGGCGGTGTACCAGGGCGTACAACAGGAGCGGATGAAGAACTTCGCCCACTCCAACCGGGACCTGGAGCCCTTCCCCACCCTGTACGACCAGCTGGATTACCGGGTGGGGCTGGTGCGGGCCTGGCTGGAGGAGGAGGGGGAGGAGCTGACCGGCCTGTCCGCCGTGGTGGGCCGGGGCGGGATCATCCCCAACATCGTCAGCGGGGGCTATCTGGTGGATGATAACCTGGCCGATTGCCTGCGGCACTACCCGGTGTTTGACCACGCCTCCAACCTGGGCGGGCTGATGGCGCTGGCCTTTGCCCGGCCCCTTGGCATCCCGGCCTATATTTACGACGCGGTGACCAGCGACGAGCTGCTGCCGGAGGCCAGGGTTACCGGCTTTCGGGAGGTGCGGCGCACCAGCTTCTGCCATGTGCTCAATGCCCGGGCCACCGCCCACAAATACGCCCAGTCCCTGGGGCGGCGGTATGAGGATATGAACCTGGTGGTGGCCCATCTGGGGGGCGGCATCTCCATCTCCGCCCACTGCCATGGGCGGATTATCGACTCGGTGTCCGACGACGCCGGCCCCTTCTCCCCGGACCGCTCCGGCAGCCTGAACATGCTCTACGTGGTGGAGCTGTGCTATTCCGGGCAGTACACCAAGAAGGAGATGCTGAAAAAGCTGCGGGGGGAGGGGGGCATGTCCGCACTGCTGGGCACCCACGACTGCCGGGAGGTGGAGCGGCGCATCCAGCAGGGGGACCAGTGGGCCGCCCTGGTCTACCGGGCCCAGGCGCTGCAAATTGCCAAGGGGGTGGGGATCATGCTGGGGTGCTTTACCCAGCCCCTGGACGGGGTGATCCTCACCGGCGGGCTGGCCCACTCCAAGCTGCTCACCGGCATGGTGGAGGAGTACCTGTGCCACCTGGTGAAGGTGATTGTCCTGCCGGGGGAGAATGAGATGGAGGCCCTGGCTCTGGGCGGGCTGCGCCTGCTCAGCGGGGAGGAGGAGACCCACCGGTTTACGCCTGCCTGCGCCATCAACGGGGAGCGGCCGGAACCATAAAAGAAGATATGACCAGCCAGGCCGGGCCGGGACGCAAAAACGTCCCGGCCCGGTTTTTGCGCATTTTGCGGCGAAATGGGGGAAATCTGTGGAATTTTCGCCCAAACGGGGGACGGACAGGCTGTGAGCGGGGACAGCGGGCAAAAGTTTTGGCTCTGCCGCTATAATTCCGCCGGATTTGGTCAACCATAGGATGCATACGAAGAAAACCACACGCCCGGTTACGGGCGCGGGAAATGCCGCAGGCAGATGGAGCGTGGACGAATGGCAGCACGGGAACGGATATCGCTGATGGAAAACTGGCTCTTTTACGGGCCCAACGGGCAGAAAAAGCGGGTGGATCTGCCCCATACCTGGAACAATATCGACGGCCAGGACGGCGGCAATGATTACTGGCGGGGGTGCTGTACCTATGAGCTGACCTTCCCCTGCCCCGCCTTTGACCGGGAGAGGCAGGCGGTGTACCTGGAGTTCCAGGGGGTAAACGCCTCCGCCAACGTGGAGATCAACGGCGCAATCCTGACGCGCCATGACGGCGGGTACTCCACCTTCCGGAAGGAGGTCACCGGCCTGCTCCGGGAGGAAAACCGGCTGGTGGTGCGGGTGGACAACAGCGTCAACGACCAGGTCTATCCCCAGAAGGCGGACTTCACCTTCTATGGCGGCATCTACCGGGAGGTTGCCCTCCTGGTGGTGGGCAAAAAGCACTTTGACCTGGACTTTTACGGCGGCCCCGGCCTGCGGATTACCCCCACCCTGTCCGGCGATACCGGCCTGGTGCGGGTGGAGAGCTGGGCCAATACGGACAACCCCCAGGTGGAAATCACCCTGGAGGACGCCCTGGGGCAGCCGGTGGCCCAGGGGAGAGGCGCCGACGCCACCCTGGAGATCCCCCATGCCCATCTTTGGGATGGGGTGGACGACCCCTATCTGTATACCGCCCGCCTCCGCCTGGTGGAGGCGGGGCAGGTTTGGGATGAGATTGCCAGCCCCTTTGGGGTGCGCACCTTCCGGGTGGACCCCAAAAAGGGCTTCTTCCTCAACGGGCGGCCCTACCCCCTCCGGGGGGTGTCCCGGCACCAGGACCGGAAGGGCCTGGGCAGCGCCCTGCTGCCGGAGCACCACGAGGAGGATATGGCCCTGATCCGGGAGATGGGGGCCAACTCCATCCGGCTGGCCCATTACCAGCACGACCAGTATTTCTATGACCTGTGCGACCGGTACGGCATGGTGGTCTGGGCGGAGATCCCCTACATCTCCCAGCACATGCCCCAGGGGCGGGAAAACACCATCAGCCAGATGAAGGAGCTGATCGTCCAGAACTATAACCACCCCTCCATCCTCACCTGGGGCCTGTCCAATGAAATCACCATCTCCACCTGGGACAAGGCGGACATGCTGGACAACCACCGGGTGCTCAACAACCTGTGCCATGAGATGGATTCCACCCGGCCTACCACCCTGGCCTGCTATGCCATGTGCAGCCCATGGAACAGATCGGCCCACATCTCCGACCTGGTGGCCTGGAACCTGTATCTGGGGTGGTATGTGCCCGGCCTGTTCCTCAACGACTGGTGGATCGGCCTGTTCCACCTGCTCTACCCCAAGCGGTGCCTGGGGTATTCGGAGTACGGCTGCGAGGGGATGCCCAACCTCCACGCCTCCCGGCCCCGGCGGGAGGATCACACGGAGGAATACCAGGCCCGCTATCACGAGTATCTGCTGGCCTGCTTCCAGCGCCACCCCTACCTGTGGAGCACCTACGTGTGGAACATGTTTGACTTTGCCGCCGATGCCCGGGACCAGGGAGGCGAGCCGGGGATGAACCACAAAGGGCTGGTTACCTTCGACCGGCGGGTGAAAAAGGACAGCTTCTACCTCTATAAGGCGTGGTGGAGCAAGGACCCCTTTGTCCACCTGTGCTCCCGCCGCTATGTGGACCGCCCCGAGGCGGTGACCACGGTGAAGGTGTACTCCAACCAGCCCAGGGTAAGCCTGTACGCCGACGGGAAGCTGGTGGGGGAGAGCGCCGGGAAAAACCACGTGTTCACCTTCCGGGTGCCTCTGTCCGGCCAGGTACGGCTGGAGGCGGCGGCGGGCACGGCCAAGGACTGCTGCACCATCCGCAGGGTGGCCGCCCCCAACCCTGCCTACCGGCTGCAAAAGGGGAAAAGCAAGAGCCAGAACTGGGTCTGACCGGGCGGCGCCCAGGTATACGAGGAGGAAACGACTTGCCATGAAGAAGAAAACCTTTGGACGAGCATTGGGCAGGGGGCTGACCAGCGCGGGCTGCTTCACCCTGTCCCTGTCCCTGGTGCTGGGCGGCATTTTGGAGGCCAATGCCGGCACAGTGGACACCTATCTGGGGACGGCCAGCCGGCTGCTGGTGTCGGACAACACGGAGGAAAACCCGCTGTACGACAAATTCGTGCCGCCGGCCCAGCTGCTGAACGAGGACGGCAGCGGGAATTCCGCCGCCCTGATCCAGGCCGCCATCGACCTCAACCGCCGGGAGGTGGCTGAGGGCTCCGTACTGCTGAAAAACGACAACGGGGCGCTGCCCCTGGACAGCGGCTCCAGCGTCACCCTGCTGGGCATCCGCTCCCACGCCAACCTGCTGGGGTCCAGCTTCGGCGTCAAGGCCCAGGGCCCCTACATCAGCCTGGAGCAGGCCCTGAGCCAAAACCGCACTGATTTTGCCCACACCATCGCCTGGTCCGAGGGGTCCATGAGCGCCTCGTCAGGGGCCACCACCGGGGAGTGGAAGGGGGAGGAGTTTGCCTTTGAGGGGGCTGGCTTCCAGCTCAACCCGACCATGATCGACATCTATGAGCGGCTGGGCCAGACCTACGTCCACTATGAAAACGAGTCCGCCGCCGAGGTGTACGACCCCGGCGAGCCGTCCCTGGCGGAAATCGCCGCCGTCAACGGCAGCTATCAGGACAGCTTTGCCCAGTACGGGGACGCGGCCATCGTGGTCATCGCCCGGCCCAGCTGTGAGCAGGTGGACTATCTGCCCGGCGGCGTGGCGGAGGGGCTGGACTTTGAGCATGGGGAGCCCCTTTCCCTGACCCGGAACGAGCGGGACGCCATCGAGCTGGCCAAGGCCTGTTCCGACAGGGTGATTGTCCTGCTGCAAAGCGCCTCCTCGGTGGAGATCGGGTCGCTGAAGGACGACCCGGAGGTGGACGCCATCCTGTGGATTGGCGCGCCGGGATGCTATGGGATGCTGGGGGTGGCCGACTTGCTGTGCGGCCGGGTCAGCCCCTCCGGCGGCCTGTTTGATATCTTTACCGCCTATAACCTGTCCGCCCCGGCCATGCAGAACATGGGGAAGATGTACTACACCAATACCGATGAGGTTATCACCCGCACCGGCGGCGTGCTGGGCTTCACCCCCGGGGCCTATACCATTGAAGCGGAGGACATCTATGTGGGCTACCGGTACTACGAGACCCGGTATTACGACGCCGTGGCCGGCCAGGGCAACGCCTCCTCGCCGGTGGGGGCGTGGGGATCGGACACGGAATGGGATTATGACAAGGAGGTCACCTATGGGTTTGGCTACGGCCTGAGCTATACCCAGTTTGCCTATGAATTTGACGGGGAGCCTGTTTTTGAGATTGCCGTGGACCAGGAGACCGGGGCGCCCAGCGCCTATGCGGTGTTCCAGGTCAAGGTGACCAACGTGGGGGACAGGGAGGGCAAAACCCCCGTCCAGATCTACGGCCAGGCCCCCTATATCCAGGGCGGCGTGGAGAAGTCCGCCATCCAGCTGCTGAATTTTGAGAAAACCGGCGTGCTGGCCCCCGGCCAGTCCCAGGTGGTGCCCGTCCGGGTGGATTTGCAATATATCGCCAGCTATGACGAGACCTACGACAACGGCGACGGCACCACCGGCACCTATATCCTGGACCCCGGCAGCTATTATTTTGCCGTGGGCAACGGCGCCCACGACGCCCTGAACCATATCATGGCCGCCCAGGGCATGGATGGGGACAAAATGTCCGGTACAGGCAACCCGGCCCAGGCTTACCGGAAGGATGTGACGGAGGACTTCCTTTCCAAAACCCTGTTTTCCGTATCCAAGACCGGCTACGCCGTCTCCAACCAGCTGCCCTACGCCGACTGGAACTATTACCAGCCCGGCCAGGTCACCTATCTCAGCCGCAGCGACTGGGCGGGCACCTTCCCCAAGACCTATGACGCCATGACCCTGACCAACGAACAGCTCATCCGCAACCTGAACGGGCAGACCTACACCCTCCACACCGACGACGACACCTCCGGCATTTTGTGGGGGCAGGACAACGGCGTGAAGTTTTATGAGATGTACGGCGTCCCCTATGACGATCCCAGATGGGACGAGCTGCTGGATCAGCTGACGTTGGAGGAGGCCATGTACCTGTTTACCTTCGGTGGGCCCTCCATCCCCGGGGCGGAATCCATCGGCACCCTGGAGGCCTATATGGCGGAAAACGCCGGCAACGGCATTGCCGTAGCCCTCAACGCCACCAAGGACCCCGGCGCCCCCTGGGCCATCCCCTCCGACGATCCCAACAACACCTGGCACCCCGAGGTGTTTGCCAGCGCCCCTGTGGGGGCCTCCACCTTCAACCCGGAGCTGATGTATGAGCTGGGGGTATTTACCGGCATTGAATCCCTGTTCACCGGCATCAACATCCTGTGGGGCCCCGGCCTGAACACCCATCGCCACGCCTACAACGGCCGCAACGGGGAGTATTACTCCGAGGACCCCGTCCTGTCCGGCGTGGCCGCCATGGAGTTTGCCATCGGGGCGTTGGAGTACGGCCTGGTGGCCGCCCCCAAGCATTTCGCCTTCAACGACCAGGAGTCGGAGCGGGGCGGCGTCTCCCCCTATATGACGGAGCAGCGGGCCCGGGAGGTGGAGCTGCGGGCCTATCAGATCGCCTTTGAGGCCACCAAGTACGACACGGAGGACTATGACGCCGGTATGCGGGGGCTGATGACCTCCTTCTCCAAAATCGGCTCGGTGGAGTGTACCGCCAGCGAGGGCCTGATGACGGAGATCCTGGCCAACGAGTGGGGCTTTATCGGCTACGCCGTCACCGATATCTACGACGACGTGGATCTTTGGACGGCGGTGCTCAACGCCGGCACCACCTGCTTTGATACCCGGGGCCAGTCCGGCTTCTATACCACCACCACCCTGGAAAGCTCCAACCTGTTCCGTCACCTGATCGAGGGGGTGGGGCTCAGCCCCAACCTGATCGACGGGGACGCCAACCTCCAGCAGAAGCTGAAGGAGGCCGTCCACAAAAATATCTACGCCTGGACGGAAAGCCACCTGATGAACCGCTACAACGCCACCACCCGGGTGGAAAGCCGGGTGACCTGGTGGCGGGCGGCCTACGGCGCGGCCGCCGGGATATCCGCGGCGGTGATGGCGGTGGGCGCCGCCCTGTATGTGACCGCCTACCGGCGGGGACGGGAGGAATTCTGATATGAAGCGCTGTGCCATTGCCTGCTATCTTAACGCCATTGCCGCCGCCGCTGGAACCGCCGGGGTGATCCTCACCGTGCTCAGCAGCACCGCCACCCCCGACAACACCCTCAGCGGCCTGGGCCTGACGGTGGCCGCCGGAGTCGCCGCGGTGGCCCTGGTGCTGCTGGCCATCTGGCTGCCCACCCGGAGGGGGAACCATGACCCGGTCTCCACCGTGTCTGTGGTGGCCGCCATCGCCCTGTTCACCTATGTGCTGGGGCAGGTGGTCAGCCAGCGGATCATGCTGATTGCGGGCCTGTTTTCCTTCAACGCGGGCAACGCCGCCGGATGGGGGGTGTTCCGCCTGGTGGTGGCGGCCGCGGTGTGCCTGCTGGCTGCCGACGTGCTGCTGGTGGCGGGCTCCTTCAACCGGTCTGTGAAGTAAGCCGTCCCGGCCAATCCGGGATAGAATCAAGCCGTCAGGCCCATGCCGGTTGGGCATAACCGGCATGGGCCGCGGTGAAAAGAGGGATCGCCTATGAGCAAGCATGATTCGCCCGCCTCCGGCAGCCCGGGGGTGAACCGGGCCAAGCCCTATCAGCTGGTGCTGTTCCCCCTGAACAACGGCGCCACCAATGTGTATTACGTGCTGATCCTCACCTATATCGCCACCTTCGGCAATGTGGTGCTGGGGCTGGCCATGGTGTTTGCCTCCTTCCTGGTAACGGGGATGCGGGTGTTCGACGCCATTACCGACCCGGTCATCGGCGCGCTGATGGACCGCACCAACGGCCGGTTTGGCAAATTCCGCCCCTTTATGGTCATCGGCTGCGTCATCATGGCCCTGTCCGTCACCGCCCTGTATGTGCTGACCCCCTATATCCCGCCGGAGTGGATGGCCCTGCGGTACACGGCCTTTGTGGTGCTGTACGCCGTTTGGGTGATCGGCTATACCTTCCAGACCTCTGTCACCCGGGCGGCCCAGGCGGTGCTCACCGACGACCCCAAGCAGCGGCCCCTGTTCACCATCTTCAACACGGTGGGCTCCCTGGCGGGCATGGGGGTGATGCAGCTCATCGGCCCCATCCTGGCCAGGGACGACCTGCTGGGGGACTATAACCGCTCCTGGTTCGCTGTGATGACGCCCATCGGCATCGCCGCGTCGGTGCTGCTGACCATTCTGGCGGTAATCGGTATCTGGGAGAAGGACCAGCCCAAATACTTCGGCCTGGGAGGGGAGCAGAAACAGCGGGTGCGCCTGTCCCAGTACCTGGCCATCATCCGGGCCAACAAGCCGCTGCAGCGGCTGATGGTGGCCGGCGGCGGGTGCAAGCTGGCCTTGTCCATCGCCACCAACCTGACGGTGCTGTCCATGCTGTACGCCTCCATGATGGGCCGGTACGACAGCCTGTACCTGCCCATGATGGTGTGGGGGTATGTATGCGCCGTCCCCTTTTTCCTGCTTACCGTCCGCACAGCGCAGAAACACGGGCAGCGGGCCTCCCTGATGCGGTATGTGGCGGTGGCCCTGGCCTGCTACTGCGTGGTGCTGGTGCTGCTGCTCCTGTGGCGGCCGGACAACCCCGCCGTCCAGCTGAACCTGTACTCCACCCAGGGGGGCTTTCACCTGACGGTGAACCTGTACACCATTTTGTTCATGGCCTTCTTCGGCGTGGGCTACGGCGCATACTATGCCACCGCCGACATGCCCATCCCCATGGTGGCAGACTGCTCCGATTATGAGACCTACCGCACCGGCAGTTTTGTCCCCGGCATTATGGGCACCCTGTTTTCCCTGGTGGATAAGCTGGTGTCCTCCCTGTCCGCTACGGTGGTGGGGGTGGCGGTGTCCCTCATCGGGCTGGACACCCTGCCCACCAAGGTGACCCCCTATTCCCAGGGGATGAAGTGGGTGGTAATCCTCCTGTTCTGCGTCATCCCCATGATCGCCTGGGCCGTCACCCTGGCGGCCATGGGGGGCTACTCCCTCACGGGGGAGCGGATGAAGGAAATCCGCACGGTCAACGCCGCCCGGAAGGCCGCCGTGGCCCGGGGGATGACTGTGGAGCAGGCTATGAAGGCCTTCCAAACCCTGGAGCAGGTGCCCCCGGAGTTCCGGGAGGGGTAGCGCCCAGGGGCCCGCTGTCCGGCGGGCCCCTGTTTTTGCGGAGCGGGAGGGGGAAAAGGCCCCTTTCCGCTTTTCATTTTTTCCATTTTGTGCTACACTGAGAAAAAGCGCTGCACGGCGGGCGACCGCCGGTGAGAGAGGGGAGAAAACCATGCAGGAAAAACGGATGAGACAGATTACGCTGCAGGTGGCGGAGGCCTTGACAGCCCAGAAGCTCTCCTTCGCCCCCACCAGGCGGGCCGCCATTGAGCTGCTGCGGACGCCGGGGTGGACGGAGGAGCTGCTGTCCCTGCTGCCCATCCGCAGCCGGTTGGAGTGCGGCCAGATTCTGGATCTGTGCGCCCCCATTCTGCCCAAGCTGTCCCCGGCGCCCCCCGACGGCTGGATGGCATTCTGCTACCGGTATATCCGGGACATCCTTTTCCCCGCCGGCGGCTTCGCCCCCGACAAGGAGGAGTACGAGGCTGGGGCCCGGTTTTACCTGACGGTGCTGCAGATCATGCTGGACCAGGAGCGGCAGGCCCTGCCCTTCGACCCCCTGGTGGACCTGGAGCTGCTGACGCCGGAGGTTTACCAGGGCTGCGACTGCGCGGCGGAGTATGGCCGCTTTTTGGAGCGGTACCGCCAGGAGTATGTCTATGAGCTGATGCGCCTGGGCCAGGAGGTCACCCCCTTCCGTACCCTGGGCCACATTGCCGGGGTGCACCACATCGCGGTGACGGTAGCCCGCGGGCTGAAGGACGCCGGGGTGGAGGTGGATCTGGCCCTGGCCTCCTCCGCCGCCGCCGCCCACGACATCGGCAAGTACGGCTGCCGGGCGGGGGAGCGGGTGCCCTACCTCCATTACTACTACACCGACCAGTGGCTCCAGGACCGGGACATGCCGGGCATCAGCCACATTGCGGCCAACCACTCCACCTGGGACCTGGAGCTGGAGTCCCTGTCGGTGGAGTCCCTGTGCCTGATCTACGCCGATTTCCGCTCCAAGCAGGATCGGGACAAGGACGGCAACGAGATTACGGTGCTCTACCCCTTGGACGCCTCCTTCCAGGTGATTTTGTCCAAGCTGGATAATGTGGACGCCAGCAAACGCCGCCGGTATGAGATGGTGTATGGCCGGCTCCACGATTTCGAGGATTACATGCGCTCTCTGGGGGTGGATGTGGAGCTCACCGGCCATCCCCAGCCGGTGGCAAAGGCCACGGACCCCTCCCTGATGAACCCCCAGGAGACGGTGGAAGGGCTGGCCCTGCTGTCGGTGGGGCACAGCCTGCGGCTGATGCATCTGCTGTCCAACGAGCGGAAGTTCGGCAATATCATCGAGGCGGCCCGCTCCACCAAGGACTGGAAGCAGCTGCGGGCCTACCTGAATGTTTTCCAAGAGTACCTGACCTATCTGTCGGTGAAGCAGAAAACCCAGGCCCTGGCCTTCCTCTATGAGCTGCTGGTCCATCGTGAGGGCGACATCCGCCGCCAGGCGGCGGCCATCATGGGCCAGATGATCGCCCAGTTCCATCTGGTTTACCGGAAGGAGCTGCCCGCCGACGCCCTGGAGGACCCCTCGGAGCAGGTGCCCTTCGACCTGTGGAGGGAGTACCTGGAGCGGATTATCCACCCCGATCACAAGACCACCCAGCAGCAGCGCAGCCACATCAGCTACACGCTGAAGCTGGTGCTGTCCGCCATGCTGGAGTACGCCAGCCCGGAGGACATCCCCAAATTCCTGACGGAGCTGTTCCGGTATTACCAGAATCCCCGGCAGACGGAGGCGGATACCGCCTTTACGCTGCTGGACGCCGCCTGCTACCTGCCCGCCCAATACTGCGGCCAGGAGGTGCGGGAGCAGCTGATTGAGTTTGCCGCCCACTGGGCGGCCTCCCGGGACCTGCGGATGGAGACGGCGGCGCTGCTGTTCCTCCGCCGGGCGGAGCGGTCCCTCCCCCGGGAACACCCCCAGCTGCGCCGGATTGTGGAGGCGGCCCGGGCCGTCCCCCCCAGCAGCCTGACGGTGACCTTCCTGCAATACCGCATCCTCCGCCGGGCCGGGGAGGATGTGTCCTACCACAAACATGTGCTTTACGACCAGGATGTGACCAGCGAGGTCTTTCTGGACAACCTGAAAACCGCCACCCCGTGGATCGTCAAATCTGTGGGCGTGGAGCTGCTGCGGGACCAGGTGGAATACGGCCTGATGGAGCATATCCTGCATATCTGCACTCATTTTTCCAACCTGGTCAAGGTGTCGGAACGGGTGGTGGTGCGCCACGAGGCCGGCGCCGCCCTGGTGCGGATTCTCCCCCTCCTCCGCCGGGATCAGCGCAACGAGGTGGTGGTGGAGCTGGGCAAGGGCCTGGAGATGGGGCAGTATTCCATCTCCAAATACATCCCCCAGTACCTGGGGCAGGCGGCGCTGTTCCTTTACCCCAGCGAGCTGGATGAGCAGGTGCTGTGGCTGAAAACGCTGCTGGGCTCCCCCAACGACTCGGCGGTGTCCGGCGCGCTGAACACCATCGCCGTGCTGCTGCAGCACTATCCCGCCTACCGCGCCCGGTTCAACGAGACGGAGGCCGATTTTGAAAACCGCCGCCAGGAGCTGCTGGGACTGCTGCTGCTGGGCCTGGCCCACTACCGCACCTCCGTGCGGCAGGAGGCGCTGCTGGTCACCGGCAAGCTGCTGTATGAAAGCAACGTGCTGCCCATGGAGGAGAAGGCCCATCTCTTCTCCCTCAGCTACCGCAAGCTGCTGTTCCTGATCCAGGAATCCGCCGGCAGCGCGGACGACCTGACCTTCTTCTACCGTTCGGCGGCCCTGGCCCATATCAGCCGGTTTATCTCCCTGTGGCGGCTGGACCACGGCCCGTTCACCTTCACCCCGCCCCAGCGCATCGCCTTCTTCCCCGGCACCTTTGACCCTTTCACCCTGTCCCACAAGGGGATCGTCCGGGCCATCCGGGATCTGGGCTTTGAGGTGTATCTGGCGGTGGATGAATTTTCCTGGTCCAAAAAGGCCCAGCCCCACCTGATCCGGCGGCAGATCGTTAACCTGTCGGTGGCGGGGGATTTCCACGTCCACCTGTTCCCGGACGACGTGCCGGTGAACATCGCCAACCCCGCCGATTTGAAGCGGCTGCGGGAGCTGTTCCCCAACCAGGAGCTGTATCTGGTGGTGGGCAGCGACGTGGTGAGCCATGCCTCCTCCTACCAGGCGCCACCCCAGCCCTGGTCCGTCCACTCCATGAACCACATTATCTTCCACCGGGCCGGGGAGGCGCCCCTGCCCCAGGTGGACCAGCTGCCCATCACCGGCGAGGTG
Organism: uncultured bacterium; assembly: GCA_949293165.1. Classification (GTDB taxonomy): domain Bacteria; phylum Bacillota; class Clostridia; order Oscillospirales; family Oscillospiraceae; genus Lawsonibacter. The sequence continues at coordinate 32,344 of CASFCW010000009.1, forward strand.
ATCCAGCTGCAGCTGCCGCCCCACCTGGAGGATATCAGCTCCACCCGCATCCGGGAAAATGTGGATATGAACCGGGATATCTCCAACCTGATTGACCCGGTGATCCAGGACTTTATCTATCAGAACGGGCTGTACCTCCGGGACAGCCAGAACAAGCCGGTGCTGGGCGCGGGAGACTGGGAATTCCAGTGGATAGACGACCCGGACCCCATGCTGGTGTACGACCTGACCGCCGGACAGCCGGACCGGGACGCGGTGCGGGCCGGTATCCTCCAGTGGGGGGACCGGATTCTCACCCTGCGCTGGCGCAGCGACGGCCGAATCCTGGGGTATATCAGCTTCCGGTACCTGTCCGCCAGCCACCTGTTCGGCGCCCTGCGGGATACGGAGCTGGCCAACCGCATCCGTCTGCGCTCGGCGGGCACCACCCTGGTCATCACCTCTCTGGCCGCCGACCGCTCTGACCCCCTGAGGGATAACATGCAGCTGCTGCTCACCGAGGTGCTGGCCCAGGCCCTGGCTGACGACTGTATCTACGGGCTGTACCGGCCCCACGGAAACCTGCCGGACCACACCCTGGAGGACGCGCTGGTGCGCCAGGGCTTCTTCCGCCAGGAGAAGGACGCGCCCCTGTGGGAGGTGGATATGAGCGCCCCCTCGGTGCTGATTCAGAATCTGGAAACCACCATCCAGGACCCCCTGAACCGCAACCCCAAGGTGCTGGCCGCCATCCAGGAGGGCCACCGCCGCCTCCAGCGCACCCTGACCAAGCTGTTCCCCGGGTTCCTGGTGCTGACCATCTCCTCCGACGTCATCCACCAGCGGCTGCTGCAGATGATTACCACCTACAACGAGGTGCCCGCCGAACCCACGGAGCCCAGGCGGCTGGGGAAGAACATGTGCGTGCCCTACGGCAAGCTGCTTCGCGGCAAGACGGTGCCCAATACCGTGACCAAAACCATCCACACCGACAAGGTGTTCACCCCCGACCTGTCCCAGAACACCATGGAGGCCTTCCCCTACTACTCCCCCATCCCCAGCCAGATCCGCACCATCAAGTCCTTCAACCGGCCGGTGATCCTGGTGGACGACCTGATGCATCCCGGCTTCCGCATCAAGGCCCTGGACCCCATTTTGCGGGAGGAGCAGGTGGACATCCGTATGGTGCTGGTGGGCCTGCTGTCCGGCCACGGCCGGGATCTGATGGACTCCTACGGCTGGCCGGTGGACAGTGTGTACTTCCTCCCCCGGCTGCGGGAGTGGTTCGTGGAATCCACCCTGTACCCCTTCATCGGCGGCAACACCGTCCGGCGGGACGCCTCGCCGGTGCCCGGCCTGCTGCCCGGCATCAACCATATCCTGCCCTACGCCTCCCCCCTCTTCCGGGGACAGTGCAGCGAGGAGGCGGTCTTTGAGATGTCCCGGTGCTGCCTGGAGTCCGCCCGGGATGTGATCCTTACCCTGGAGCAGGAGTACCGGAGCCTGTACGGCCGGAACCTGACCCTCAGCCGCCTGCCGGAGGCGGTGATCCTCCCCCTGTGCCCGGACAAGGGCACCTGCCTGGGGTATGACCCCTCTCTGGCAGCCTCCGTCTATCTGGAAAATGACCTGGAGCAGCTGCTGCGTACCTACCGGGTATAGCTGAAAAAAGATTCCGAGGTGTAATATCATGTTCTATTATTACGAAAAGGCGGGAAAAACCCTGGCTTCCTTCCGGGATGACCTGCCCTATGCCAAGTGTTCCGCCCCTGGGGAGGGCCCCATCTTTTTCCTGGTGGAGGGAGACCCGGTGCTGGGCCGGGGCTCCTTCCGGGTGGCCCATCCCGGCCAGCTCCGCTGCCCACACGGGCTGGAGGTGCTGGACGCCGGCCGCCTGCCCCAGGTGGAGCTGGACGGCCCCCTGTCCGCCGCCATGGCGGCGGGGCGTCTGACCGCCGTCAACATGGACCGCGCCGGCTGGGAGGAGATGTTAACCGCCGTGCCCAAGCCGGGGAAGAAGCGGGTGAACATCCTGGCCATCGGAGATGTGGGCTCCACCCTGCTGACGGGGCTGAAGCTGCTGGGCGGGGACGTGATTGAATCCATCGGCATCTGCGATCTCAGCGACGCCATCACCGCCCGGTGGGAGTTCGAGATGGGGCAGATCAACCTGCCCTGGGACTACAACGTGTTCCCGGAGGTGGAGGTCATCCCCCCGGAGAAGCTGTTTGACTGCGACCTGTTTGTCTTTGTGGCCTCCCGGGGGATTCCGCCGGTGGGCTCCCAGGTGAAGGATGTGCGGATGGCCCAGTTTGAGACCAACGCCGCCATTGTGAAGCAGTACGCCCGCATGGCGCGGCAGGCGGGGTTCCAGGGCCTGTGGTGCGCCGTGTCCGACCCGGTGGACCCCCTGGCCAAAACCGCCTATCTGGAGAGCAACAGGGACGAAAACGGCGTGTGGGACGGCAAGGGCCTGCGCCCGGAGCAGGTGCAGGGCTTTGGCCTGGGCGTAATGAACGCCCGGGCGGCCTATTTCGCCAAGCGGGACAGCCGGTTTGCCTCCTTCCTGACGGAGGGCCGCTCCTTCGGGCCTCACGGCACCGGGCTGACGGTGGCCAATTCCATCGACCACTATGACGACGCCCTGTCCCAGGAGCTGACCCACCTCACCGTGACCGCAAACCTGAAGATGCGGGAGATCGGGTTCAAGCCCTACGTGGCCCCCGCCCTGTCCTCCGGCGCTTTGTCCCTGCTGCTTACCCTGCGGGGGGAGTGGCACTGCGGCTCGGTGTTCCTGGACGGCATCTATATGGGCGTGAAAAACCGCTACACCCCCGCCGGGGTGGAGACGGAGCTGCTGCCCCACATCCCCGACGCCCTGTATGGCCATATCCAGGCGGCGGCGGAGCATCTGAAGGAGATCCTCTGACCATCCCCGGAAAACGAAGGTGAACGATATGTCCCTGATTTTGGTAGCCCCCGACCTGGGCCAGCCTCAGCGGCAGGCCCGGCTGGAGGAGGTTTTGGCGCCCCTGGCACAGCGGGGGGATGTTTGCCGGGTGGGGCGGGCGGAGGAGCTGTCCCCCCGGCCTGGCGACCGGCTGGTCTTTGCCCTTGCCCTGGATGATACGGGGCTGAACCAGCAGTATCTGCCCTTCCTGGCCCGGCTGCGGCGGGAGCGGGCGCTGCTGGAGGGCTGCACCGGCGGGATGATTGTGGATGGGCCTGGGGAACTGTATACCAAATCCACCGCCGCCAATCTGGCCCTGGCCATGAACGGGGCGGGCTGTGCCCTCATCGGGCGGCCCCTGGTGGAGGCCACCGGCTCCCTGGCCAACTTCGCTGTCCAGGCCCAAAACCTGGGCACCGACCTGCCGGGCGCCTACCGGGCCGCCGCCGCCCAGCTCATCCAGCGGCTGGAGACGGAGACCTTTCCCCGGCGCAGACGGCCCAAGCTGTTGGTGCTCCACGCCTCCAGCCATCACACCTCCAACACCATGGCCCTCTGGGGCCAGATCCGCCGCCGGCTGGGGGAGGGCTGGGAGGTGCGGGAGATCGGGCTGCGCAACGGGACCATTTCCGACTGCTCCGGCTGCCCCTATACCATGTGCCTCCATTTTGGGGAGCGGGGGGGCTGCTTTTACGGCGGGGTGATGTCCCAGGAGGTCTATCCCGCCGTGCGGTGGGCCGACGCCCTGGTGCTTTTGTGCCCCAACTACAACGACGCCCTGTCGGCCAACCTCACCGCCTTTATCAACCGCCTTACCTCCCTGTTCCGCCAGACCCGCTTTTATGACAAGGCGGTGTTTGCCCTGGTGGTGTCCGGCTACTCCGGGGGCGACCTGGTGGCCAGGCAGGTGGTGTCCGCCATGAATATGAACAAGTCCTTCTACCTGCCCCCCTACTTCGCCATGCTGGAGACGGCCAACCGGCCGGGGGAGGCATTGGCCGCCCCGGGAATCCAGCAGCGGCTGGACGACTTTGCCCGGCGGATGGAGGAGACGCTCCTGCTGCCCAGCGGTTCCACAGTATAAAACAAAGGGAGAGCGGCCTGAGAAAACATGTCCAAAGACTGCGAGAGTACATACGTGGCCGATAGAGAAACGACGCGAAATCTTCAAGGGGTATTGTAGAAAAAATAACTCGGAGGGATTTCATGATGGATAAAAAGAGCAAGGTTGGGTCCATAGTCTCAAACGCTGGGAAAGCGGCAAAAAATTTGTTGGACAATGCCATACAAGCGGTAGACCAGAACGAGGACGGAAAGTTCGACTTTGTAGATGTTTCCACATTTGCAGAATCCGTCGGAACCACGGTCAAAAACAGCGCGTCAGCGGTCAAGGAAAGTGCGGAAGAAAAAGCGAGAGAGCTGGAACGGAAGCTATTGCAGCCGATTTTCCCGGATTCTCTGGATTGTGCTGACTTTCTTATGCCAAAGTTTGTGCGGATTGTGGAGCGGGATAAAAAATATGCGGAGAGTGAAGTTTGTCAGGGATCAATTGGCTATGGGTCCGACCAAAAAGGGCTGCACATGGTAAACATATTTCGAGATTCCGTCGAAGCATTTGGGTTGATGTTCTACCCGGATCAAGGCTGCGAATTTTATTATGCAGACCCCAGTGAAAGAAACAGTTATATTGCGCTGGATGAATATTTCGGTTATCTCAAGATGGCACGGGTAAACGAATTGAAAAAGATTGCCCAAGATCTTGGGGCGAAGCATTTCAAGGTGACATACAGGGAGGAACAAACATCCTTTTCCGAGAGAAAGGTGAAGGTACGTTCCAAAATGGCAGATGTCGGTACTGTGGATGGAGACAGTGAGCTCACGCAGAAGAAATATGCAACGGTTGATGTCGAAGCGGAAATGATATTTCCAGGACATTTGCCAATTAAGCCGCGGCTGAAATACTTGCAGTGAGACCCGAGCATTCAAACGCTGGTTGCCATGCGGATGGATGAGAATGCGCCACTCCTGCGAGAGAAGTATATGCTGAAAATGAGTAATTCTTCTGGAATGAAGGAGAGCGACGCGATCAAAATTGACGCTATTCTTAAGGGGTTGAAATGCTCCGGAAATGCAAGTGTAGCAAGTGAAGCGAAAAATGAATCCAGAAGATATTTGGAGTATGATATTGAATTTTAATTGATGCGGCACCTGTGTAATGGTACGGATTTCGGCTATAGATAGGTAGTTATACGAAAAAAGTCATCGAACATCGCTTGCTTGCAATGCTCGATGACTTTTTTTGGCTTTTTACGGTTGAATTTAATGATTTTCTGGGTGCCGCTGAACCCACACCCGGCCCAGCACGGCGCCCAGCATGAGGATGTTTCCACAGAAATACAGCCACACCAGCAGGATGATAATGGAGGCCAGGGAGCCGTATACCAGGGAGTAGCGGGAAGACATGTCGATGAACCAGGAAAACAGGACGGAGCAGGCCACCATGCCCAGGGCGGAGATGGTGGCGGTCAGGCGCAGCATCCCCCGCCGTCGGCCGCGGATGGCCCGGGGAGTGCCCGCCCGGTAAATGACCAGCACCAGCAGCAGCACCACGCAGAACAGCAGCAGATAGCGCAGCCACCGCCACACCGCCGACAAAGAGGGGAGGGGGGGCAGCAGCACCAGCAGGGGCTTGGGCAGCAGGTCGTTCAGGGCCTGGAAGAACCATTCACCGGTGAAGATAACCACAATGGACAGGTAGATGGTCAGCAGGAAAATGAGGGACAGGGCCACGCTGAATATCACCCGCTGGACGGGTTTTTCCCCGGCGCGTTCGTAAAGCTCGTCCATGGCCTGGAGCAGGGTGCGCATGCCGGCGGAGGCGGACAGGACGATGGTAAACAGGCAGGCCAGCAGCAGGGGGACGGTTTGGCTCTGGGGGATGTCGGACACGTAGGTGAGGTAATCCAGGATGATGTTCAGGCTGTCGCGGGGCAGCAGGGGGTCCAGCACGGAAAAAATCTGCTGGGCGTCCAGGGGCAGCAGGCCGATGAGGTAGTTGACGCACATCAGCAGGGGGAACAGGGTCATAATCAGGTAGTAGGACAGTGCCGCGGCGGTCCGGGCCATACCCACCCGGCCGTAGACGTCCGCGGTCTCCAGCGCAAAGGATATGGGGGGCCATTTTTCCAGGGCGCGGAGCATGCGCCGCACCTCCTCTCCGGAAGGGGCTGCCTTCCCCCCACAGTGTACCAGATTTTCCGGCGGAATGCCATCGCTTTCTGGAAAGCAAAAAGCCGTCTGCGGTTGCAGACGGCTCGTTTCACTTGCTTTGGAGCAGACAATCAGGCCAGCTTGTTCAGCTTGATGGTCATGCTGCTCTTCTTGTTGGCAGCGTTGTTCTTGTGCAGCAGACCCTTGGCAGCGGCCTTGTCCACGGCCTTCACAGCCACCTTGTAAGCGACATCGGCCTCGCTGCGGTTGCCTTCGGCCACCGCCGCCTCAAACTTCTTGATCTCGGTCTTCAGCGCAGACTTAGCGGCCTTGTTCTGCATGGCCTTGGTCTGAGCAACCAGGACACGCTTCTTTGCAGACTTGATATTCGGCAAACCAAACACCTCCTCCGATTCTGCAATCGTCAAAATTAGAGCACATAAACCCTGTGCGGATATGTATTATAACACCTGCCCCCTGGAATTGCAACTCTTTTTTTGAAATTTTTTGCCCGCCGGTTAAGCCCCGCTTCCCGGGGCAATCTAAGGGGGAGAGCGTCCGTATTTTTGGGAAAACAGGAGGGCATATGGCACAGATTCGTACCGATCTGGCGTTGGAGGCAAAGGCTTTGTGGCAGGAGCGGGCGGGGGAGATGACCCGCCTGGAGGGGGTGGAGGCCGTGGAGTCGTCCCGGGAGGGGTTCCCCTGTACGCTGGTCCGCATCACCAATGCCAGAGGGGCAGGGGCGCTGGGCATGCCGGAGGGCCGGTATGTGACCCTGACCATGGACGGCCTGCTCCGCCGGGAGGAGAACGCCTTCTCCCGGGGGGTGGCCGCCATCGCCAGGGAGCTGGAATCGCTGATGGACGGCCTGCCGGAGGATGGGCCGGTGCTGGTGGTGGGGCTGGGCAACGGGGCCATTACCCCTGACGCTATCGGGCCCAGGGCCCACCGGTACACCCTGGTGACTCGCCATCTGGTGGAGGGGCTGCCGGAGCAGTTTGGCGCCTTCCGCCCGGTGAGCGCCCTGGCCCCCGGCGTGCTGGGCACCACGGGGATGGAGAGCGGGCAGGTGGTGCAGGCGGTGTGCCGGGAGCTTCACCCCGCCTGCGTGGTGGCGGTGGACGCCCTGGCCGCCCGCTCCGTCAGCCGGCTGTGCCGCACCGTCCAGCTGGCGGACACAGGGATCGCCCCCGGGTCCGGCATCGGGAACCGCCGGGCAGCTCTGAACCGGGAGACCCTGGGCGTCCCTGTCCTGGCGGTGGGGGTGCCCACGGTGGTGGACTGCGCCACACTGGCTGCGGACCTGGCCCCGGGGGCGGCCCTGGCCCACAGCGGGGATCTGCTGGTAACGCCCAAGGATATCGACAGCCGGGTGGACGACCTGTCCAAGGTGGTGGGCTACGGCATCAGCATGGCCCTGCAGCCCGGGCTGACGGTGGAGGAGCTGGATCTCCTGCTCACCTAGGAATGGACTGGATCAGCAAAATCAGGCTGATGTTGGTCAGATACAGCACCAGGAATTCCCCTACGGTTCGTTTCATCCATGCATCCATCTTCACCCCTCCTTCCCCCTACCATACGGGAGGGGGAAATGGAATATACCGGCAAAAAACGGGACAGACTATTGCCAGAGCAGGGAAGCACAGATTGCTTTCCATCGGAAAGGATGAACCGTCTATGGTGAAAGGTATCACCCGCCAGGTGATCTTGGTGAAATCTCCCGACCCCAAGCTGTTTGAGGAGGCCATCTTTATTGTAAAGGAGGAGGCGCTGGCCCGTCAGGGCGTTACCGCCGACCAGGTGCTGCGCCAGGCCCGCCAGGCGGCGGACGGCTATTTAAAGGGCAGCCGGGCCTGGAACAGGAGGCTGGACGGGCTGTGGCGGCTGTCCGGCCCGCTCTGGTGCTGCGGCGGGGCGGCCGTCGCCTCCCTGGCCTGGTACGCGGCATTGTTCCTGCTGTAGAAAAACTTCTGTCTTTCTTAATAAAATCAAAAGAAAACCTTTCGGGAAACTGCGCAAACTGTATGCTATCCTTTCATACAGTTTAGGCCGGAGCCATCCGGCCGGAGGAGAGTGATCGCATGTCTGATTTGCTGCAAGTGACCGATTTGGTGAAGGTCTATGGCCGCCGGGGTGCGGCGACCCGGGCGCTGGACGGGGTGAGCCTGTCCCTGTCGGCGGGGGAGTATGTGGGCATTATGGGGGCCTCCGGTTCAGGGAAAACCACCCTTCTGAACTGTGTGTCCACCATTGACCGCCCCACCTCCGGCTCCATCCAGGTGGATGGGCGGGAACTGACCAAGCTCCGGGGCAGGGAGCTGACCCGCTTCCGCCGGGAGCGGCTGGGCTTTATTTTTCAGGACTGCAACCTGCTGGATACCCTGACCGCCTTTGAAAACATCGCCCTGGCCCTGTCCATTGTGGGGGCAGCCCCAGGGGAGGTCAGGGACCGGGTGGAGGAGATGGCCGCCCTGCTGGGGATTGACGACTGCCTGGAAAAGTACCCCTACCAGATGTCAGGGGGCCAGCAGCAGCGGTGCGCCGCCGCCCGGGCCATGGTCACCCACCCAGCCCTGGTGCTGGCGGACGAACCCACCGGCGCACTGGATTCCCGGTCCGCCCGGATGCTGCTGGAGCGGCTGGAGGTGCTCAACCGGGAGCGGGGCGCCACCATCCTTATGGTCACCCACGACGCCTTCACCGCCAGCTGCTGCCGCCGGGTGGTGTTCCTCCGGGACGGCCAGATCTTCCAGCAGCTGCGCCGGGAGGAGGGGGAGGGGCGCCGGTCCTTTTTCCAAAAGATTATCCGGGTGGTCACCCAGCTGGGAGGAGAGATGGAAGATGTTCTGTAAGCTGGCCTTACGCAATGTGCGCCGGTCCTTCCGGGATTACGGGGTGTATCTGCTCACCCTCACCTTCGGCGTATGCCTGTTCTACACCTTCAACTCCCTGGATGGCCAGGGGGCCATCCTGTACCTGGCCAAGAACGGCAACCCCATGGCGGAGGTGATCCTGTCCTGCATCCGCGTGTTCTCCGTCTTTGTGGCGGTGGTGCTGGCCTGCCTGATGGTGTATGCCAACCGCTTCCTGCTGCGGCGGAGGAAGCGGGAGCTGGGTACATACCTGCTGCTGGGGCTGGGCCAGGGCCAAGTCTCCCTGATCCTGATGCTGGAGACGGGGCTGGTGGCCCTGGCGTCCATGGCCCTGGGGCTGGGACTGGGGGTGCTGGCCTCCCTGGGCCTGTCCCGGCTGACCACATCCATGTTTCAGACCTCGGTGGACGATCTGCTGGGGCTGCGGTTTTCCCCGGCTGCGGCTGGGAGGACCGCCCTCTATTTCGGGCTGATTTTCCTGATTATGATGGTGCTCAGCGGGGTGCAGGTGTCCCGGGCGAAGCTGCTGGACCTGATGCAGGGGGGACGGCGCAACGAGCCTTTGAAGCAGCGCCCCCTGAAATGGGCCGTGGCCCAGTGCGTCTTTGGGGTCTTGTGCCTGCTGGCGGCTTACGGGCTGCTGCTCTGGTTCGGCATGGGCGTGGCCATTACCCTGCTGCCCATCTGTGTGCCCATGCTGGCTTTGGGCACCGTGGGCACCCTGCTGATTTTCCGGTCCCTGTCCGGCTTTGTGCTGCGGCTGGCCCAGGCCCGGCCCAGGTTTTACTATAAAAACCTGAACCTGTTCACCCTCCGGGAGTGGATGAGCAAGGTCCACTCCACCTACCTGGCCCAGACGGTGATCTGCCTGCTCCTGCTGCTGGCTATGGGCATTACCGCCAGCTCCATGGGGCTCAATTCCACCCTGGACGCCAACGCCCGGGCTCGCTCCCCTTTTGATGTGACGGTGCAGAACTACCGGGGGGACGTCACCCTGCTGGATTTTGAGGGTGAGCTGAACCGGGCGGGCTTTCCCACCGGGGAGAAGCTGGCCTGGCAGCGGGAGGTGCTGATCTACTACGGGGATGAGTCCGTGGTGGGGCTGAGCACCACCGGGGTGATGGGGCTTGCCGACTACAACGTCCTGCGCCAGCGGCAGGGGGAGCAGCCCTATACCGGGGCCCTGCCTGCCTATATCCCATGGGAAGAATGCGAGGGCCTGGTCACCGGCGGGCTGATGATGGATTTGGCGGTGGTGGAGGATTCCGTGCTGGAGCGGCTGGAGGTCCGCCGCCAGCTGTGGATGGCCGACTATGCCGGGGACAGAGAGAAAACGGAGGCGGAGCTGACGGCCGCGCTGAACCGGCTGCCCCCGGATTGCGTTACCCTGATCCACAGCCGGATCAGCCTCTATCAGGACCTGATGGGCAACAAGATGCTGGCCCTGTTCCTGGGGCTTTATCTGGGGCTAACCTTCCTGCTGGCTGCGGCGGCGGTGCTGGCATTGCAGCAGCTGAGCCAGGGGGCGGACAACGCCGGCCGGTACGTCATCCTCCGCCGCCTGGGCGCCCAGGAGGCTATGGTGTCCCGGTGCGCTGTGGAGCAGGTGGCCCTGGCCTTCCTGCTGCCCCTGGCCCTGGCCCTGATCCACTGCGCCGTGGGCATGAAGGCGGCCAACGACCTGATTGCCCAGGCGGGGCAGGTGGACGCCCTTCAAAGCGCGGTTTTTACCGGGCTGATGCTGCTGGCGGTATACGGCGGTTACTTTCTGGCCACCGCCCTGGCCTGCCGCCGACTGGCGCTGCAGGGGACGGGGGAGCGGCGCTGAATTGCAAAAAATGCCTATGGGCCCATGGGGACCATGGGCATTTTTTTAGAGAAATTTCATCTGTTCAAGGCCCGGGTCCCGGTTTTATAATAATGCGAGATTCTGAAAGCATATCTGCCCGGCCCCAGGCGGGAGGGCGTTTAAGGAGCGCGCGCGTATGACCAAGGACCTGACCAACGGCAGCCCCATGAGGCTGATTGTGGGCTTTACCATCCCCACTTTGCTGGGGATGCTGTTCCAGCAATTCTACAATATGATGGATACCATGATTGTGGGCAAGCTGTTGGGCGCCTCCGCCCTGGCATCCGTGGGGGCTACGGGCTCCATCAATTTCTTCGTCATCGGGTTTTGCATGGGGGTGTGCAACGGCTTTGCCATCCCCGTGGCCCAGCGGATGGGCGCGGGGGATTACAGCCAGCTGCGCCGGTGCGTGGCAAATGCCGGGTGGCTGTCGGCCCTGTTCGCCCTGGTGCTCACCACAGCTACCTGCCTGCTCTGCCCCCAGATCCTCACCCTGATGCAGACGCCGGCGGATATTTACAAGGGCTCCTACCAATACATCTTTATCATCTTCCTGGGGATTCCCACCACCTTCTTATATAACCTGCTGGCGGGCATCATCCGCTCCCTGGGGGACAGCAAAACCCCGGTTTATTTCCTGGCTATGGCCTCCTGCCTGAATATTGCGCTGGATCTGGTGCTCATCCTGTTCTGCAACACCGGCGTGGCCGGGGCGGCCATCGCCACCGTCATCTCCCAGGGGGTGTCCGGCGCGGCGTGCCTGATATACATGATCCGGAAGTACCCCATCCTGCGGATGAGCCGGGAGGAGCGGCGGATGGACGGACGCACCTGCCGGATGCTGTGCTACATGGGTGTGCCCATGGGACTGCAATATTCCATCACCGCCATCGGCTCCATCATCCTCCAGTCCGCTGTCAACCAGCTGGGCAGCGGCTATGTGGCCGCTGTGGCCGCCGGCACGAAGCTGTTTCAGGTGATTTGCTGCCCCTATGAGGCCATGGGAGCCACCATGGCTACCTACTGCGGCCAGAATGTGGGTGCGTTGAAGCTGGAGCGGCTGGGCCAGGGGGTGCGCTCCTGCATTTTGCTTGGGTTTGGGTACGCCGCCCTGGCGCTGGGGACCCTGCTCCTGTTCGCCCCCCAGCTGGCGCTGCTGTTCCTGGATGCGGACGAGGGGGATCTCATCGGCTATACCGCCCAATATATCACCATCCTGGGCATGTTTTTCTGCCTCCTCGCGCTGGTGAATATCCTCCGGTTCTCCATCCAGGGCATGGGGTACAGCAACTTTGCCATGATTGCCGGAGTGCTGGAGATGGCGGCCCGGACGGCGGTGGGCCTGCTGCTGGTGCCGGCGGTGGGCTTCATCGGCGCCTGCTTTGCCTCCCCCGCCGCCTGGCTGATGGCCGACCTGTTCCTGGTGCCGGCCACTGTGGGGTGTATCCGGGCGCTGAAAAAACGGTACGGCCAGGGCGTACCGGCATAATCCAAACGGGCCGCGTCCTGTTGGACGCGGCCCGTTTCGTTATTTGCATTCCATGAAAATGTCCAGGATCTCCTGGTGGGTCAGCCTGCGGAAGCTGCCGGAGACGATGGAGCAGGAGTCAGCCACCGCCTTCAGATCCAGGCTGTCGTCCACGCCCAGCTCCCGGAGGGTGGTGGGCAGGCCCAGCTCCCGGATAAAGCCGGCCAGGGCCTCCACGCCCGCCAGGGCGGTCTCCTCCCGGGTCTTTCCCTCCGGAGAGATGCCCCAAACCTGGACGGCAAAGGCATAAAACTTCTCCAGCCCGTCCTTGTAAATCCGGCGGTAGTAGGCGGGATGGAGCACCGCCAGGCCCTCGCCGTGGCTGCAATTGGTATAGGCCCCCAGCTGGTGCTCCATCTGGTGGCACTGGAAGTCCAGCTTCTTGCCCAGCTTGAGGATGCGGTTTTCCGCCATGGCGGCAATCCACATGATGTCGCTGCGGGCGTCGTAATTTCTGGGGTCGGCCTTGGCCGCCCGGAGGCTGCGGATCAGGCTGCGCATCAGGGCCTGGGAAATTTCGTCGGAGATATTGTCCCCCTGGGGCTCGCTGAAATAAATCTCCATAATGTGGGAGAGGATGTCAAAGCCGCTGGCCAGCATAGGCTTCATGGGCACGCTGTAGGTGTACTCCGGGTCCAGCAGGGCGAAACGGGGGTTGCACCGGGGATAGTCGTGGCCGGTTTTCATGTGCTTTTCCTCGTGGGTGATGACGGCGTCGCCGTTGACCTCGCTGCCGGTGCCGGACAGGGTGACCACCACCCCCAAAGGCAGGGGGTCAAAGGTGACGGGGCTGATGTTTTCCCAGTAGTCCGTCCACAGATCCCCCTGGTAGACCGCGCCCATGGACACCGCCTTGCAGCAGTCCATCACCGAGCCGCCGCCCACCGCCAGGATCAGGTCGATCTGGTTCTCCTTCACCAGGCGCACCCCTTCCAGCACCTTGGCATAGGTGGGGTTGGACATGATGCCGGAAAACTCCGTCACCCGCTTCCCCGCCTGCTTCAGCACCCCCATGATCTCGTCATAGACGCCGCTGGCCTTTACAGAGCCGCCGCCGTAGCCCAGCAGCACGTTGGGGCCGTACTGGGCCAGCAGGCCGGGCAGATGCTCCCGGGCGCAGCCCGGGCCAAAGCAGACCTTGGTGCTGTTTTCAAACACAAATGCATTCATGGTGTTCCCATCCTTTCTCCGGGCCAACCCCTGGAAGGCCCCTCATTCCCTTGGGGGAATTATACGTCACATTCCGGTGCATGTCCATAGCGCGGGAACGCTTGGAGGGGGGATATCCCACTGCGGGATAAGTTATATGACAAAAGAAACAAAAACAGACGAGTATGTGCAGTTTCCTTTGTGTATATTTTCAATTTACACTTTTGATTTAGCGTGATAAACTACTAATACGATTAAGCGGCGGCCCAACGCCGCAGTTGGAGGATTGAATGATGAAAAAGACGCTTGCACTGCTCCTGTCCGCGGCGATGGCCCTGTCTCTGGCCGCCTGCGGCAATTCTGACAGCGGTTCCGGCTCCCAGTCCAATGTAGAGGAAAAGATCGTTTATGCCGTGGAGGCTGGCTCCGCCGGCGAGGCTGTGGCCCAGGAGAAGGGCTTTGAGTACAGCTCCGTGGCCTCCCAGGCCGACGCCCTGATGGAGGTTGCCTCCGGCACCTCCGACGCCGCCATTATCGACCTGCTCATGGCCGGCGCCATGATCGGCGAGGGCACCAGCTATCCCAACCTGGTTCAGGGCGAGGAGCTGACCACCGAGGAGTACGGTGTGGGCTGCCGCCAGGGCAGTGACCTGGCTGAGTACATCAACTACGTCTTCTCCCAGGCCTATGCCGACGGCACCATGCAGGAGCTGGCCGAGACCTACGGCGTGCAGAAGGTGCTGCTGGAGCAGGGCGAGGTGGCTGAGCCCACCATCGCCGCCGACGGCGACATCGCTTACATCCAGGGCAAGGGTACCCTGGTGGTGGGTATCACCAACTTCGCCCCCATGGACTACAAGGACGACAACGGCCAGTGGATCGGCTTTGACGCTGACATGGCCCGGGTTGTGGCGGAGAAGCTGGGCGTCACCGCCGAGTTTATCGAGATCGACTGGGACAACAAGATCATGGAGCTGGACTCCAAGGGCATCGACGTGGTGTGGAACGGCATGACCCTCACCGACGAGGTCACCTCCTCCATGGAGTGCACCAACGCCTACTGCCAGAACGCCCAGGTGATTGTGACGCCCGGCGAGTAACGAATAAAAAGCTGTGCTGAATCCAGCAAAGGCAGGGAGCGGACGCTCTCTGCCTTTGCCCGGTTTGTCAGAACCTTCCATTTTGTGGGCCGGGCCCACCATTACCACATGACGGGGGATCATCCATGCTGCTAGACGTAACGCTCACATTGCTCACCGGAATGGCCACTACATTCCAGATCTTCATTCTCACCCTGGTGTTTGCCCTGCCCTTGGGGCTGGTGGTGGCCTTCGGCACCATGAGCTCCATCACCCCCCTGCGCCAGGGGTGCAATCTCCTGGTCTGGATTGTCCGGGGTACGCCGCTGATGCTCCAGCTCATCGCCTTTATGTACATCCCCGGCATCATGGGCTACAACATCTGGCCCAGCGGCGACGCGGGGCGGATGATGGCCACGGTGGTGTCCTTCTCCCTGAACTACGCCTGCTACTTTTCCGTGATTTATCGGGGCGGCATCCAGGGGGTCCCGGTGGGCCAGCGGGAGGCCGGCCAGGTGCTGGGCCTGACCAAGCGCCAGATTTTCTTCCAAATCACCCTGCTGCAGATGATTAAGCGCATCGTGCCCCCCATGTCCAACGAGATCATCACCCTGGTGAAGGATACCTCCCTGGCCCGGATCATCGCCGTGTACGAGCTGACCTTCACCGGCTACTCCTACATGAAAAGCAGCGGCCTGGTGTGGCCCCTGTTCTATACCGGCGTGTTCTACCTGGTCTTTGTGGGGGTGCTCACCATCCTGTTCAGCTGCATCGAGCGCAAGCTGGAATATTTCCGATAAGGAGGGGCCGGAATGCCTATTTTGGAAGTACGCAACCTGGAAAAGCACTTTGGGGCCACCACGGTCCTGGAAAATATCAGCTTCGACCTGGAGCAGGGGCAGGCGCTGGCCATCATCGGCTCCTCCGGCTCCGGCAAGACCACCCTGCTGCGGTGCCTGAATTTTTTGGAGACCCCCAGCGGCGGGCAGATCCTGGTGCAGGGCAAGACCCTGTTTGACGCCGCCGACCCCAGCACCCAGCGGGAGAGCGAGGTGCGGAAAAAGCGCCTGCATTTCGGCATGGTGTTCCAGTCCTTCAACCTGTTCCCCCAGTATACCGCCCTGGAAAACGTGACCCTGGCCAAAAAGCTGATGTGCCAGGAGCTGCCGGAATATAAGCAGAAAAAAAAGCAGATGCTGGCCCAGATCCAGGAGGAGGGGGAGGAGCTGCTGGGGAAGATGGGGCTGTCCAACCGGGCGGGGCACTACCCCCACCAGTTGTCCGGCGGCCAGCAGCAGCGGGTGGCCATCGCGAGGGCCCTGGCCATGCACCCGGACATCCTCTGCTTCGATGAGCCCACCTCCGCCCTGGACCCGGAGCTCACCGGCGAGGTGCTGAAGGTGATCCGCGGCCTGGCGGAGCAGAAAACCACCATGATTATCGTCACCCATGAGATGGCCTTCGCCCGGGATGTGGCCGACCAGGTGATTTTTATGGACGGCGGCGTCATTGTGGAGCGGGGCCCGGCCCGGGAGGTTATTGAAAACCCCCGGCAGGAGCGCACCAGGCAGTTTTTGTCCCGGTACTCCGAAAACTGAACCGTGCTCCCCGCTCCTCCCGGAGCGGGGAGCTTTTTGTATAAAGAAAACCACTCGCTAGGCGAGTGGTTCAAAAAAGCCTAAGGCGATGAAAATGATAAAAAAACTCCCTTTGCTATAATAGGAGTGCGG
>CASFCW010000010.1 GCA_949293165.1 uncultured bacterium
GATGATGCCGGTCACGTCGGTGGTACGGAAGTAGAACTGAGGACGATAGTTGTTGAAGAAGGGGGTGTGACGGCCACCCTCGTCCTTGGACAGGACGTACACCTGGCCGGTGAACTTGGTGTGGGGGTGGATGGAGCCGGGCTTACACAGAACCTGGCCACGCTCCACGTCGGTCTTGGCAATACCACGCAGCAGAGCGCCCACGTTGTCGCCAGCCTCAGCGTAATCCAGGGTCTTGCGGAACATCTCCAGACCGGTCACGACGGTGGACTTCTTCTCATCGGACAGGCCGACGATCTCCACGTTCTCGCCAGTCTTCACGACGCCACGCTCCACACGGCCGGTAGCAACGGTACCACGGCCGGAGATGGTGAACACGTCCTCAACGGGCATCAGGAAGGGCAGGTCGTCGTTACGGGCAGGAGTGGGGATGTAGCTGTCGACAGCATCCATCAGCTCCTTGATGCAGGCATACTCGGGGGCGTTGGGGTCGTTGGACTCGGAGATCAGGGCGTTCAGAGCGGAACCCTTGATGATGGGGATCTCGTCGCCGGGGAACTCGTACTTGTCCAGGGTCTCGCGGACCTCCATCTCCACCAGCTCCAGCAGTTCCTCGTCGTCAACCTGATCGCACTTGTTCAGGAAGACCACGATGGCGGGCACGCCCACCTGGCGGGCCAGCAGGATGTGCTCCTTGGTCTGAGCCATGGGGCCGTCGGTGGCGGCGATAACCAGGATAGCGCCGTCCATCTGGGCAGCACCGGTAATCATGTTCTTGATATAGTCGGCGTGGCCCGGGCAGTCAACGTGAGCATAGTGACGAGCGTCAGTCTCATACTCAACGTGAGCGGTGTTGATGGTGATGCCGCGCTCCTTCTCCTCGGGAGCCTTATCGATGCTGGCATAGTCCTCGAACTGAGCCTTGCCCTGCATAGCCAGGTACTTGGTGATGGCGGCGGTCAGAGTGGTCTTGCCGTGGTCAACGTGGCCAATGGTGCCGATGTTGACATGGGGCTTGGTGCGTTCAAATTTCTGCTTAGCCATTTGAATTTCCTCCTTATGGTGCATTCCTGCATAAATTGAGAAACCGGGTGCTTGCATATCGGGTTTATTTTATCCTATTCCACCTGTAAATGCAAGCCCCATTTCCGTCTGTGACGGAAATCGCGCGAAAAACTTAGTCCTGATTGCGTCCCCGCTCAGAGATGATCTTGTCGGCAATGCTCTTGGGGATCTCCACATAGCTGTGGGGCTCCATGGAATACTGGCCGCGGCCCTGAGTAGAGGAGCGCAGGTCGGTGGCGTAGCCAAACATGTTGGCCAGAGGCACCAGGGCGTCCACCTGCATGGCGCCGGCACGGCTCTCCTGGCCCTGGATCTGGCCGCGGCGGCTGTTCAGGTCGCCGATGACGTTGCCCAGGTACTCGTCGGGAACGATGACGGACACCTTCATCATGGGCTCCAGCAGGCAGGGAGAAGCCTTCTTGCAGGCCTCCTTGAAGGCCATGGAGCCGGCAATCTTAAAGGCCATCTCAGAGGAGTCCACCTCGTGGTAAGAACCGAAGGTCAGGTGGACCTTCACGTCAACCACGGGATAGCCGGCCAGCACGCCGGCCTGCATGGCGCCCTGAATACCGGCGTCGATGGCGGGGATATACTCCTTGGGGATGACGCCGCCGGTGATCTCGTTGATGAACTCGTAACCCTTGCCGGGCTCGTTGGGCTCAACGGTGATGCGGCAGTGGCCGTACTGGCCCTTACCGCCGGACTGGCGGGCATACTTGGTATCCTGCTCCACGGACTTCTTGATGGTCTCCTTGTAGGCCACCTGAGGCGCACCCACGTTGGCTTCCACCTTGAACTCACGGAGCAGACGGTCGACGATGATCTCCAGATGGAGCTCACCCATACCGGCGATGATGGTCTGGCCGGTCTCCTCATCGGTGTAGGTCTTGAAGGTAGGATCTTCCTCGGCCAGCTTCACCAGAGCCAGGCCCATCTTCTCCTGGCCGGCCTTGGTCTTGGGCTCGATGGCCACGCGGATAACAGGCTCGGGGAACTCCATGGACTCCAGAATGATGGGGTGATCGGGGTCGCACAGGGTGTCGCCGGTGGTGGAGTTCTTCAGGCCCACCACGGCGGCGATGTCGCCGGCGTAGCAGCACTCAATGTCCTCACGATGGTTGGCGTGCATCTGCAGGATACGGCCGATGCGCTCTTTCTGGTTCTTGGTGGAGTTGAGCACGCTGGTGCCGGTATTCAGGATACCGGAGTACACGCGCACAAAGGACAGACGGCCCACAAAGGGGTCGGTGGCAATCTTGAAGGCCAGGGCGGAGAGAGGCGCGTTGTCGTCGGCGTGGCGGCAGTCCTCCTCCTCCGTCTCAGGGTTGACACCCTGGATGGCGGGGATATCCAGAGGAGAGGGCATATAGTCCACGATGGCGTCCAGCAGCTTCTGCACACCCTTGTTGCGGTAAGAGGTACCGCACACCACGGGAACCATCTCGTTGTCGATGGTGCCCTTACGGATGGCGCGGCGGATCATATCCTGGGGAACATCCTGCTCCTCCAGCACCAGCATCATGA
Organism: uncultured bacterium; assembly: GCA_949293165.1. Taxonomy (GTDB): domain Bacteria; phylum Bacillota; class Clostridia; order Oscillospirales; family Oscillospiraceae; genus Lawsonibacter. The sequence continues at coordinate 2,590 of CASFCW010000010.1, forward strand.
TCTCCTCGTCGATGTCGGCGCAGGCGTCCAGCAGCTTGGTGCGGTACTCCTGGGCCAGCTCCATCATATCCTCAGGGATGGGCTCAACGCGCATGTCCTTGCCCAGCTCGTCGTAGTAGATGTCAGCGTCCATCTCAACCAGGTCAATGATGCCCTTGAAGGTATCCTCGGAGCCGATGGGCAGCTGGATGGGCACAGCGTTGCACTTCAGACGGTCATGGATCATGTCCAGCACGTGGTAGAAGTCGGCGCCCATAATGTCCATCTTGTTGACGTAGATCATGCGGGGCACGCGGTAGTTATCCGCCTGGCGCCACACAGTCTCAGACTGGGGCTCCACGCCGCCCTTGGCGCACATGACGGTAACGGAGCCGTCCAGCACGCGCAGAGAACGCTCCACCTCCACGGTGAAATCCACGTGGCCCGGGGTGTCGATGATGTTCAGACGGGTCTGGGGGAACTGGTTCTTGGTTCCCTGCCAGTAGCAGGTGGTGGCAGCGGAGGTGATGGTGATACCGCGCTCCTGCTCCTGCACCATCCAGTCCATGGTGGCGTTGCCCTCATGGGTCTCACCGATCTTGTAGTTCACGCCGGTGTAGTAGAGGATACGCTCAGTGGTGGTGGTCTTGCCGGCGTCGATGTGCGCCATGATACCGATGTTTCTGGTATTCTCTAAGGTAACTTTTCTAGGCATACTGCACGTCTCCTTTTAAATTACCAGCGGTAATGAGCGAACGCCTTGTTGGACTCGGCCATCTTGTGGGTGTCCTCGCGCTTCTTCACGGCGCCACCCAGGTTGTTGGCGGCATCCATGATCTCACCGGCCAGACGCTCCTTCATGGTCTTTTCACCACGGCTGCGGGCGTAGCTGGTCAGCCAGCGCAGACCCAGGGTCTGACGCCGCTCGGGACGGACCTCGATAGGCACCTGATAGGTGGCGCCGCCCACACGGCGGGCCTTAACCTCCAGGGAGGGCATGATGTTCTCAAGGGCCTGGGTGTAAACCTCCATGGGCTCCTTGCCAGTCTTCTCCTTGATGATGTCGAAGGCGCCGTAGACCACCTTCTGAGCCACGCCCTTCTTGCCATCCAGCATGATGCTGTTGGTAAGCTTGGTAACCAAAACGGAGTTATACAGCGGATCGGGCAGAACCTCCCGCTTGGGTACATTTCCTCTTCTGGGCACTTTGCTTCCCTCCTTCTTAATATAATTAGAAATCATAGGTACTCAAACTGCGGAGCAGTTTGTGTAATGCCTGTCCGAGGTCTACCCATATATCTATGGAATAAACGCTCGGCAAGGCCCATTGCCTTGCACAAACGCACAATGCAATTCAAATCCGGATTAACCGGAGGATACGCCGCATTTCTCAGCGGCTGCCGGGACAAAAGTCTTACTTCTTGCCGGCCTTGGGACGCTTGGCGCCGTACTTGGAGCGAGACTGCATCCGGCCGTTGACGCCCTGGGTATCCAGAGTGCCGCGGATGATGTGGTAACGCACACCGGGGAGGTCCTTAACACGGCCGCCGCGGATCATCACCACGGAGTGCTCCTGCAGGTTGTGGCCGACACCGGGAATGTAGGCGGTGACCTCGTAGCCGTTGGTCAGGCGCACACGAGCGATCTTACGCAGAGCGGAGTTAGGCTTCTTAGGGGTAGAAGTACGAACCGCGGTGCAGACACCTCTCTTCTGGGGAGAAGGCAGATCGGTCTGACGATTCTTCAGGGTGTTCAGGCCGTGCTGGAGGGCGGGAGAAGTGGACTTGTAGGTCACCTGCTCACGGCCCTTGCGGACCAGCTGATTAAAAGTAGGCATGATTTTCCTCCTTTCTCATGGGTTGCCCCTGTGGGGCATGGTATTTATTTTAACAAAATAAGTCAGCCTTATTCTGCTAAAATCAAAAAAAATTAAAGAATGGCGGCAATGGCAGCCCCAATGGCGATGCCGCAGGCCTCGCCCAGCTGCTTCATGCTGTCCGCCTGTTCCAGGCGCACGCCGGTGCGAACCGCCTCCTGTACCAGGGGCTGGAGAACCCGGGGGTCGGCGTCCTTGGCGATAAAGATTTTCTTGGCCCGTCCGTCCCGCAGGGCACGGCGGGTCTGCTTGGCCCCCACCACTTTGTGGGCCTGCTTCAGCTCATCCAGCATCTCGGTGCCCTCCTCTCCCCTGGCATCCAGGGTTGTTTCATCGGGTAAAAGGGACTCTGTCCCCTACCACCGCAATTTGAAATTATAGCATAGGGTAAATTCCCCGTCAATAGGAAATTCTGTGGGAAGGACCGCTATTTTTCCCGCTTCCCCTCTCTGTTTCCGCCAGTTCCCCGGATGATCCGCCCCGTCGCCGGGCAAACTGGTTACCACCCGTGAAAGGAGGGGATGACTGTTGAAGGTTCATGTCAACGAGGCCTGCGTGGGCTGCGCCCTGTGCACCTGCATGTGTTCCGGCGTCTTTTTGATGACGGAGGAGGGGGTAGCCGCCGCCCGGGATGAGATTTACCCCGACCAGGAGGGCCTGGTGCGGGAGGCGGCGGAAAGCTGCCCCGTCCACGCCATCGTGGTGGAGGAAGGGTAACCCCAAACATCAGAGGCCCCGGGCCAATTTGGTCCGGGGCCTCAAAACGTATATCCTTCCCTGCGGGTTACCGCTTCCGGCTGAAAATCCGCTCCAGCAGATCCCAGTCGTCGTCGCTGACGCTGGGCTTCTCCAGCTCCGGCTGGGGCTGGGCCTGGGCCTCGGCAGCCGCCGGGCTGTCGGCCACGGGGATGGGGGTGGGCTCCGCCTTGCGCTCCACCACCTTGGCGCCGGCGGCGGTGAAGGGCCGCTCCGCCATGGGGGCAGCCTCCTCCTTCTCGTCGAAGCCGGTGGCGATGACCGTCACCCGCAGTTCGTCCTCCAGGGACTCGTCAAAGGTGGCGCCGAAGATGATGTTGGCGTCGGGATGGGCGGCGTCCTGCACCAGGTTGGCGGCGGTCTCCACCTCCTCCAGCCCGATGTCCACCGAGCCGGTAACGTTAATCAGCACGCCCTTGGCGCCGTTGATGGAGGTCTCCAGCAGGGGGCTGGAAATGGCCATCCTGGCGGCCTCCTCCGCCTTGTTCTTTCCGGCCGCGCGGCCCACGCCCATGTGGGCCCGGCCGGCGTCCTTCATTACCGCGGATACGTCGGCAAAGTCCAGGTTGATAAAGCCGGTGTTCTTAATCAGGTCGGAGATGGACTGCACCGCCTGCTGCAGCACATCGTCGGCGATTTCAAAGGCGTTGAGCATGGTGATCTTCTGGTCGGTGGCCAGCTTCAGCCGCTCATTGGGGATGATGACCAGGGAGTCCACCTTGGTCCTCAGCTCCGTAATACCGCCCTCGGCCTGCTTCATCCGGCGCATACCCTCGAAGCGGAAGGGCTTGGTAACCACGCCCACGGTCAGGATGCCCATTTCCTTGGCGATGTCCGCCACAATGGGAGCCGCGCCGGTGCCGGTGCCGCCGCCCATGCCGGCGGTGATAAACACCATGTCCGCGTCCTCCAGGGCCTTGGAAATCTGGGTGCGGCTCTCCTCCGCGGACTTGCGGCCCACTTCCGGGTTGGAGCCGGCGCCCTGGCCGCTGGTCAGCTTCTCGCCAATCTGAATCTTAAACGTAGCGGCCGAGACGGACAGGGCCTGCTTATCCGTGTTGACGGCGATAAAGTCAACGCCCTTGGTCCCGGTTCGCACCATCCGGTTGACCACGTTGTTTCCGCCGCCGCCCACGCCGATCACTTTGATATTTACCACGCTGTCAGGACCCATGTCCAATCCGAAAGCCATAGCAGCTCCTCCTAAATGTAAAATCCACACGCCCCGGCGGGTACGCCAGGGAGAGACACTTTTTCTATAGTTAGGTTCATTGTAGCTCTCTTTCCCAGGCAGGTCAAGAGAAAATGCCGGAAAAGGATGTTTTTTATTCACCGTCTGCATGGAAAATAGCGTCAAAATTACTCTGGGTCAGGTCCATGGTTCCTGTGACCTGCTCCCCCCTGGTGTGGATGGTATCATCCACCGCCGCCGCCATCAGACGGACCAGCCGGGTCATGTCCTCCTGCAGCGGCAGCTTCACCAGGAAATTCCCCCGGTAACGCAGCTCAATCCAGGTGGCGTGGGTCAAATCCACAGAGGAGACCTGATCCATCATCCCCTCCTCCCGGAGCACGCCCAGCAGCTTCACCAAATGGGTCATGCGGTCCGTCTGGCTCTGGGGCACCGCCATATCCGTCCCGGCCTGGGGCGACAGGATGGTCAGCCCGGTTACGGAGATGCCGCCGGACTGCTCCCCCGCCTGCTCCAGCAGCCGCCCGGTCTCGCTGATGAGCCAAGGCACATCGGTCCGGACGCCGGACTGCTCCTCCCGGTCAGCTTCCTCCCCTTCACCGGGCTCCGCCTCCTGAAGCTGGGGCGTGGGGTCGTTGTATACCTCCACCCGGGCCACCGCCTCCCATTCCTCCACAGCGAAGGTCAGGGTGCTGGGCAGCCCACGGTGGATTTCAATGGTGCCGATGTAGGGCAGCTGCTGGCGGATGGTCTCCTCAATCTGATACTTGTTGATCCAAAACAGGTTATCCCCCAGCTCCACCCCGGAGGCGGCAATCACCTCCTCCTGGGTGTAGCGCTGGTTCCCGGTCACGGCCAGCGTCTCCACCTGAAAAAACACCGTGGCGCCAATGGTGGCCGCGGCCACCAGCGCACCCACGGCCAGCAGCTTAAACAGCCCGCTGAGCCGGCTGCGCCTCCGCTTCCGTTTTCGGTTCCTTCGTGCCGACGCCATAGGTTCTCTCCTGTCCTTTCCGTAAAAGCTCCGGGGCCTCTCCCACCAGCCGGACCTCCGCCCCAAGCCGGGACAGGTCCCCCTGTATGTCCTGATAGCCCCGCTGAATGTACCCCAAGCCGCCGATCCGGCTGGTCCCCTCCGCCGCCAGGGCGGCCACAGCCAGCGCTGCCCCGCCCCGCAGGTCGGTGCTGCACACCGGCGCGGCGTGGAGGGGGCGGCCGGTCACCACGGCCACCCGCCCGGCCAGGCGGATGTCCGCCCCCATGCGGGCCAGCTCATCCACGTGGCGGTACCGGTTGTCAAAGAGGTTTTCCTCCATCATGGTGGTGCCCTGCCCCGCCGCCAGCGCCGCCATCAGCAGGGGCTGGGCGTCTGTGGGAAACCCGGGGTAGGGCGCGGTCCGCACGGCCCGCAGGCAGCCGAAGGGAGGGCGGCAGGCCAGGCCGATGCTCCGCCGCCCGGCGCGGATGCGGCATCCGCCCTCCTCCAGGCAGCTGAGCACCGCTGTCAGGCTGCCCGGCTCCACCGCCGTCAGCCGGATCTCGCCCCCCGCCGCCGCAGCAGCGCACAGATAGGTGGCCGCCGCGATCCGGTCGCTCATCACGGTGTATTCCGCCGGATGCAGCGGCCGCCCGCCCCGTATCTGAATCACAGAGCCGCCGGCGCCCCGGACCTCCCCGCCCATGCGGTTGAGCAGTTTTTGCAGATCCACAATCTCCGGCTCCCGGGCAGCTCCCACCAGGGTGGTGACGCCCCGGGCTCCGCAGGCGGCCAGCATCACATTTTCCGTGGCGCCCACGCTGGGCGTGGGCAAGCAGACCGTGCGCCCCCGCAGGCCCGCCCCTACATCGGCGATCAGCAGGCCCTGCTCCTCCCGGATCTCCGCCCCCAGGCTTCGCAGGGCGGCCAGATGCAGGTCGATGGGCCTGGGCCCCAGCTGGCACCCGCCTGGATAGGACAGCTCCGCCTGGCCCAGCCGGCCCAGCAGAGCCCCCAGAAAGAGCACGGAGGAGCGCATCTCCTCCATCAGCCGCCTGGAGACGGAGGCCCCCGTCAACACGGCGGCGTCCACCGTCACAGTGTCCCCCTCCTGGCGGACGGAGCAGCCCAGCTCCCGCAGGATCTCTAAGGTGGCGGCCACATCGCTGAGATGGGGGCAGTTGTGGATCACGCTTTCCCCGGGGGCCAGCAAAACCGCCGTCAAAATGGGCAGTACGCTGTTTTTCGCCCCCTGAACAGGCAGCTCCCCCCGCAGGGGGCGGCCGCCCGTTATTTCCAATTGATACATAGGATCGCCTCCAATCCCGTTGGATTCAGGCCATCCTATGCCGAATCATCCTCCCTGGGCACCAAAACGGGCCCGCCCTGTCAGGGCAGCAGCTCCCGCAGGGTCTGATAGATCTTTTCCCCCGCGTCCGGCACCGCCACGGCGGTGATGGCGCGGATCATGGCGTCCCGGCGCCGGGCGTCGCGCAGCAGCTCCGCGGCCTGCTGGTACAGGGCCTGCCCGCTGCAATCGGGCTCCAGCATCAGCACCGCCGCCCCCTGATCTGCCAGCACCCGGGCGTTCTTTTCCTGGTGGTTGGCCGTGACATTGGGGGAGGGCACCAGAATGGAGGGCTTGGCAATGGCGGTCAGCTCCGAAATGGTGGACGCGCCCGCCCGGCAGATCACCAGGTCAGCAGCGGCCATCACCAGGGGCATGTCGTAGATGTACTCCCGCACCTCTACGCCGTTTTCCTCCAGGTGCAGCCCCCGGCGGAGGATCTCCTCCTGCATCCAGGCATAATCCCGCCCCGCCCCGTGGATGTGGTGGAAGGGGCCGTCCTGCAAGCACTCCTGCTCCATCAGGTCCAGGGTGTACCTGTTCATCACCCGGGCCCCCAGGGACCCCCAATAGGTCAGCAGCAGGGGCCGGTCATCGGTCAGCCCCAGCTTCTCCCGGGCCTGCTGGCGGGTGTAGTCGAAAAACGCGCCCCGCACCGGGGTTCCGGTCACCACCACCCGTTCCGGGTGGTCGTAGTGGCTGCGGCTCTCCTCAAAGCCCACCATCACCCGATCCACCACCTTGGAAAGGGCCTTGGTGGTCACGCCGGGAACCGCGTTTGCCTCATGCACGGCGGTGGGGATGCCACGCCTGGCCGCCTCATTGACCACAGGGTAGGAGGCGTAGCCGCCGGTGCCCACCACCAGGTCGGGCTGGAAGCTGTCCAAAATCCGGCGGGCCTGGCCCTTGGAGCGCTGCATGTTCCACAGGGTGCCCAAATTGTGGGCGATATCGGCGGGGGCCAGAGAACGGTGGAAATTGGTAATGGTCACCGTCTCAATCTGATACCCCTCCTTGGGCACCAGCCGGGTCTCCATGCCGCCGTCCGCCCCCACAAATAGGACCCGGCAGCCGGGGTGCCGCTGCTGAAAAATGCGGGCCAGGGCCACGGCGGGGTTCACGTGTCCGGCGGTACCGCCGCAGGTAAACAGGATATTCATTCAACCACCTCAAGTCACAGGGTGCGTTCATTCGTTTCTCGGCGCCGGGATCTGGCGGGATATGCTCAGCACCATGCCCATCTCCGCCAATTGGATCATCAGGGCGGTGCCGCCGTAGCTGAAGAAGGGCAGGGAGATGCCGGTGTTGGGGATCAGGTTGGTCACCACGCCGATGTTCAAAAACACCTGGGTGGCCAGCAGGGTGATAATGCCCACAATGGTCAGCGCGCCGAATTTATCCCGGGCGTGGAGGGCCAGCCAGTAGCCCCGCAGGATCAGCAGGGCAAAGAGGATGAGCACCACGGCTCCCCCCACAAAGCCCAGCTCCTCCACCACGATGGGGAACACAAAGTCATTTTCCGGCTCAGGGATGTACAGCAGCTTCTGCATACTGTTGCCCAGCCCCCGGCCCAGCAGTCCGCCGGAGCCCATGGCCAGCAGGGACTGGATGGTCTGGTAGCCGGAGCCCTGGGCGTCGGCCCACGGGTCCAGCCACAGGTTGATGCGGGCGGTCATGTAGTCGGTGCTGGCAATGATGACCCACAGGCCCAGCCCGGCAAACAGCCCGCCGCCGATGAACCAGCCCAGATGGATGCCGGCGGCAAACAGCACCGCCGCCCCGCCGGCCATCACCAGGATGGTGCCCGACATGTGGGGCTGCTTCAGCATGAGAATGCCGATCACGCCCAAAATGGCCGCGTAGGGCACCAGCTCCAGGAAGCCGATGTACTCCAGCCGGTTCAGCGTCCGGCCGGTGAGGGTGCGGTTGGTGTACCGCCTGCGCTTTTCCGAGTCCCGTTTGCACAGCCTGGCGGCAAAGAACAGGATGACCGCAATCTTGGCCAGCTCCGACGGCTGGAACTCCACGCCCACCCTCAGCCACCGCCGGGCGCCGTTGTGGCTGACGCCCAGGGGGGTGAACACCAGCAGCAGCAGGATCACCGACCCCACCAGGGCGGGCATGGCCATCCACCGGAAGGTCTGGTAGTTGATCTTGGACACCACGTACATGGCGGCCACGCCCAGGGCGCCCAGAACCGCCTGACGTTTGATGTACACCATGGGGTCGCCGTTTTCGTAATAGGCCGAGGCGTACGAGGCGGAAAACATCATAATCAGGCCGATACCCAGCAGCATCAGCACCAGCATGGTAAAGGGCAGGTCCACCGGCCCGCGGGCCAGCTGCTCCTCCACAGTCAAATCACGTTTTGGCTTTCGGGCCATTCAACCGCCTCCTCTCAGCCGCCGGCAGCCGCCATCACATGGGGTACCGGTACATCACGCCCCAGAACCCCAGCACGCACAGCACCAAGGTCACTCCGGAAAAGACGCAGAACAGCTTGGTCTCGCTCCATCCTCCCATCTCAAAGTGATGGTGGAGGGGCGCCATGCGGAAAAACCGCTTGCCGCCGGTCTTTTTGAAATAGGCCACCTGAATAATGTCAGACAGGGTCTCCAGCACATAGATCAGGCCCACAATGGGAATCAGCAGGGGCAGATCCAGGGCGAAGGCCATCCCGCACACGGCGCCCCCCAAAAACAGGGAGCCGGTGTCCCCCATGAACACCTTGGCGGGATGGAAGTTGTAAATCAGGAAGGCGGACAGCCCGCCGGTGAGGGCGGCAGCCGCCACAGTCAGGTCGCTGCGCCCGTACCAGGCGGACACAGCCACGTAGCACAGCATCACCGGGATGGTCACGCCGGTGGCCAGGCCGTCCACGCCGTCGGTCAGGTTCACCGCGTTGACGGTGCCCACCATGACGAAGGCGGCAAAGACCATATACACAATCCAGGGAATCCCCACAATCTCTATATTCAGGAAGGGGATGTACAGGTCAGGGGTGAGATAGCCCTCGTTGCGCAGCAGCAGTACAAACACGATGGACGCCGCCAGCTGGAGCAGGAATTTCTGGGGGGCGGTCAATCCCTCGTTGGCCTTGTGGCGCAGCTTCTGGAAGTCATCTACAAAGCCGATGGCGCCAAACACCAGGGCAAACAGGAATACAAACAGGTGGCTGTATTCCCCGTGGATAAACCAGTCCCACCCCGCCACAAAGACCGCCACGCCCATCCCGATGATGAACATGATGCCGCCCATAGTGGGGGTGCCCTGTTTGGACATGTGCCAGGTGGGCCCATCCTCCCGGATGGACTGTCCGGCCTTGATCCGGCGAAGCACCGGAATCAAAATCTGTCCGATGATGGCCGTCACGCCGAAAGCGACGATAAAACTGAGGATATAGAGCATCTTTGAAACCTCCAGGAGCCCGTTGTCTGGGAAGCCGCCCCGGGTCAGAAGGGCGGCCTCCTCTTTGTATGTCAGATCCCTCCGGGGAATCCCCGGCCTGTTTTTTCATAGGTAACTAGGTATTATACTATACCGGCAGGCGCATTTCCAGCCCTTTCCCGGATTTTCTTGTGGGGCTGGGAAAAGTAATCGGCCACAATTTCCCGCTCGTCCATGGGGTACCGCACCCCGTGGATTTCCTGGTAGGTCTCGTGCCCCTTTCCCGCCAGCACAATCACGTCCCCCGGCCGCCCCTGGGACAGGGCCCAGCGGATGGCGGTGGGGCGGTGGGGCTCAATGTGGATCTCGCCGCCCCTGCCCGACATGCCCGCCAGGATGTCCTGGATAATGGCCCAGGGTTCCTCCGTGCGGGGGTTATCGGAGGTAATCACCGCCACGTCCGCCATGGCCCTGACCACCTCCCCCATCAGGGGGCGCTTCCCCCGGTCCCGGTCGCCGCCGCACCCAAACAGGCAGATCAGCCGCCCGGCGGTAAAATCCCGGGCCGTCATGAGAATATTCTCCAAAGCGTTGGGGCTGTGGGCATAGTCAATCAGCACCGTATAGGCTGTTGGGGTGGGCACCACCTCCACGCGGCCCTTCACCCCCTTGGCCGAGCGCAGGGCGGCGGCCATTTCTTCCAGCCCCAGGCCCAGGCACAGGCCGCAGGACAGCGCCGCCAACCCGTTGTAGATGGTAAAGCCCCCCGGTATGGGCAGATGAATCCGCCGGATGCCCTGGCGGCACACCGCCTCAAACTCCACATGGCTGGGGAACAGCCGGATGTTTTTCGCCGTCAGATCCGCCTGATCCTTATTTTCCGAATAGGTAAAGGCGTCCGGCACCTGGTTGGCCCGGTACCAGCGGCCTGCCTCGTCATCCAAATTGACCACCCCGCGGCGGCACTGGGAAAACAGCAGCCCCTTGGCCGCCCGGTACTCCTCCATGGTGCGGTGATAGTCCAGATGGTCCTGGGTCAGGTTGGTGAACACCCCCACCGCAAATTCCAGCCCCGCCGTCCGGCGCTGGGCCAGGGCGTGGGAGGAGACCTCCATCACCACATGGGTGCAGCCCTCGTCCGCCATCTGCCGCAGCAGGCGCTGCACCTCATAGCTTTCCGGCGTGGTGCGCTGGGCCGGGATGCTCCGCTCCCCCACCCAGTTTTCAATGGTGCCGATCAGCCCCACCTTGGCCGGCAGCGCCCGCTCCAGCATCCCCTTAATCAGGCAGGTGGTGGTGGTCTTGCCGTTGGTCCCCGTCACCCCGATCAGGGTCAATCCCTCCCCGGGCCGGCCAAACCAGTTGGCGGAAATCAGCGCCAGCGCCAGCCGGGGGTCGGGCGTCACAATCCATGGCCCATCCCCTTCCGGGGCCGCCCGGCACACCGCCGCGGCCGCCCCCCGCTCCATGGCCTCCCGGAGATAAAGCCCGCCATCGGTCTTTGCCCCAGGCAGCGCCACAAACAGGGCCCCGGGACATACCGTCCTGCTGTCATAGGATATGGAATTTATTTCCATGTCTGGATACTCAATTGCCCCCGTGAGGGGGACGCCGGCTAAAACATCGCGCAGCTTCATGTTGGTCACCCCTCACGGGTGCAATTTCATTCTATCTACCTTTCAATGGCCGGGGCCTAATTGACCCACTCAATATCCGCCGTACCTTCCTCCACCGTGGTAACAAACTGGACGTTGATTACCGTGCCGATGTCCGCCGTCTCCCCGGCGGCGATGCTCTGGCTCTGGGCCTTGGAGGCATGGGTGTAATAGGTATTGGTCCCGCTGGCCCGCATGAAGAAGCCGGCCCGCTCCAGGGCGTTTTTCGCCGACTCATAGCTCATGCCCACCACATTGGGCACCGTGCCCGTCTCCTCCGGCTGGGCGTCGCCCAGGTACAGCACCACCGTAGATCCGCTGGGTACCGCCGCCCACGCTCTGGGCACCTGGGCGGTCACGGTCTCCCCCTGACCCACCGTGCGATAGGTCAGCTTCTGGTTTTTCAGCCGCTTTTCCGCGTCGGCCACCGTCATCCCGGTCACAGAGGGGGTGGTCACATCCACGGCCGCGGATTCCGACTCGTCATACTGCTTTTCCACGCCCATGTAATCCAGGATCTGGGCAATGAGCTCACCGGCCTTGGGGGCGGCCATGCTGCCGCCGCCGATGTAGACGCCGGTGGTGCAGTAGTTGCTGTGGGGGGCGCTGGCCTTGGGCCGGTCAAAGGCCAGCAGGACAATGACCTTGGGGTCGTCGGCGGGGGCGAAGCCCATAAAGGACACCAGGGTGTGGTCGTCCTCCAGGCCCACCTCGGAGGAGCCGGTCTTGCCGCCGATGCGGTAGCCCGCCTGGTACGCGTTGATACCGCCGCCCTCGTTGACCACGCTCTCCAGGATGACTCTGGCCCGCCTGCTGGTCTCCTGGCTGACCACCTGGCGCACCAGGGTGGGCTCGTTGCTTTGGATTACGGTGCCGTTGCTGTCAGACACCAACTGCACCACATAGGGCTGGTACAGGTTGCCGCCGTTGATGACGGAGGAGAAGGCGGTAATCATCTGCAGGGGGGTGACGGTAAAGCGCTGGCCGAAGGAGGCCACGGCCAGGTCCACGATTCCCATATCGCTGCCCCAGTTAATGCCCGATTCTTCCCCCGGCAGGTCAATGCCGGTGGCCTCTGTCATGCCGAAGGCCTTGAAATATTCCTGGAACTTCTCCAAACCCAGCCGCTGGCCGATTTCAATGAAGGCGGGGTTGCAGGAGTTTTGCACCGCCTCAGCCAGGGTCTGGTGCCCGTGTCCGCTGCGGTTGGAGCAGCGGATGATCCAGCCGCCCAGGGAGGTATAGCCGGGGCAGTCGAAGGTGTCGCTCTCCGTCACCACCCCTTCCTCCAGGGCGGCAGCCAGCACAATGCCCTTGAAGGTGGAGCCCGGCTCGTAGGGCTCCCGGATGGCCCGGATGCTCCACTGGGTTTCCCGGGCGGCGGAGGTGGCCAACGCCTCGGCCTGCTCCATCAGCTCGCCGTCGGTCAGCTTATCCTCCGGCGACGCCTGCTCATTTTCCACCTTGAGCTGTTCATAATAGGTACTGGTGTCGGACTCGATCTCCCCCTGGAGAATGCTGTCCACCACCGCGGAGTAGTTGTTGGGATCGAACTCCGGGGAGCTGGCCATGGCCAGGATAGCCCCTGTGTTGGGGTCCATGACCACGCAGAAGCCGCCCTCCAGCACATCATAGTCCTTAATGCCCTTTTCCAGGATCTGCTCGGCATAGGACTGGATGGTGGTGTCCAGTGTCAGGGTGATGTTGTAGCCGTTGATGGCGTCGATGTAATTGGAATAGCTGTTATACATCTCCACGTTCTGGGCGGTCTTTCCCGTCACAACCCGGCCGGGCAGCCCCTTGAGCAGCTCCTCATAAGCCGCCTCCAGGCCGTACACGCCGCCCTCGTCGTTGACAAAGCCCAGCACCTGGGAGGCCAGGGAGGAGAAGGGATAGTACCGCTTGGTGCTGGGGGTGAGGTACAGGTAATAGGAGGTCTTGTGCTCCTGGATGAATTCCCGGATCTCCTGGGCGTCCTCCTCCTCGATCTGGGTCATGAGCACCTCGTACTGAGAGTTGACCCGCTCCATCCGGGCGGCCAGCTTTTCCCGGTCCAGCTCAGGCACGATGGCGCACAGTCCGTCCACCACCTCGTCCCGCTTCCGCTGGATTTCCGCCTGGTAGGCCGCCTCGTCCAGGTTGCCGTCGTCATCGGTGAATTTCTTCTCGCTGACGCTGGCCACCAGGTCCTTGGGGGCCAGGATCAGGTTGTAAACCGTGGCCGACATGGCCATAACCTGCCCATTGCGGTCCAGGATATTGCCCCGGTGGGCGGGGACGGTCACATCCATCAGCTGCTGCTGGGTGGCCTGCTGCTGGTACTCATCGTGGTGGACGATGGCAATATCCCACAGCCGGGCCAGCAGGGGGATGAAAAATCCCACGCCGCAAATCAGCATCAGCGCCAGGGAGCGGCGGAAAACCGTCCGCTTGGATTGCCGGTTCCGGTCCACGGCGTCCTGTTTTTGTCGTTCTCTGCGGTTTTCCACCAATTTGCCCTCCTTGCGGTAGAAGGGCGCAAGAAATCCTCTTTCTTGCGCCCTCATCTCTCGTTATCCATTGGGCTCCCCGCAGGGGCGCCCCTCTGTTCTGGCATACTATATGGCCGCGTCAGCGGAAGTATTCAACAAAGCCGGCCGCGATGTCCGCCAGCCCCTCCAGCATCCCGGCAAGGCCGGCGGAGCGCTCCTCCTCCCCGTACAGCACAACGCTGTCCGGCTGGGAGAGGTCCAGGTAAACCACCTGGTCATTGGTGGGACGCACCATGGTGTCCCCCACCGCCTGCTGAATCCGCTCCAGGTCAAACACCTGCTCGTACTGGGCGCTGAGGATCACGTTCTGATCCTGAAGATCCGTCAGCTCGCTCCGCAGGGACACCACCTGGTCGTTTGCCACCACGCACTGGGCGTAGCTCATCACCACCAGGGCGGCCATCACGCCCACCGCGGCAAAGCCCACCACGCCAAAGGGGGCGACCTCTCCGGCCTGACGTACCTTGACTCTGGTACGGGTCAGGGCTTCTTCCCGGACGCGGGGGTTGGCTCTGGGCTTGGGCTGGAGGATCTCCTGCCCTGCCGGGGCGCGCAGCGCTCCGCCGCTGTAGGCAGGAGCATAGGCGACATTGCCGTAGGTATTATAAGAGGTTACATGGGTACGGCGGCGACTTGGCATCTGACCTTCACTCCATTTTCCGCTCACGGCCCATAGCCGCGATTTTTGTCGGTTGTTTCAGCTTTTCCGCCACCCGCAGCTTGGCGCTGCGGGCGCGGGGATTTTCTTCAATTTCCCGGTCGCTGGGCAGGATGGGCTTCCTGCTGACCAGGCGGACGTCCGGGGTCTTGCCGCAGACGCACACCGGGAAGTCCGGCGGGCAGGTGCAGCCCCTGGCGTAATCGGCCAGGGCGGTTTTGACGATGCGGTCCTCCAGGGAGTGGAAGGTGATTACCGCCAGCCGCCCCCCCAGGTTCAGCCGGGGCACCGCCGCCTGGAGCATCCGCTCCACGCCGCCCAGCTCGTCGTTGACCGCGATGCGGATGGCCTGGAAGCTGCGCTTGGCCGGATGCTGCTTTTCCTTCAGCGCCCTGGCAGGCATGCCGCTTTTGATGACATCTACCAGCTCCAGGGTACCTTCAATGGGCTTGTCCGCCCTGCGGCGGACGATGGCGCCGGCAATGGACGGGGCGTACCGCTCCTCCCCATACTGGGTCAGGACGCGCCGCAGCTCTCCCTCCGGCCAGCCATTCACCACCTGATAGGCGGTCAGCCCCTGGGACTGATCCATCCGCATGTCCAGGGGGGCGTCCGTCATGTAGGAAAAGCCGCGGGACCCGTCGTCCAGCTGCGGGGAGGAGACGCCCAGGTCAAACAGCATCCCATCCACACCGTCCAGGCCCAGCTCATCCAGGATCTGGTCCAGCCGGTCGTAGTTGCTGTGCACCAGCGTCACCCGGTCCCGCCACTGCTTCAGGCGGTCCTCCGCGGCGTCCAGCGCCGCCTGGTCCCGATCCACACAGATCAGCCGTCCGGTGGTCAGCCGCCGGGCAATCTCCCGGCTGTGTCCCGCCCGGCCCAGCGTGCCATCCAGATAGACCCCATCCGGCCGGATGGCCAGGGCCTGGATGCACTCCTCCAGCAGTACGGGACGATGGGTAAATTCCTCACGCATCACTTAAAATCCCAACTCACTCATGCAGGCGGCCATTTTCTCCGGCGTCATCTCGCTCTCGTCCTGGTACCAGATGGGAGCGCTCCAGATCTCAGCCCGGTCATTGACGCCCAGAATCACCGCGTCCTTCTCCAGCTTGGCGTACTGCCGCAGCTTTTGAGGAATCACAATCCGCCCCTGGCTGTCCAGCTCGCACTTCACCGCGTTGGCAAACAGGGGGCGCATGGCCCGGGACTGGGTCATGGGCAGAGCGGCAAAGCGCTCGGTAAACCGGTCCCAGGTGCTTTGCGGATAGATGGCAAGGCAGGTGTCAATCCCCATCGCCAGGTAAAAGCTGACCCCCAGCTCCTCCCGCAGCTTGGCGGGGATAAACAGGCGGCCCTTGGCGTCGATGCTGTGCTCGTATGTGCCGGTCACCTTGTCTCCCCCCTGCTCTTCCCTCCACTTTTATGGGAAAGTGCTCCACTTTCCCCCACTCTTGTTTCATAGTATAAAAGCTGTTGACATAAAAAGCAAGTGTTTTTTGTTTTTTTCCCCGGCTCAATTCCGGCAAAATCCTGCCTTTTCTGACTTTTTTCTGTTTTTTTGTGCCACAATTTGGTTGACAGAACGCTTTTTTATTTTTTATCGCACACCATCTTGCAGATTTTACAGCTTGAAAACACAAGATGTTGTGTCCGTATCAAATGTGGACAATTTTCCCTCCCATCCCTTCGTCATTTTGTGGAAATTTATTCCTCCCCCGGCCTTCCGCCTCCGTCTTTGCGTTGCGAATTCCCCGGCCATATGCTACACTGGTGCGGAGAGGAGGGATGCCCCTATGCTGAGCTGGGATGAACTGGAAGCCAGGTGCCGGAGCTGCCAGGGCTGTGGTCTGGCGGACAGCCGTCAGTCCGTGGTGGTTGGGGTCGGCCCCAGGGACGCGGAAATTATGCTGGTGGGCGAGGGCCCCGGGCACCAGGAGGACGTCCAGGGCCTGCCCTTTGTGGGGCCGGCGGGGCGGCTGCTGGACGAGATGCTGGAGCTGATTGACCTCAGCCGGGAGCGGGACGTGTATATCACCAACCTGGTCAAGTGCCGTCCTCCCCAGAACCGGGACCCTCTCAACGAGGAGCAGGACGCCTGCATCGGCTATCTGCGCAACCAGGTGGCGCTGATCCGGCCCAAGATCATCGTCTGCCTGGGCCGCATTGCCGCCATGCGGCTGATTAAGCCCGACTACAAAATTACCCTGGAGCATGGGCAGTGGGTGGAAAAGGCCGGCGTCCACATGACCGCCATTTACCATCCCGCCGCTGTGCTCCGCGACCCCGGCCGCCGGCCGGAGGTATTTCAGGATCTCATGGGGCTGCGGGATAAAATCGCCGCCGTGTGTACCCACACCCGCCTATAACCCCTACTTCTGCGCCACAAGGGAGGAACCTATGTTTCCCACAGAATTTCTGCACCGTCTAGAGCTTCAGCTGGGCCGGGAGGGGCTGGACGCCTTTCTCGCCGCCGCCCAGCGGCCCAGAGCTGTGGCCCTGCGGATCAACACCCTGAAAACCGACACCCCCCCTCCCCTGCCCCAGCTGGAGCTGGAGCCGGTGCCCTGGGCCGACCACGGGTATTACTACCGTCCCGACGCTCGTCCCGGCCTGTCCCCTTATCACGACGCGGGGCTATACTATCTCCAGGAGGCCAGCGCCATGGCCCCCGCCGGGCTGCTGGATGTCCGGCCGGGGATGCGGGTGCTGGATCTGTGCGCCGCCCCCGGGGGGAAATCCTCCCAGCTGGCCGCCCTGATGGAGGGGACGGGGCTGCTGGTGTCCAACGAAATTGACGGCAAGCGCTCGGTGATCCTGGGCCGGAACCTGGAGCGGATGGGGGCGGCCAACGCCCTGGTGCTCAATGAGCATCCCCGCCGCCTGGCCCAGCGCTTTCCCGGCTTCTTCCACCGGATTCTGGTGGACGCCCCCTGCTCCGGGGAGGGCATGTTCCGCAAGGAGGAGGCCGCCTCCGTCCAGTGGAGCCAGGAGTCGGTGGAGATGTGCGCCCGGCGGCAGAAGGAGATCCTCTCCTCCGCCGCCGAGATGCTGGCCCCCGGCGGCCGGCTGGTCTACTCCACCTGCACCTTCGCCCCGGAGGAAAACGAGGGGGTCGTCGCAGACTTCATCCGCTCCCACCCCGATTTTTCCATTCTGCCGGTGGACGCCCCCTGGTTCTCCCCCGGGCGGCCCGACTGGGTGCCCCAGCCCGTCCCCGGCCTGGAGCACACCCTGCGGCTCTGGCCCCATCTCCTCCGGGGGGAGGGGCACTTTGCCGCCGTGCTGACCCGCCAGGGGACCCATGTCCCGGCGGATTCACCCACGGAACCCGCCATCCCCCGGCCCGCCGAGCTGGCCCGGTTTTGTCAGGAGGCGGGCGTGTCCCTGCCGGAGGGCGCCCTGCTGGCCTTTGGCCGCAGCCTGTGGCTGGCCCCTCCCCAGCTCCCCGCCCTGAAGGGGCTGAAGGTGGTCCGGCCCGGTTTGGAGCTGGGCCAGCTGCTGAAAAACCGCTTCGAGCCCGCCCATGCCCTGGCCCTCTGGCTCCGCGGTGCCGGCTCCATGGCGGGCTTTTCCCAGGACAGCCCGGAAATCGCCGCCTACCTCTCCGGCGGCACCCTCCAAGGCCCGCAGACCGGCTGGACGCTGATCCAGGTGGACGGCCTGTCCCTGGGCTGGGCCAAGGGCAGCGGCGGTGTGCTGAAAAACCACTTTCCCAAGGGGCTGCGCCGCATGGGATAAAAAATCCGGAAGGGACCATGGTCCCTTCCGGATTTTTTCACACAAATACCTGCTGCACCAGCACCATATAGAGGATCGTGCCCCCAAATATAGACAGCAAATTGTTCTTTTTCCACAGGTGCAGCACAACCACCAGCGCCACGGAGAGGAAGGCGGGCAGCCACTGGCCCAGGGAACCGGCCTCCAACAGGCGTGTGCCCAGATGCTCCAGGGCGGACAGGCTGTTGCGCAGGCAGTAGACGATAAGCATGGCGATAATGGCCGGGGGCAAAACCTTGCCCAGGTACAGCACCAGCTTGGGCGGGTGCTCCCCCCGGTCAAACAGGAGGAAGGGCAGTGCCCGGGTGAGAAAGGTGACCACCGACATCACCAGGATGGACGCGATGGCCTGGGCAGGCGTCAGCATACGTTTTCCTCCTTCCTTTCTTCCACCGCCGCCGCGGTGTCGTCCAGGCGGCTGCGCTGGCTCAGCAGCACCACCACAATGATGGCCAGGGCGGGCAGCAGCATGTTGTCCACCCCCACCGCCGTCATGCACAGCAGGGTGACCACCGCCCCCAGAATGGCGGGGATGTGGCTGCGGTAGGTTTTCCACTGCTCCACCGCGATGACCACGAACAGGGCGGTCATGGCAAAATCAATCCCCGTGGTATCCACCGGCAGCAGCGCCCCCGCCACCGCCCCCAGCACGGAGCCCAGAATCCAGTAGGAGTGGTTGAGCATGGCAATGGCAAAGTAGAAGTTCCGGGGGTCCACACCGGCGGGGGCCTGGGCCGAGCTGAGCAGGGCATAGGTCTCGTCGGTGAGGGAGAAAATCATATAGCCCTTCCGCGGGCCCATCCCCCGGAATTTCTCCAGCATGGACAGGCCGTACACCAGGTGGCGGAAGTTAATCAGCAGGGTCATCAGCGCCACCGTGCCCAGGGTGGCGCAGGTGGACAGCAGCTCCACCCCCAGGTACTGGCCCGACCCGGCATAGATGGTCACGCTCATAAAAAAGGCCCACAGGGCGTTGTAGCCCACGGCCTGCAGCATAAAGCCGAAGGCCATCCCGATGGCCAGGTAGCCCATCAGCACAGGCACGGTCACAGGAAAGGCGGCCGAAAGGGTTTTTCGATCCATCTCCACATACCTCCAGACAACAAAGCTGCCCCATGTGGGGCGGACAGAACGCTGTGCCCGCGATGCATGTCTCGCGGGCACAGCGCCGTTTGTTTCTTATCTTCTTCTGCCGCTGTAGCGTCCCCTGCGGCCGCCGCCCACGCCGGAATAGTGCCGGCGGCGCTTGCGGAACACCAGGACCCGCAGCAGCACAACCACCACAATCAACAGGATGATGGCCAGGATCAGCTTCACCCCGGAGCTGCGGAAGAAATTCTCAATCTGGTTCAGCCGGTACAGCAGCTCCGACCGCTCCACCGAGGTCACCGCCACCAGGTCCACCGTGCCGTAGACCTCGCCCTCGTAGGACAGGGTCATGGTGCCCAGCACATCGCCCTCGGCCACCGGCGCCTCCACCGTGTCGGAGAAGCGGTTGATCTCCCGCTCCATCTGGCTCAAATCCACATCCTTGGGCAGGGTGCGAGTGATGGTGCCGCTGGGCTTGAGCATCACCTGGTCGGTCTCGCTGGAAAGGGTCACCGTTACAGAGGTCACCGGGTCGCTGTCCTCGGAGATGGTGGTGCGGCGGAAATTATCAAAGCCCCAGTCCAGCAGGTGGATGGTGTCCAGGAAATGCCACCGCTTCACAGTGCCGTCGTCCTGCACCTCAATTTCCGCGCCCAGCACCACGGAGATCAGATAGTTGTTCTCGTCCTCCGCCGCCTGCACCAGGCAGGAGCCGGACTCCTCGGTGCTGCCGGTCTTGCCGCCGATGCCCTTGTCTAAGTACAGATACCCCAGGTAGGTCCAGTTGGACACCAGGCCGTTGGTGTTGCGGACGATGCGCTTGGTCTCCGTCTTGTTGGTGGGGGGAATCTCGTAGTTGGGCTTGGAGATGATGGTGCGGAACAGGTCGTACTCCATAGCCGCCTTCATAAACAGGCTGATATCGTAGGCGGTGGTGTAGTGGTCATCGTCATGCAGGCCGTTGGGATTGACAAAGTGGGTGCCCTGGCAGCCCAGCTCCTGAGCCCGCTGGTTCATCCGCTCCACAAAGGCGGCCTCGGTACCGCCCACCGTCTCGGCCAGGATCTTGGCCGCCTCGTTGGCGGAGGGAAGCAGCAGGCAGTACAGCAGCTGCTCCACCGTCAGCACCTCCCCCTCCTTAATCCCCGCGGTAGAGCTGTCCCAGGGGATGTCCACCGCCTGGGCGGAGGCGGTAACAGGGGTGTCGGCGGTCAGCTGGCCCGCGTCGATGGCCTCCAGCACCAGCAGGGCGGTCATCACCTTGGTGATACTGGCGGGATAGGCCTTGGCGTAGGCATCCTTCTCGTACAAAACCTCATCGTGGGCGGCGTCCACCAGGATGGCGTTGCGGCAGTTCAGCTCCGGGTCTTCCAGGGCAAAGCCCGTCACCGGCATAAACACGGACAATACCACCGACACAACCAAAGCAAATATCAGCATGCGTGTTTTTTTCATTAGGAAATTCTCCTCAGATGTGCTATAATAGGGTGCGGAAATGGGGGGTGGGGAACGTCGGTTCCCCAAAAACCGATACACCGGCTATTATAGCAAACCAAATCCGTTCCCGCAAGCGTTAGGAGGAAGAAAAATGAGAAGACTGTCCCGCCTGGAATGGGTTGTCCTGCTGGCGACGGTGGTTTTCCTCTCCTTTACCGCCGGCTGGTTCCTGCGCGCCGCCACCATCCCCCACACCTATGTGACCACCGCCCACAGCCCCGCCCCATCCGATGGCGGGGCCTCCTCCGACCCGTCCCACGCCACGGACGGCCTGCTGGAGGGGGAGCGGATCTCCATTAACCGGGCCGACCTTTACGACCTGGACCGGCTGCCCGGCATCGGCCAGGTGAAGGCCCAGGCCATCCTGGATTACCGGGCGGAGCACGGCCCGTTCCAAACCACGGATCAGCTTTTAGAGGTTTCCGGCATCGGGGAGGCCACGCTGGAGCAGATCCTGCCCTACATAACCCTGGACGAATAAGGAGTTTCATATCATGGCGAAAATTCTGGTGGTAGATGACGAGCAAGTTCTGGTGAAGGGGATTACCTTCAACCTGAAAAACGAGGGGTATCAGGTGGAAACCGGATATGACGGGGAGGAAGCGGTGGAGCTGGCCCGGGAGGGCAACTTCGACCTGCTGATTCTGGATGTCATGATGCCGAAAATCGACGGTCTGCAAGCCTGTATGCGGATTCGGGAATTTTCCAACGTGCCCATTATCATGCTCACCGCCCGCAGCGAGGATACCGACAAGATCATCGGCTTTGAGTGCGGCGCTGACGACTACATTACAAAGCCCTTCAACATCCTGGAGCTGAAGGCCCGGGTGCGGGCCCTGCTGCGCCGTTCCGGCGCCTCCGTCCAGCGCCAGGCCGACCAGCAGCCCCTGGTTATCGGCCACATCCGTCTGGACCCCAGCGAGCGCTCCGCCTGGAAGGACGGGCAGAGCGTGGAGCTCACCGCCAAGGAATTCGACCTGATGGAGCTGCTGATGCGCAATCCCGGCCGGGTATACAGCCGGGAGAATCTGCTGAACGTGGTGTGGGGCTACGAGTATATCGGGGACTACCGCACGGTGGACGTGCATGTCCGCCGCCTGCGGGAAAAGCTGGAGCTGGACCCCGCCAATCCGGAATATATCCGCACCAAGTGGGGCGTGGGCTACTATCTGAACAACCGCGCCGGAGGGGAAAAGAAAGAATGATCCCAGGAAAGGAGGCGCCCGGCCTTGGATAGCCGCAGCACCGGGGGCAGCCAGCGCAGGATTCCCTTCTTCTCCCGCCTTCAGATCAAGTACGCCATGAGCTATCTGGCTATTCTGGGGGCGGTGCTGGTCCTGCTGAACACCTACCCCCTCATCGCCGCTCAAAATCTGATTTTCACCTCCAAGCGGGACTCCCTGAAAAGCCAGGCGTCGGTGATGGCCTCCGCCCTGATGGAGCTGGAATCCCTCAACTCCGACCAGGTATCCCGGGTGATGACCATGCTGGACAGCGCCGGCCTGAGCCACGTCCTGGTCACCGACCCCGGCGGCCGGATCTTGTACGACAGCTCAGTCCCCGCCCAGGAGGAGGAAGAGGACGACAACCAGCAGTCCCAGCAGGAGCGGTACGCCCTGCTCCAGGAGGTGGTCCTGGCCCTGGAAAACCACAACGTGGTCTTTTCCCAATACCAGGACGGCTGTTTTCTCTCCACCGCCGCCTGCCCCATCGTGTACCGGGGCATGATTATCGGCGCCATCTACCTCTCCGAGGAGGACGCCGACCAGGGCGCGCTGCTGATGAACCTGCAGCAGAACCTCCGCTCCATCTCCCTGGTGCTGGTGATTTTCGCTTTGTCCATCAGCGCCTTCTTCTCCAAGGTGCTTACCGCCCGGATGCGGGCGCTGCTGAGCGCCATCCGCATCGTGGGGGAGGGGGAATACGGCCACCGGCTCCAGCCCACCGGCCGGGATGAGCTGGCCCAGCTGGCCCAGGAATTCAACCAGCTTACCGACCGGCTGCAAACCACCGAGGAGGTGCGCCGCCGCTTTGTCTCCGACGCCTCCCACGAGCTGAAAACCCCCCTGGCCTCCATCCGCCTGCTGGCCGATTCCATCTTGCAGAATCAGGAGATGGACCCGGACACTGTCCGGGACTTTGTATCGGATATCGGTTCGGAGGCCGAACGCCTGACCCGCATCACCGAGCACCTGCTTGCCCTCACCCGGCTGGACAGCCTGCCGGTGGGCAATACCCAGGTAGTGGATTTGGCCCACGTGGCCCAGCGGGCGGCGTCCATGCTGGCCCCTGTGGCGGACGCGGCCCAGGTGGAGGTGGCGCTGGAATGGAAGCCCGGATGTACCCTGCGCTGCACCGAGGACGACCTGTACCAAATCTGCTTCAATTTGATTGAAAACGCCATTAAGTATAATTTCCCCGGCGGCCGGGTGGTGGTCTCCGTCACCCGGGATGGGGACCAGGTGCTGCTGGAGGTGGCGGACACCGGCGTAGGCATTCCCGAGGAGGAGCTGCCCAAGGTGTTCAACCGGTTTTACCGGGTGGACAAGGCCCGTTCCCGGGCCGCGGGCGGCACCGGGCTGGGTCTGTCCATCGTCCGGGACACTGTCCGCCGCCACGGCGGATGGGTTACCGCCAGCCGCCGTCAGGGCGGGGGCAGCGTATTCTCTGCGGGCTTCCCCTATGAAGCCAGGGAGTCGGGAGGTGACGGGACATGAAGCCCTTATCCGCTTTGGCCCTGACCCTGCTGCTCGCCGGCTGTTCCGCCTCCTCCGGCGACTCCGGCATGCAGCTCTACTTCCGCGCCGACCCCCAGCAGACCACCCACGGCCCCGCCATCGCCGCCCAGCCCTACCCTGGCCGGAGCCAGCCTACGGTGGACGCCCTGTTTTCCGCTTTGATGAGCGGCCCCACGGAGGATCATCTGGTCTCCCCCTTCCCCAGGGGGGTCACCCTGCTGGACTGGGAGCTGTCCGACGGGCTGCTGACCCTGAACCTGTCTGAGCAGTACGGCGGCCTGGCCGAAGTGTCCCTGACCCTGGCCGACTACTGCATCGTGCTGACCATGAGCCAGCTGGACGGCGTGGAGTCGGTGCAGATCCAATCCGCCGGCCACCAGGCCCAGTCCCGGGACCACACCGTCCTCCAGGCCCAGGAGGCGCTGCTGTCCTGGGAGGCGGACGATGCCGCCCCCTCTTGACAAACCGGACGGCGTTCTGTATCCTTATACCTAATTTATACAATCCAATACTACCGCAGAAAGAAGGAGTATCCATGTCCCACTACCAGCTGTCCACCGACTGCCTCCACGCCGGCTATCGCCCCGGCAACGGGGAGCCCCGCAATTTCCCCATCGTACAGTCCACCACCTTCCGCTATGAAACCAGCGAGGAGATGGGCAAGCTGTTCGACCTGGAGGCCAGCGGTTACTTCTACACCCGGCTGCAGAACCCCACCAACGACACGGTGGCCGCCAAGATCTGCGCCCTGGAGGGCGGCACCGCCGCCATGCTGCTGTCCTCCGGACAGGCCGCCAATTTTTACGCCATCTTCAACCTGGCCGGCTGCGGAGACCACATTATCTCCTCCACCTCCATCTACGGCGGCACCTATAACCTCTTCTCCGTCACCATGAAGCGCATGGGCATTGAGTTCACCTTCGTGGACCCCGAGTGCACCCCGGAGGAGCTGGAGGCCGCCTTCCAGCCCAACACCAAAGCGGTGTTTGGCGAGACCATCGCCAACCCCGCCCTCACGGTGCTGGACATTGAGAAGTTCGCCGCCGCCGCCCACGCCCACGGCGTCCCCCTCATCATGGACAACACCTTTGCCACCCCTGTCAACTGCCGGCCCTTTGAGTGGGGCTGCGACATTGTGACCCACTCCACCACCAAGTACATGGACGGCCACGCCCTGACGGTGGGCGGCGCCATTGTGGACAGCGGCAAGTTCGACTGGAACGCCCACGCCGACAAGTTCCCCGGCCTCACCACCCCCGATGAAAGCTATCACGGGGTCACCTACACCCAGCGCTTCGGCCTGGAGGGCGCCTTCATCACCAAGGCCACGGTCCAGCTGATGCGGGACCTGGGCTCCATCCCCTCCCCCAACAACTGCTTCCTGCTGAATATCGGCCTGGAGACCCTGCCCCTGCGGATGAAGAAGCACTGCGAAAATGCCCAGGCCGTGGCGGAGTATCTCCAGGGCCATGAGAAGGTGGCCTGGGTGCAGTATGCCGGCCTGCCTGGGGACAAGTATTATGAGCGGGCCAAAAAGTACATGCCCAACGGCACCTGCGGCGTGGTGATTTTCGGGGTCAAGGGCGGCCGCCCCGCCGCGGAGCGGTTCATGGCCGGGCTGAGGCTGGCCTCCATCGCCACCCACGTGGCCGACGCCAAGACCTGCGTCCTCCACCCCGCCTCCTCCACCCACCGGCAGATGAACGACAGCGAGCTGCTGGCCGCCGGCGTGTCCCCGGACCTGGTGCGCTTCTCTGTGGGCATTGAGGACCCCGCCGACATCATCGCCGACCTGGAGCAGGCTCTGGCCGGGGTGTGATCCCTCCCTGAAACAACAAAAATCCGCTGTGGAGCCACTCCACAGCGGATTTTTCATGTTCAGACAGAGCCCGGGGCCAACGCTTCTTTTTTCTCCCTGCCCCGGTAGTACCGGTAGGCAATCAGGCACAGGACAATCTGCACCAGGGAGGAGATGGGGGTGCCCAGCCCGATGAGGAACAGGTTGGCCTGCTCCAGCTGGCTCATCATATACACCACGGGCACCCGCACGAAGAAGGCGCCCACAACCCCCTGGATCATCACAAACACCGTTCTCCGGCAGCCGTTGAAGTAACCCACGAAGCAGAACAGGATGGCCGTCTGGAGGCAGTCGATGCCGTAGGCCTTCAGATAGTCGTGGGCCGAGGAAATCACCTGGGGCTCGCTGGAGAAGATGGCCGC
The DNA here is from genome assembly GCA_949293165.1 of uncultured bacterium. GTDB lineage: Bacteria > Bacillota > Clostridia > Oscillospirales > Oscillospiraceae > Lawsonibacter. The sequence goes on from CASFCW010000010.1 coordinate 28,272, forward strand.
CAGCAGGGACCCGCCGAAAAAGGCCAGGCTGCCCATGACGGCGCCTGCGGCGAAGGCGGTGACGATGCCGTAAAACAGCGCCTTCCGGGAGCGGTGGTACTGCCCGGCGCCGTTGTTCTGGGCCACAAAGGCGGAGATGGACTGCATATAGGCGGAGGCCACCAGCATCAAAAAGCCGCACACCTTCTCCGCCACACCCACGGCGGCGGAGGCGGTGACGCCCATGCTGTTGACAATCACCTGGATAAACAGGAAGGAAAACTGCACCAGCATGTCCTGCAGGGCGATGGGCACGCCCACCAGCAGGATGGCCTTGACGCACTCCCCCTGGGGCCGCAGGCTGGCCAGGGAGAAGGAAAAGGGCAGTTTCTTCCTGCTGATGAAGTACAGGGAAAACAGCACGCTGCCCGCCTGGGCGCTGACGGTGGCGATGGCGGCGCCCGCCGCCCCCATGCCGAACCCGGCCACCAGGACCAGGTCGCCCACCACGTTGATGACGCAGGCGATGGCCACGGTGAGCAGGGGGGTTTTGGAGTCTCCGATCCCCCGGAACACCGCGCCGATGACGTTATAGGCCACAATAAACACGGTGCCTATCCCGCAGATACGCACATAGCTGCTGGTCTGGGCAAAGGCCTCCTCCGGGGCGTGCATAGCGGCGGCCAGCCAATCGCTGCCGGGCACCAGCACGGCGGTAAATGCCACCGCCACCACGGCAAAAATCACAATGCCGGTGCCGATCCCCCTGCCCGCCCGCTCCGGGCGGCGGGAGCCGATGGCGTCCCCCACAAACACCGTCACACCCATGGTCAGCCCGGTGATGACCATGGTAATCATGTGCAGCAGCTGGCTGCCGGAGGCCACGCCGGACTGCTCCCCCGTGCCGGCAAACTGGCCCACGATAATCAGGTCCGCCGCCCCGTACATGGCCTGGAGAAACAGGGCCGCCAGCACCGGCAGGGCGAAGGACAACAGGGACTTGAGGATGTTGCCTTGAATCAGGTTCTGTTCCTTACTCATTCCGCCTTCTTCTCCCGGCCCGCGAACCAGATTCTGGCGTACTCCGCCAGGGGGGCCACCGCGTCCTTCACCGGGATGGAGGTGGTATTGACGCACAGGTCATACCCCCGCACGTCCCCCCAGTCATAGTTGCACAGCATATTGTGGATTCTCGCCCGGTACTTGTCCACCTGGCGGATATTCTTCTCGTACTGCTGGTCCGTGAGCTTCTCCCCCTCCGGCGCCCTGGAGCGGCAGCGGCCGATCCTGGCCTTCATGTCGCCGTGGACAAAGATCCGCAGGGGATGGGCCTCGGCCAGAATTACGTTGGCATTTCTGCCCACAATGACGCAGTCCCCCTTCCGGGCCAGCTGCCGGATAATCTGGGTCTGGCAGGTCAGCAGGGAGGTGGAATGGCTGGCAAAGACGGGAATGGCCGCAAAGGTTCGGCCGATGTGGATGGGATAGGTCTGGGCGGCCACGCCGTGCTCCAGCACCCGCTCCAGATACCCGGCATCCAGCTCCGTTTGCTCGGCCAGCTTCTCCAAAATCTCCCTGTCGTAGTAGGCGTAGCCCAGGGCCTCCGCCAGACGCTTGCCCAGCTCCCGTCCGCCGCTGCCGAATTCCCGGCTGATGGTAATGATGTTCATATGCTTCCCTCCTGAAAAAAGAGGCCGGATAAGAAAACGGGGCTCCCCGCCATCTTATCCGGCCCATAACATAGCCGTTGTTATGCGCCCTCCGATGGGACGCATTCATTATAGCACCGGACCATCCGGCTGTAAAGTGCCGCCCGCTTACTGGGGCAGGGTCAGGTCCCCCTCGCCAATCCAGCCGATTCTGCGGAAAAACAGCCCGAAGGCCCAGCACAGCAGGGCGGGCAGGAGGAAGCTGATGAGGATCAGCCCCGCCCAGTCGAAGGCGGTGATGGCATCCTTCACCCCCAGCGCCACATCGTTGACCCAGCCGGCGTACACGCCGATCTGGCCCACAAAGCCGCAGGTGCCCATTCCGGAGGCCACGCCGCCGGAGGGGTCGTTCATCTCCAGGTGGAATACGCAGGTAGCCAGGGGGCCTGTGATGGCGGAGGTCAGAATGGCGGGCAGCCAGATCCGGGGGTTTTTCACGATATTGGGCATTTGCAGCATGGAGGTGCCGATGCCCTGGCTCACCAGCCCGCCCCAGCCGTTCTCCCGGAAGGACATCACCGCAAAGCCCACCATGTTGGCGCAGCACCCCGCCACAGCGGCCCCTCCCGCCAGGCCGGTGAGGGTCAGGGCCGTGCAGATGGCCGCGGAGGAGATGGGCAGGGTCAGGGCGATGCCGATGACCACAGAGACCAGAATCCCCATCCAGAAGGGCTGGAGCACCGTGGCCCAGCGGATCAGCTCGCCTACCCAGGCGGCGGCCCCGCCGATGGCAGGGGCCCACCAGGCGGACAGGCCCACACCCACGAAAATGGTGACCAACGGGGTAACCAGCAGGTCGATTTTGGTCTCCTTGCTCACCGCCTTGCCCACCTCGGCGGCAATGATGGCGATGAACAGCACCGCCAGAGGGCCGCCGGCTCCCCCCAGTATATTGGAGGCGAAGCCCACCGCCGTCAGGGAAAAGAGCACCAGGGGGGGCGCCTGGAGGGCGTAGCCGATGGCGATGGCCATGGCGGGGCCGCTCATGGCGGAGGCCAGGCCGCCCACGGTGTAGGAAATCTGGTGCTCCCCGCTGCCCAGGGTGGCCACTACCCGGGTCAGGAAGTCAATCTGGAACTGGGTGCCCACGGTGTTGATGATGGTGCCGATGAGCAGGGAACAGAACAGGCCCTGGGCCATGGCGCCCATGGCGTCAATGCCGTAGCGCCGGGCGGAAATTTGGATGTTCTTCCGCTGGAGAAAGGCTTGCAGCTTTGTCATGGAGGGTACCTCCCCATCCTTCTGTAAAATCAGGTGTCAAGACACATGTAAACTGCATTATACCCCTTTCCCACCATTTGTCAAGTACAAAAAATCCGCCGCCGGGATTTTCCCGGCGGCGGATTGAGGTATCAATAATTCATCTGCTTGCGGCGGGACAGGTTCATGGTGCCGTCCTGCATCTGGTCCAGGTTGTCCAGGCTCTTGCCGGTACCCTCGGCCACACAGGAGATGGCGTCCTCCGCCACATGGGTCTCGATGCCGGTGTGGGACTCGATCAGCTTATCAAAGCCCCACAGCAGGGAGCCGCCGCCGGTCATCACAATGCCGTTGGTGGAGATGTCCGCCACCAGCTCGGGGGGCGTGCGCTCCAGGACGCCGTGGATGGCCTCCAGAATCCGGCTGGAGACCTCCTCGAAGGCCTCGATCATCTCGCTGGAGGACACGGAGAACACCCGGGGCAGGCCGGTCATCAGGCAGCGGCCCTTGATCTCCATGGTGACCTCCTCGGGGCGGGGGAACACGCAGCCGATGGTCATTTTCAGCTCCTCAGCCGTGCGGTCGCCGATGAGGACGTTGTGCTTGCGGCGGATATACTTGATCACCGCTTCGTCGAACTTGTCGCCGGCAATCTTGATGGAGGCGGACTCCACCACGCCGCCCAGGGAGATGACGGCGATGTCGGCGGTACCGCCGCCGATGTCCACCACCATGTGGCCGTCAGGCTTGGTGATGTCGATGCCGGCGCCGATGGCGGCGGCCACAGGCTCCTCGATGAGGTAGGCACGGCGGGCGCCGGCCTGGATACCCGCGTCCACCACGGCGCGCTCCTCCACCTCGGTGATGCCGGAGGGGACGCAGATGAGCAGGCGGGGCTTGAACAGGGAGAAGGTAGTCACCTTCTTGATAAACTCCTTGAGCATCCGCTCGGTCATGTCATAGTCGGAGATCACGCCCTCCCGCAGGGGACGCATGGCCACGATGTTGCCGGGGGTACGGCCCAGCATGGCCTGGGCGTCGGTGCCCACCTTCAGCAGCTTGCCGGTGTTCTTGTCCATGGCAACCACGGAGGGCTCGCGAAGGACCACGCCCTTGCCCTTGATATAAACCAGAACGGAAGCGGTACCCAGGTCGATACCAATATCTTTGCTGAACAGATTAAACATATCGCTCCACCTTAAACTATAGTTTATCCCGCCCGGCCTTCGGCCGCGGCATTCTTATCTGAATCAGAACGGCGGAGGGCAGCCCGCAGACCCGCCCAAACCCGGCCTCTGTCACAGAAAGTTCCCGCGGCGCGCCCCGTCCAGAGCCGCCACGGCAATCACAGAAACATTATAACCAGTTGTGTGGTGGTTTTCAACCATTATTTCGCCACAATTCTTAAGATTTATACAAGAGAAAGTATTTATTTTTTCCTGGCCTGGGCCAAAGTAGCGCAGACCACCTCCCTGGCCCCGGCCTGCAGCAGAAGCCGGGCGCACTCCCCCAGGGTCGCGCCGCTGGTAACCACGTCGTCAATGAGCAGAAGCCGCTTCCCCGCCGCCTCTACCCCCGGACGGACGGCATAGGCCCCCAGCACGTTGGCCCGCCGCTGGGCGGTCTCCGTCAGGCGGGATTGCTGTGGGGTGTGCCGCCGCTTGACCAGGATGTCGGCCAGGGGGAGGCCCAGGGCACCGGCCGTCTCCGCAGCCAGCCGTTTGCCCTGGTCAAAGCCCCGCTTCTCCCTGCGCCGCCAGCTCACCGGCACCCAGGTCACCTCATCCAGGGGGCGGGTCCGCTGTTCCCTCACGCACCGGGCCACCAGCAGCCCGTAGCACCTGGCGTAGCCGGGGTTGCCGGGAAATTTGTACCGGTGGATGGAGTCCCTTACCGCTCCGGTGTAGGCCAGGGGCGAAAGGCAGCCGGAGGAAAAGTCCACCCGCCGCTCCCGGGCCTGCCCCACCAGCCAGGGCAGGGTGCTTTGGCAGCCGCTGCACAGCAGCTGCTCCCCCTCCAGGATTTTGGCGCAGAAGGGGCACTTCCGGGGAAACAGAAGGTCCATCAGCCAGGCGCCCCGGCCCATCCCTTTCACACCCCGTCGGGCAGGGCGCCCAAAATCTCCCCAATGGGGCCGGACAGCACCAGGTCGGCCTGGCTGTCGTAGGGCGTGGGGCTTTTATTGATGAGCACAATCCGCTTCCCGCCGTAGTACCGCAGCAGCCCGGCAGCGGGATAGACCGCCAGGGAGGTGCCGCCCACCACCAGCAGGTCCGCCTGCCGCAAATCCTGCACCGCGCCGTACAGCACGTCCTCGTCCAGCGGCTCCTCGTACAGCACCACGTCGGGCTTTATGATTCCCCCGCAGGCGCACCGGGGCACGCCCTGGGACCGGGCTATGGCAGACACCGGATAAGCCGCCCCGCATTTCATGCAGGTGTTGCGGTGCACTGACCCGTGCAGCTCCCACACCCGCTTGGACCCGGCCAGGGTGTGCAGCCCGTCGATATTCTGGGTAATCACCGACAGAAGATGGCCGGTAGCCTCCAGCTGGGCCAGCTTCCGGTGGGCCATGTTGGGCTTGGCGTCCAGCATCAGCATTTTATCCCGGTAAAAGCGGTAGAATTCCTCCGGATTCCGGTCAAAAAAGCTGCGGCTGAGCACCGTCTCAGGGGGGTAGGCGTACTTCTGGTGGTACAGCCCATCCACGCTGCGAAAATCCGGAATCCCGCTTTCGGTGGAAACGCCCGCGCCGCCGAAAAACACCATTTTCCGGCTCTCGCCCACCCATTGTTCCAATTTCTGCATCTCTTGGTTCATGGTTTCACCCTCCCTTTCCGTCCCCCTCCCCCCGCCCGACCGCAAAATTTTTCCCCGGCGCGGAAAAAGGGGTTTACAAAAGCACAAAAGTCTGCTATACTATGGTAGCCTTGAAACGGGATCGCCGTTTTTCAAAGTCTATGCGTCCGTAGTTCAATGGATAGAGCGTCAGATTCCGGTTCTGAATGTTGGGGGTTCGAGTCCCTTCGGGCGTGCCAGCTCGCCGTAAGTGTCAAGCCACTTGCGGCGAGCTTCTTTTTTTCTGAAAAGCCTGCCGTCCTCACTGGTCCTCCAGCAGGATGCCCGCCCGGGCCAGCGCCTCCACCGCCCGCTCCATCCGCTCCTGGCTGGTGCAGGTGATGGTGTGCAGATGAATCCCGCCGGTCAGCTGGGACAGTGGCTGCGCCCCATCAGCGTCCATACAGCGGATGAAGGACTGGACATCGTACCGGGAGGACAGGTGCAGCTGCCCGGTCAGCTGCCCGTACACAGGGTGCTCCACAATCACGTCCAGCACCTGGCAGCCGTGATCCACCAGGATTTCCAGCTCCCGGGCCATCCCCGCCCGGTTGTGGACACAGGCGACGGTTCGCTTCACCTCCCCGCCCTCCCAAGGCAGGATATAGCCCCTGGGGGTGGCGGCGATGTTTTCTCCTCCCGCCCGGAGCAGGGCAATATCCCCCACAATGATTTGACGGCTGACGGAAAACCGGCTGGCCAGCGACGCCGCGCTGACCGGATTTTCGGCAGACTTCAGGCAGGACATGATCTCCCGCCGTCTGGCTTCTCCATCCATCTGCGTCCCCCCTGACTGGCGGCTTTGGCCGTCCCATACACAGTGGGAGACCCGGCGCAAAGCCACAACATAATATCTGTTACGCAGCTATTATAACACACAACCCCCTCCCCCACAATCTCCCCCTTTTCCTCTCCCAGGACCCTCTTGACACCCCCTGTTGCGGGACGATACAATATGAGAAAGCGGAGACGGCTCCGCACCACTATGCCGGAGGAATTGACTATGGCAAAACATGTAAAACGCTCCGTGGCCCCCATCTATTTGGTTGGGGTCGTCTGGCTGACCTTCGGATGTCTGCTTTCCCTGCACCGGCCCTTGGACTTCATCCTGTGCGCGGTAATTTCCGCGGCGGTTTTCCTTCTGGCCAAGGCGCTGTTCCCCGACCGGAGCTATCACCTCCCCGGCGACGCCAAGGAGGAGCCCGCCCCTGAACCGGAGCCCAAAGCCGAGGAGAAAAAGGCCTCCACCGGTAACCCGGAGGTGGACCAGCTCATCTCCCAGCGGGACATGGCCCTGTCCGAGATGCGCCGGCTGAACGACAGCATTTCAGATCCGGAGATCTCCCGGCAGATCGACCACCTGGAGCTGGTAACCAGGAAGATCATCGACCACGTGGCGGCCCAGCCGGAAAAGCTGCCTCAAATCCGCCGTTTTCTCAACTACTTCCTTCCCACCACCCTGAAAATCCTCAACGCATATGACCGCATGGATGCCACCGGTATTTCCGGCCACAATATTGACGCCACCAAAGAACGGGTGGAGGAGATGCTGGGCACCATTGTCAAGGCGTTTGACAAGCAGCTGGACGCCCTGTTCAGCGCGGAAGCCATGGATATTTCCGCCGACATCACCGTGATGGAGAACCTGCTGGCCCAGGAGGGGCTGGGCGGCACCCGAACTGCCAAATCCGACCCGGACGGCCCCACCCTGGAGCTGTGACCAGCCTGTAAAAATGAACTTTGGATGGAGGAATCCCAAATGAGTGAATCTATGGACCGTATGCCCCAGCTGACCCTGACGCCCGACCTGTCCGATCAGCAGACCGCCCAGCAGGCCGCCCCGGCCCCCTCCCTCACCCTGGAGCCCGATGTGCAGGCCCAGGCCGCCGAGGCCCAGCGCCAGCAGGAGCGGGACGCCAACGCCGTGAAGGTGGACGAGTCCCTCCTCACAGAGGAGGAGCGGAAGATGGTGGACGACTTCTCCCAGAAAATCGACGTAACCGACGCCAACCTGGTGCTCCAGTACGGCGCCGGCGCCCAGAAAAACATCGCCACCTTCTCGGAAAACGCCCTGAACAGCGTCCGCACCAAGGACCTGGGCGAGGTGGGCGAGGCCCTGTCCGACCTGGTGGTGGAGCTGAAAAACTTCGACGACGGCGAGGAGAAGAAGGGCGGCCTGCTGGGCTTTTTCCAAAAGAAGCGCAGCCAGCTGGAAGCCCTGAAGGCCAGCTACTCCAAGGCGGAAGCCAACGTCAACAAGATCGTTCAGGTGTTGGAAAACCACCAGGTGGTGCTGATGAAGGACATCGCCATGCTGGATCAGATGTATGACCTGAACACCAAGTATTACAAAGAGCTGACCATGTATATCATCGCCGGCAAAAAGCGTCTGGAACAGCTGCGCCAGGGCGAGCTGGAGCAGCTGCGTCAGAAGGCCACCCAGAGCGGCAGCCAGGAGGACGCCCAGGCCTACAACGATTTTGCCAACATGTGCAGCCGGTTTGAAAAGAAGATCCATGATCTGGAGCTGACCCGGATGATCTCCATCCAGATGGGGCCCCAGACCCGCCTGCTCCAGAACAACGACACCCTGATGCTGGAGAAGATCCAGTCCTCCCTGGTCAACACCATCCCCCTGTGGAAAAGCCAGATGGTGCTTGCCCTGGGCCTGGAGCACTCCCGCCAGGCCACCCAGGCCCAGTCCGCCGTGACGGAAATGACCAATGAGCTGCTGCAGAAAAACGCCGATATGCTGAAAATGGGCACTGTGGACGCGGCCAAAGAGGCGGAGCGCTCCATCGTGGACATCAAGACCCTACAGCACACCAATGAGCAGCTGATCTCCACCCTGGATGAGGTCATGCGGATTCAGACCGAGGGCAGCCAGAAGCGGAAAGAGGCGGAGGCTGAGCTGGGCCGCATCGAGGGCGAGCTGAAGCAGAAGCTCCTGGAGCTGCGGGGATAAGCCCCTCCCCCTTTGACTGGAAAGGAAGCTGACATGAAATTTTTCCAAAAAACCTGGGTGGCTGTGCTGATTACCGTTATCATGATTGCCGCCGCCGTGGGAATCGGGCAGTACCGGGGCAGCGTCTCCTCCCCCACCTCCACCGACGGCCCGCTGGACACCACCCTGAACACCCAGGTCTATCTGAACGACTGGATCAGCGATCAGGCCGGTGTCCTCTCCCAGGAGGCCAAGGAACAGGTCGCCCTGTATAACGCCAACTGGGTCCAGCGGTATGACAGCCTCATTGCCGTGGCCACCCTTCCCTCCATCGACGGCTCCATCAGCGATTACGCCTATGAGCTGGGCACCCAGATCCAGCTGGCCTCCGCCGACGGTATTCTGGTGATAGATGTCTCCGACCAGGATTGCTATCTGGCGGTGGGCCCCGACTACCCCTTAAGCGACAGCCAGATTACCGCATACATGGACCAATACCTGTATGCTGACGCCATGGCCGGGAACTACAGCCAGGGAATCCTGTCCCTTTTCCACGCCCTGAACCAATACTACCTGGATACCTATGGCGTGGGGCACACCGCCTCCTCCGCCTCCCCGGTCTCCCAGGGCGCGCTGCTGCTTAACGTGGTGCTGCTGGTCGTGATTGCGCTGGCGGTGGCCACCGTGATGGACAGCATCCGGTACAACCGCTACCGCCAGCGGTACTACGGCGTGGCTAACCCGCCCTTTGTGTTCCGGCCCATCCTCTTCTGGCATGGGCCCGGCTGGGGCTGGTATCGCCGCCGGTGGCACCGTCCGCCCCCTCCGCCCCCTCCCAGAGGCCCCCGGGGCGGCCCGGGCGGCTTCGGCGGCTTTGGCGGGTCGGGCGGCAGCTTCGGCAGCAGCCCCAGAGGCGGCGGCTTCTC
>CASFCW010000011.1 GCA_949293165.1 uncultured bacterium
GGGCTGGGGTGGCCTATGAGACCCTGGGCGGGGTCAAGCCCAACCCCCGGTACAGCCTGGCGGTGGAGGGGGTCAGCCGGGGACAGGCCTTCGGCGCCGACTTCCTGCTGGCGGTGGGCGGCGGCAGCGTCATTGACACCGCCAAGGCCATTGCCGACGGGCTGGCCAACCCCGGCGTGGAGCTGTGGGACTTTTGGACAGGAAAGGCTGCCCTGAAGGGGTCTATGCCTGTGGGCGTGGTGCTGACCATTCCCGCCGCCGGCAGCGAAAGCAGCAACTCCGCTGTGCTGACCCATGACGAAACCCATGAGAAGCGGGGCCTGGGGTCTGACTTCCACCGCCCCCGCTTTGCCATCCTGAACCCCGAGCTGACCTTCACCCTTCCCGCCTATCAGGTGGCCTGCGGGGTGGTGGACATTATGATGCACACCATGGATCGCTATTTCAACCCGGTTGCCTCCAACCAGCTGACGGATGAGCTGGCGGAGGGGCTGCTGCGCACGGTGGTGAGCAACGGCCGCCAGGCCATGGCCCATCCGGGGGAGTACCAGTCCATGAGCGAGCTGATGTGGGCGGGCAGCCTGTCCCACAACGGCCTGACCGGGCTGGGGCACCGGCCGGATTTCGCCCCCCATCAGCTGGGGCACGAGCTCAGCGCCATGTTCGACGTGGCCCACGGCGCCTCCCTTTCCGCCGTTTGGAGCAGCTGGGCCAGGTACTGCGTGGACGCCAACCCCGGGCGGTTTGTCCGCTTTGGCGAGAAGGTATGGGGGCTGGATCTGGGCGGCAAACCGGAGCGGGAGGCCGCCTTGGAGGCCATTGCGGCCACGGAGCGCTTTTTCCATGAGATTGGGATGCCGGTCTCCATCCCGGAGCTGTCCTGCGGCGTGCTGGAGGACGGCGTGCTGGACGAGCTGGCTGTGCGGTGCACCTTCTACCACAAGCGCACCATCGGCACCTTCCAGGTGCTGGGGGAGAAGGACATCCGGGCTATCTACGGCATGGCAAACGCGGCGGTATAATCATAACGTCGGGGAAGGCGGAAACCCGCCTTCCCCGATTTTTTTACCCGTTGTCCGGCCCATTCCCAACCAGCCGGTAGGCGCCTTTGCCCACCTTGACCACCAGCCCCTCCTGGGCAAACCGGTTCAAGATCCGCTGGAGCTGCCGGGGGCTGCAGTGCAGGTGAAAGGCCTCCCGCTCCAGCCCCTTCATCACCCCGCCCGGGCACTTATAATTCATATAGGTAAGGACCCGGTGGGGCAGGGAGCAGGGGGCGGCGTTCAGCGCGGTGATGGCCGCCAGCTTTTCCGTCAGGCTTCTGCACGCCAGCTGCAGGAACGCGTTGCTCCGGAGAAGGAGGGACTGGTGCTGGTCGATGGACAGGGCCAGGCAGAGCAGGGGCTCCGCGGCCTCCGTGTAAATGCTGCCGGCGCGGTTTTGGAACAGGTCCATATCGCCCAGGATGTAGTCGGTCCCTCCGCTGGAGAGGGAGTAGCGCCCCCCGTCATCCCGGATGAAGTAGATGCCCAGGCTGCCCTGGGCCACGATCTGAAACCACCGATCTGATTCCAGGGGGGAGTTGACCAGCTCCCCCTTTTCGTATTGCAGCAGGATCATCTCCGGGACCAGCGGCTTCAGCACGGCGGCATACCGGCTGCGCCCGGCCCAATCCTCCACCGCTGAGCGGTCTGATATTTTTCTCATTTGTCCTCCCAACGAGACAGATGTCCCGTTTTTTTCTCTCATTGTACGCTATAATCCCGGTGTTTGCAAGGGAGGACTGTTTATGACATCGGTATTTGAGGAATCCAATCTGTCCAAATCCATCTTTCGGGTAGGCGTCCCCGCCATGCTGGGGCAGCTGACCACGCTGATTTACAATCTGGCGGATACCTTTTTTGTCTCTCTCACCCAGGAGCCGGCCATGATTGCCGCCGTTACCCTGTGTACCCCCATCCTGCTGATTATCATGTCTGTGGCCTGTGTCTTTGGCATGGGCGGCAGCAGCGTGATTGCCCGGATGCTGGGCGAGGGGCGGAGGGAATCCGCCGGGAGGACCATGAATTTCTGCACCTGGGCCATTGTGCTGTCCGGCGTGGCCGCGGCTGGGGCGGGGCTGGTTTTCCTGCCGGAAATTGCGGTTGTGGCCGGGGCGGACGGGGAGAACATGGCCTATACCCGGGACTACCTGTTTTATGTGTTTTGCGGGGCCCCCTTTATCATGCTGTCCAACGGCTTTGTCCACCTGTTCCGCTCCGCCGGACTGATCCGGGAGAGCACGGTGGGGCTGATGCTGGGCAACGGCGTGAACATTGTGCTGGACTATCTGTTTATCATCCCCCTGGGCTGGGGGGCCGCCGGCGCGGCAGCCGCCACCGCCCTGGGCTTTTTCTGTTCCACCGTCTACTATTTCCTCCGCATGGCGGGGGAGTGCCGGCGTGGGAACGGCCTGTTTCCGCTGCGGCCCCGGCTGCGCGGCCTGGAAAGGGGGATGGTTGGCGGCGTGGTGGGCATTGGCATACCTGGGGCGCTGATTACCGTGCTGATGAGTGTGGCCAACATTGTGCTGAACAACTATATTTCCATTTACGGGTCCGACGCTGTGGCGTCCTACGGGATTGCCTACAAAATTGATATGGTGCCCATCATGCTGCTGGTGGGCCTGTCCCAGGGGATCACGCCGCTGATTGGCTACGCCTGCGGGGCGGGCCAGACCAGGCGCATGGCGGACACCATGCGCCTGTCCATGGGGTATGGAATCCTGCTGGGCGCCTGCTTTACCCTGCTGTTCCTGGCTGCCGGCCGGCAGCTGGCGGGCGTATTCCTCCATGAGGAGGCGCTGATTGGGCAGACGGGGCGGTTTTTGGGCATCCTGTGCCTCTCCGCCCCGACACTGGGGGTGATTAACATGGTGACCGCCTATTTCCAGGCCCTGGGAAAGGCGGCTCAGTCCCTGGCCATCACCCTTATGCGCAACGCGGTGCTTTTTATCCCGGCGGTGATGCTGCTGAACCATCTGTGGGGCCTGTCCGGGGTGATTGCCGCCCAGCCGGTGGTGGAGGCCGTCCTCACCCTGGTCTGCGCGGCCCTTTACGGGCTGGAGCTGCGGAGGCAACCGGCGGAGGAGGGGGCGCGGACGGTGCGCCGCTCCCACTCGGAGGCGTGATGGGGGACAGAGCAAATGAACACATCCACCAGCGAAGCTGGTGGTTCAGACTGTCGAAGAACCCCTGTTTTCGCTCAATGAAAACAGGGGTTCTTCGACAGTCTGAGACGCGGTGCGAAAGCACCGCGTCTTTTGGTTTGTCGGTTACAGGGTTACGCCGTCTTTGAAAATGGCGATGCCCCGGAAGCCCATCTCCTCCGCCTTGGAGGGGGAGCCGCTGGCGATTTCGATGACCCGGTCAAACAGCCGCTGGGCGGTCTGGGCGATGGGTTCGCCGTCGGCGATGGGGCCGGCGTCAAAATCAATCCAGCCGGACTTCTTCCCGGCCAGCTGGCTGTTGCTGGAGATCTTCACCGTGGGGGCGGGGGCGCCGAAGGGGGTGCCCCGGCCGGTGGTGAACAGGACGATGTGGGCGCCGGCGGCGGTCATGGCGGTGGCGGACACCAGGTCGTTGCCCGGGCCGTAGAGCATGTTCAGGCCGTGGGCGGTTACCCGGTCGCCGTAGCCGATGACGTCGGCGATGGGGGCGGTGCCGCCCTTCTGGACGCAGCCGCAGGATTTGTCCTCCAGGGTGGTGATGCCGCCCTTCTTATTGCCGGGGGAGGGGTTTTCATACACCGTCTCGTGGTGGCTGATGAAGTAGTCCTTGAAGCCGTTGAGCATGCGGGTGGCCTTGTCAAAGACCTCCCTGCTGACGCAGCGGTTGAGGAGCATCCCCTCGGCGCCGAACATCTCAGGCACCTCGGTGAGCACGGTGCTGCCCCCCCGGGCGATCATCATGTCGCTGAATACGCCCACGGTGGGGTTGGCGGTGACGCCGGACAGGCCGTCGGAGCCGCCGCACTTCATGCCGATGACCAGCTCGCTGACGGGGATAGGCTCCCGGCGGAACTGGCCGGCGAAGGCGGCGCATTCCTCCAGCAGGGCGCGGCCGGCGGTAAATTCGTCCTCCACATCCTGGCAGACCAGGAACTTGATCCGGTCGGGGTCGAAGTCCCCCAGCTCCGCCAGGAACTGGTCAGGCTGGAGGTTTTCACAGCCCAGGCTCAGCACCAGCACGGCGCCGGCGTTGGGGTGGTGGGCCAGAGCGGCCAGCAGCTTCCGGGTCTGGGCGTGGTCGGCGCCGGTCTGGGAGCAGCCGTAGGGATGGGGGAAGGCGTACAGCCCCTCGACGGTGCCGGACACCAGATCCTGGTTGTCCCGGGCCAGCTTGGCGGCCACGTCGTTGACACAGCCCACGGTGGGGATGATCCAGATCTCGTTGCGGACGGCGGCGCGGCCATCCCTGCGGCGGAAGCCCTGGAAGGTCTCGGGCGTTACCGGCTCCACGGTGGGGACGGCGGGCTGGTAGGTGTACTCCTCCTCGCCGGACAGGTTGGTTTTGGCGTTGTGGGTGTGGACCCAGGCGCCCGCCTGGATGGGGGCGGTGGCATGGCCAATGGGGTAGCCGTACTTGATCACGGCGCCCCCTTCCTCAATGGGGGACAGGGCGATCTTGTGGCCCTGGGGGATGGCCTCAATGGCGGTGACGGACAGGCCGTCCAGGGAGATGGTCTCCCCGGCCTCCACGGGGTGGAGGGCGACGGCCACGTTGTCCCGGCTGGTAATACGGATCAGCTTGGTCATGGTCAAACCCCTCTCTTACAGGCAGGAGGCGTAGGCAGCCTTGGCGCCCTGGGCGCGGATCAGGTTCAGGTCGGCCAGCACCGCGGCCTCCAGGCCGGCGATCTTGGTCAGGTCCTGATCCCACATCTGCTCGTTGGTCAGCACGGCGCGGACCAGAGCCTCGGCGCTGTCGTCCCTGTGGTCCCAGTAGAACTCCAGGGCCCAGCGGTCATCGCTGATGGTGTAGGTGTTGCCCTTGGGACGGCGGCAGACCAGGCCGGCGTCGGTGAGCTCCTGGATGTCGTTGGAGTAGAAGGCGATGTAGGCGGCCAGGCTCATGGTCAGGCAGGGGGGCAGCTTGCCCTCCTTGTCGATGTACTCCAGGAAGCTGGGCATGTTGCGGGCCTTCCACTTGGAGGTGGAGTTGAGGGAGATGCTCATCAGCTCGTGGTCCACGAAGGGGTTGTTGAAGCGGTCCTCCACGGCGCTGGCGAAGTCCTCCAGGTCCTTCTTGTCCAGGGGCAGGGTGGGGATGACCTCCTCATGGAGCATCTTGTTCATAAAGCCCCGGACGTCGTCGTCATGCATGCAGTCCCGGACAATGTCGAAGCCGGCCAGATAGGCGCCCAGGACAAAGCCGGTGTGGGCGCCGTTGAGGATGCGGACCTTACGCTTTTTGTAGGGGGTCACGTCGGGCACCACAATGCAGTTGACGCCGGCCTTCTTGAAGGGCAGCTTGTCCTCCAGCCAGGCGGGGCCCTCAATGTTCCACACGCCAAAGACCTCGCCCACGTCGATGAGCTCGTCGTGATAGCCGTTGGCCTCCTCCAGGCGCTGGACCTCCTGGGCGTCCTTAATGCGGCCGGGGACGATGCGGTCCACCAGGGTGGAGCAGAAGGTGCACTGGGCGCACCAGGCCTTGAACTCGGCCTCCAGGCCCCACTGGTCGATGTACTGGCCCACGCACTTCTCCAGCTCCTTGCCGTTGTTGTCAATCAGCTCGCAGGAGAGGATGACCAGGGGCTTCCTGCCGGCCTGCCAGCGCTTGTACAGCACCTGGGTCAGCTTGGCGGGGAAGGAGGAGGGGGGGCAGTCGTCCTTCTGGCAGGCGGGGTCGTAGACGATGCCGGCCTCGGTGGTGTTGGAGACGATGTACTCCAGATCGTCGGACACGGCAACCTCCATCATGGCGTCGTAGTCCGCCTTCTCATAGGGGTTGAGGCAGCGGCTGACAGAGGAGATGACCCGCTTGCGGTCCACCTTCTCGCCGTTTTCACGGCCCCGGAGGTACAGGGTGTACAGGCCCTCCTGCTCATTGATGAGCTTGGCCAGGCCGGGAGCGATGGGCTGCACCAGCACCGCCTTGCCGTTGAAACCCGCCTTCTCATTGGACACGTCGAACCAGTAGTCCACAAAGGCCCGGAGGAAGTTGCCCTCGCCGAACTGCAGGATCTTCTCGGGGGCGTTTTCCAGAATATATCCGTCGTAGCCGGACTTTTTCAGCACCGCGTAATTGAGCTTTTCCACAAGAAATCACCTCATATATCAATTTGCGGAACAGGCGGGTACGGCGGACAGTTGTCCGCCGCACCCGGTTCAAGTGAATCAGCCGAACAGAGCCAGGATGCCGGTGGAGAACACAGGCACATAGGTGATCAGCAGCAGATTGATGACCAGCAGCAGGTAGAACGGGACGGCTTCCCGGATAAACTTGCCCGTCTTGCAGCCGGTGATGCCGCAGGTGACGAACATCAGGGTGCCCATGGGGGGAGACAGAGCGCCGATGGCGTTGTTGAAGATGTAGGTCATGGCGAACTGGATCTCGTTGATGCCGTACTCCTTGGCGATGGGGTGGAGCAGAGGCACCAGGATAATCATGGAGGCGTTGCCCTCGATGAACATACCCACGATGAGCAGGAAGATGTTGACGATCAGCAGGAACACATACTTGTTGTCGATGGTGGACACGATCCACTCGGTCAGCATCTGGGGAATGCGCTCCTTGGTCAGCACCCAGGAGAAGACGCTGGCGGCGGAGACGATGAGCATGATGGAGGAGGTGGTGCACACAGTCTCCTTGAAGCCCTGCTTCAGGTCGGCCCAGTGCATCTCGCGGTAGATGATGCCCAGCAGCATGGCGTAGATAATGGCCACGGCGCCGGCCTCGGTGGCGGTAAACACGCCGATGCGGATGCCGCCGATGATGATGACGGGCAGCAGCAGAGGCAGGATGGCGGGCTTGATGGCCTTGACATACTCAGCGCCGGACACCTTGGTGGTGCGGATGGGGGCGTAGCCGCGCTTCTTGGAGACGAAGCGGACAAGAACCATCATGGTCACGCACAGCAGGAGGCCAACAGTAATACCGGACATGAACAGGTCACCGATGGACACGTTGGCGATGCAGCCGTACAGGATCATGGAAATTCCGGGGGGGATCAGGGGGGTAATCATGGCGGAAGCGGCGGTGACCACAGAGGAGAACTCCTTGGAGAAGCCCTTCTTCTCCATCTCGGGCACCAGCATCTTGGCTTCCATGGCTGCGTCAGCCAGGTTGGAGCCGGACAGGCCGCCCATCAGGGTGGACAGCAGCACGTTCACCTGGGCCAGGCCGCCGTACATGCGGCCGGTGAGCACCTCGCAAAAGCCCATGATCCGGGCGGTAACGCCGGTGTAGTTCATCATAATACCGGCGCACACGAAGAAGGGGATGGCCAGCAGGGAGATGCTTTCCACACCCACGATGGACTGCTGCGCAAACACAACGGAGTTTACGCCGGGGTTAAGCAGGAAGTAGATTGCAGCGCCGCCCAGCACGGAGATAAAGACGGGAACCTTCAAAAACAGCAGTACGAGCATCACAATGGACGCCAGAGCCAACACTTCACTCATTGTTCAACCGCCTCCTTCGCCTCGGACTTGACGCCCTTAAACAGGGCATAGAAGTAGCTGATGACCATCAGCACATAGGATACGGGAGCGATCCCGTAGATGATTACATAGGGGATTTTCAGCATGGGGGTGGAACGGCCGCTGCGGATAAAGATCTCCAGATAGCCGAAGCTCTGGTACAGCAGGTAGCCCAGCACGGCCACCACGATCACGGAAATCAGGACCTCCACAACCTTCTGCAGCTTCTTGGGGAGCATATCCACCACCATCTCAATGGCAACCTGATTGCCGGCACGGAAGGCGGCGCCGGCGGCGGCGAACACGATCCAGACCATGCAGGCCAGCTGAACCTCCTCCAGCCAGGTGAACGGCTTATTGAACACATAGCGGAAGGGCACACCGGCGAAGGTGAGCACAATCAGAATCGCCAGGACGACAGATGCCACCACAATATCCAGGTTGCAAAGCACTCGTTTCAAACTGCTGCCTTGCTTCATAGGGTTTCCTCCTTACTGATTGGCCGGCGGCAGAGCCGCCGGCCATCATTCGTTTTGCCTAACAGGGAAATTACTTGCCCATGGCCTGGCAGACGGTCTCATACAGGCCGTCGCTCCAGCCGAAGGTGGAACCCATCTCATAGAAGGACTGAGCCTTCTCACGGAAGCCGTCCAGGACCTCCTCGGTGGGCTCAACAACGGTGACGCCCTCGTCCTTCATCAGCTGCAGGTAATCGGCCTCCTGCTTGTCCAGCACCTCGTTGTTGTAGAAGCCGGCCTCCTCGCCGGTCTCGATCAGCCAGTTCTGCTGCTCCTCGGTCAGAGCGTTGAACCAGTCAGCGGAGCAGACCCAGGTGGTGAAGTTCAGCACGTGGCCGTCCAGGATCAGGTACTTGGCGACCTCGTGGAGCTTGCGGCCGTACAGAGTGGCCAGGGGGTTCTCGGCGCCGTCGATGGTCTTGGTGGACAGGGCGGAGTACACATCGCCCAGATCCATGCCGGTGGACACAGCGCCCAGCACGTCAAAGCCGTAGGACTGAATCTGGTTGTTGGGCACGCGGATCTTCAGACCGGCCAGATCCTCCACAGTGTTCACAGGGGTGGTGGTCAGGGTGTGGCGGGCGCCGTACTTCCAGTTGGAGGACAGGATCTTCAGGCCCTTGCTCTCCAGCTGAGCGGACTGATCGGCGTACCAGTCGGAGTCAATCAGAGTCCAGCACTGATCCCAGTTGTCGAACAGGAAGGGGGCAAAGACGATGCCGAAATCAGGCACGCCGTAGTCGGCGTAGAAGGCGCCGTCAGCCAGGGTGCACACAGGCTCGCCGAGCAGCATGGAGTCAATCAGCTCGTTCTTGCTGCCCAGCTGGCTGTCGGGGTAGGGGGTGATCTTCATGGTGCCGCCGGAAGCCTCGTCCAGCAGCTCAGCCCACTTCTCAATGCCCTGGCCGATGGGCTCGGAGATGGAGTTCTCGAAGCCGATCTGCAGCTCAATCACATCGCCGGTCTGGCCGCCCTGGGACTGGGAGCCGGAGTTGCTGCCGGTGCTGGGGTCGCCGCCGCAGGCGGCCAGGCTCAGGGCCATGGCGCCGCAGAGCATGGTGGCAGAGATCTTCTTCCATGTGGTAGTCATAGTCGTTTTCCTCTCTTCTTCTCAATTTATTTTGCCTTCTCCTGAGATCAGGTGAAGTCAATGACAACTTTCAGCATCTTGCCGGCGTTGGCGGCAAACTCTTCAAAGGCCTTGGGAGCCTCGTCCATCTTGTATGTATTGGTGACGATCTTCTCCAGCTCCACGCCGCCGGCCTTCACCAGGTCAATCAGCTCCAGGAAGTCCTTCTTCATGGCGTTGCGGGAGCCGTAGATGTTCAGCTCCTTCTTCTGGATAATGGTGAAGAAGAAGTCGTCGATGTTCCGCTTGGACACGCCGATGAGCACCACCCGGGCGCCGAAGCAGGCCGCGTCAATGCAGTTGAGGAAGGTGTTGGGCAGGCCCACGGCCTCGATGGTTACGTCGTAGCCGTCGCCGCCGGTCAGCTCGGCCACCCCCTTCTCGAAGGCATCAGGGGAGGCGTTGAGCAGCTTGTGGTCCAGGCCGAAGGTCTTGTAGGCGTAGTCCAGCTTGTCCTCGGCCACGTCGCAGATGGTGACCTCGGCGCCCTTGGCCTTGGCGGCCACGGCGGCCAGCACGCCGATGGTGCCGGCGCCCACCACCAGCACCCGGTCGCCCTTCTGGACGTTGGCCCGGGACACGCCGTGGTAGCTGATGCAGAAGGGCTCGATCAGGGCCAGCGTCTTGGCGGGGAGGCCCTTGCCGTCATAGATGCGCTCGATGGGCATGGTGATGTATTCGGCAAAGCCGCCCTCCCGCTGCACGCCCATGGTCTGGTTGTCGGTGCAGGCGTTGACCAGACCCCGCTTGCAGGAGTAGCAGGAGCCGCAGTTGAAATAGGGGTTGCAGGTGACGATCATGCCGGGCTTGAGGCCCTTGTCGTTGTCGTCAATCTCCACGATCTCGCAGGCCAGCTCATGGCCGGGGATGCGGGGATAGGATACGTAGGCGTTGCCGCCGCGATAGGAACCCAGGTCGCTGCCGCAGATGCCGCCGTAGAGCATCTTCAGCAGAGCCTCGCCAGGCTTGCGGACAGGCTTGTCAATTTCCTTGACGACAACCTTGCCGGGCTCTTCGATGCAGATTGCTTTCATTTCCATTCCCTCCTGATGTTGTACTCAACTTGCGTACATCATGTATACAAGTTAGAACATGTGGTGATTTTAGCATATTTCGCCTGGAAGTCAAGTGGACTTTTGGAAGAAAAGTTGAATTCGTATATGAGTACAATTTTTTGGCGGTGAAACTGTAAAATATGCCCAAGGCCTGTGGATGACTGAATGTGGAAGACCTCTTGCAAAATCCGGAAGAAGTGGGTATTATAAATAACAGAAGGGGGCGGCAGACAGCCCCCACCCCCGCGTTCTGCCCCAACCTCTCAGGAGAGGAGACCGACTATGGCTGAATCCAACATGTCCTCCATGCAGCAGCAGGCCTACCACTACATCAAACAGAAAATAGCCACCTGCCAGTATGCGCCCAACCAAATGATCAGCGAGTCACAGCTTCGGGAGGAGCTTGGCTTTTCCCGCACCCCGGTGCGGGAGGCGGTGGGGCGTCTGGTGCAGGAGGGCTTGCTGACGGTGTTTCCCAAGCGGGGCATTGTGGTATCCGGGATTTCCCTGGGAGATGTTTACAAAATCTTTGAGGTGCGGATTCTGCTGGAGCCATACATCCTGCGGAGCTGCCACGACCGGATTGATTTGGGGCGGATGCGGTACTACCAGTCCATTTTCCACAGCTTTGACCCGGAGCAGACGGAGGTAGAGGAATCCCTGTTCGGTCTGGACGACGGCTTCCATGAGCTGATGATGCAGGCGCTGGACAACCAGTATCTGCTGGAGCTGTACGCCAGAATCCAGACCCAGAATATCCGCCTGCGGATTATGAGCGGCTCCAACATCCGATACCGTATCCGGGACACCATGGCCGAGCACGCCCAGATTGCCGACGCCTGTCTAAAGGGGGAGTGGGAGGAGGCGGCCAAGGCCATGGAGCACCACCTGCACCGATCCAGGGATTCCGCCCTGGCCATCCTGCTGGGCAGCCACGGGATGGTGGAACTGACCTGACCGCCCGGAGGGCAATTTGAGGAAACGAGGTGTGAGCGATGGAAGGGAAGCTATCTTACTATGGCCGGTACCGGCAGGCTGCCGCGCGGTTTTTGCTGATCGGCGGGGTGTGCGCCGCGGTGGGGGCGCTGCTGATGGCGGGGCTGCCCATTTCCCTCCCCCTGCCGGGGGCGATGCTGCTGTTTGTGGGCGTCCTGCTGGCGGCGCTGGGGGGCTCCAGCCTGCAGAGCCATAACACCGTCAAAGCCTTCGCCAGGCAGTGCATTACCGACCCGGGCGAGGGAACGGCCCGGGGGCTGCTCCAGGCCCTGCAGGCCCAGCGGAAGCTGGCCCTGGTGAAGGGGTCCCTGCTGATGGTGGAAAACGCCATCATCGCCTATGAGCGTTCCCCCGGCGCCGACCCAGAGCTGGCGGAGCAGCTGCGCGACACCGCGGAAAAAAACCTGGTGCGGAAGCGGTTTTAAGGCGGCGGGGGAAAAGGGTATTGACAAAGGATTGGACGTAGATTATACTTTTTTCGTCATGTGATATGAGTTTTGTACAGAGTATCCATGCAAATATTTCTTCTGACCACCCCTGCGGGTTAAGGCCATACGGACAGCCGGGTCAACTGCCGAAAGGTGAGCTTCGGTTCACCATTATTGATTGAGTTAAAAGCTCAATTTTATAAGTTGGTTACTCACAACCGCCCCGTGATTCCACATCAACTTGTAAAACGGTCAATAAGAGTAGTAAAAGTAAGTATTTGCTATATAGACTCTGTTATGAAGCTGTCATATCCCCTGTGCCGCCGTGCCCCCGCAGCCACCGGAAGTCCGGCTGCGGAGAGAAGAAAGGCGCGGGGGGGAGGAAGGACTTCGATTTTGCCGGTTTTACAGGCGGTGCGCTGGGGCGCGCCGCCTTTTTTTGCGCCTGGAAGGGGAGAGAGACAGGCCGGGCCCAGGGGCCGCAGGCCGGGATGGAGGATGGAACATGAGCGACAAGTTAAAGCTGTACGGCTTCAACAACCTGACAAAGGCACTCAGCTTCAATATCTATGACGTGTGCTACGCCAAAACCGCCCGGGAGCAGCGGGACTACATCGCCTATATCGACGAGCAGTACAACTCCGAGCGTCTGACCAGCATCCTGACCACCCTGACGGATATGATCGGGGCCAAGGTGCTGAACATCGCCAAGCAGGATTACGAGCCCCAGGGCGCGTCGGTGAGCATCCTGATCGCGGAGGGCTCCATGGTGCCGGCCGGGCGCACCCAGCTGGCCCACCTGGACAAGAGCCATGTGACGGTGCACACCTACCCGGAGTATCATCCGGAGACCAGCCTGGCCACCTTCCGGGTGGACATTGACGTGGCTACCTGCGGCGAGATCACCCCCCTTTCCACCCTGGACTACCTCATCGGCTCCTTCGATTCGGACATCATCACCATGGACTACCGGGTGCGGGGCTTTACCCGGGATGTGGACGGGAAAAAGCTGTTTATGGATCGCCCGGTCAATTCCATCCAGGACTATATTGACCCCAACATCCTCCTGCGGTATGACGCGGTGGACATCAACGTCTACAGCGCCAACCTGTACCACACCAGGATGATGGTCAAGGACATCGACCTGCAGAACTACCTGTTTAAAACCGACGTCTACGAGCTGCCCCCCAGGGTGCGCCTGGAGATTATGGACAACCTGCGCCGGGAGATGATTGAGATTTTCTCCGGCCGCAATATCTACTGAAAGAAGGATTTCGCCCATGGCACAGCTGGATCAGTCCCGCGCCCCCATCTACCAGGCGCTGGAAGAATTTCAAAGTATGCGGGTGGTGCCCTTTGACGTGCCCGGCCACAAACGGGGGCGGGGCAACCCGGAGCTGGAGCAGCTGCTGGGGAGCAAATGCGTCAACATGGACGTCAACTCCATGAAGCCCCTGGACAACCTGTGCCATCCCATCTCCGTGATCCGGGAGGCGGAGGAGCTGGCCGCCCAGGCCTTCGGAGCCGCCCACGCCTTCCTCATGGTGGGGGGCACCACCAGCTCCGTGCAGAGCATGGTGCTGTCCGTGGTGAAGCGGGGGGAGAAGATCATCCTTCCCCGGAACGTCCACCGCAGCGTGATGGGCGCCCTGGTGCTGTGCGGCGCCATCCCGGTTTATGTAAACCCGGCCTGCGACCACCGCCTGGGCATCCCCCTGGGGATGTCCCTGGCCGACGTGGAGCGGGCCATCCGCCAGAATCCGGACGCCAAGGCGGTGCTGGTCAACAACCCAACCTACTATGGCATCTGCTCCGACCTGCGCTCCATTGTGAAGCTGGCCCACCAGCATGGGATGCTCTGCCTGGCCGACGAGGCCCACGGCACCCACTTCTGCTTCAGCGGCCAGCTGCCCCCCTCCGCCATGGAGGCGGGGGCGGATATGGCCGCTTTGTCCATGCACAAGTCCGGCGGCAGCCTGACCCAGAGCAGCCTGCTGCTCATCGGGCCCAACGTGTCCCCCGGCCATGTGCGGCAGATTATCAACCTGACCCAGACCACCAGCGGCTCCTACCTGCTGCTCAGCAGCCTGGACATTGCCAGGCGGAACCTGGCCCTGCGGGGCAGGGAGGAGTTTGAGCGGGTGATCCGGCTGGCGGAGTACGCCAGGGAGGAGATCAACCGCATCGGCGGCTATTACGCCTTCAGCCGGGAGCTGATTAACGGGGACAGTATCTTTGATTTTGATGTGACCAAGCTGTCGGTGAATACCCTGGACGTGGGGCTGGCCGGCATCGAGGTATATGACCTGCTCCGGGATGAGTATGACATCCAGATTGAATTCGGCGACCTGGGCAATATCCTGGCCTATCTGTCCATCGGCGACCGGCCCAGGGAGGTTGAGCGGCTGGTGGGGGCGCTGAGTGAGGTGCGCCGGCGCTTCGGCGGCGCGGGCACCGACCTGATGAAGCAGGAGTATATTGAGCCCCACGTGGCTGTCTCCCCCCAGCAGGCATTTTACGACAAAAAGCGGTCCCTGCCCATCCAGGAGACGGAGGGCAAGGTGTGCAGCGAGTTTGTGATGTGTTATCCCCCCGGCATCCCCATTCTGGCTCCGGGAGAGATGATTACGCGGGAAATTTTGGATTATATCCAGTACGCCAAGGAGAAGGGCTGTTCCATGACCGGCCCGGAGGACCCGGAGATTCTCAATCTGAACGTGCTGGAGGACTGAGGAGGCCAATCTGATGGAGTTTTGGTTCAGCGAAGCCCATTCCCCCAATGTGAAGTTTTCCATCCGTGTGGATCGTCAGCTTTACAGCGGGAAAAGTGAGTTTCAGCGCATCGACGTGTTTGATTCCCCGGAGTTCGGCCGGTTTTTGACCCTGGACGGGCTGATGATGCTGACGGAGAAGGATGAGTTCATCTATCACGAGATGATTGTCCACCCCGCCATGGCGGTCCACCCCAACGTGCGGGACGTGCTGGTGGTGGGCGCGGGGGACGGCGGCGTGATCCGGGAGCTGGTGCAGTACCCGGAGATTGAGCACATCGACATGGTGGAAATCGACCCACTGGTGGTGGAGGTGGCCAAAAAGTATCTGCCCAAGACCGCCTGCCGCCTGGACGACCCCCGCCTGACCATCCACTATGAGGATGGGCTGAAGTTTGTCCGCACCGCCCACGAGGCCTATGACCTGATTATTGTGGACTCCACCGACCCCTTCGGGCCGGGGGAGGGGCTGTTCACCCGGGAGTTTTACGGCAACTGCTCCAAGGCGCTGCGCGCCGACGGCATCATGATCAACCAGCATGAAAGCCCCTTCTACCCCCAGGACGCCCTGGCCTGCCAGCGGGCCCACAAGCGGATTGTGGAGTCCTTCCCCATCTCCAAGGTGTACCAGGCCCACATCCCCACCTACCCCTCCGGCCATTGGCTGTTTGGCTTTGCCAGCAAGAAGTACCACCCGCTCCGGGATTTGAACGAGGCCAGGTGGAATATGCGGGGGATTTCCGGCAAATATTACACCACCACCCTGCACAAGGGGGCGTTTTATATCCCAGCCTACGTGGAGGAGCTGTTGAAGCATGTTGAAGCCGCAGATTGACGTATTTATGGGGTGCGACGCCCCCTTTGACCAGGCGGGCGTCGTCCTGTTCGGCGCCCCCTTTGATTCCACCACCTCCAACCGGCCCGGCACCCGGTTCGGCCCCTCCGCCCTCCGGCGGGAGTCCTATGGCCTGGAGCTGTACAGCCCCTACCAGGATCGGGACCTGTCCGACTGCGCCATTCTGGACAGCGGCGACCTGGAGCTGCCCATGGGCAGCAGCGCCCTGGCCCTGGAGGCCATCCAGCGGCGGGCGGCGGAAATCCTGGCGGCGGGGAAGGTACCCTTCCTGCTGGGGGGGGAGCACCTGGTGACCCTGGGGGCCTTCCGGGCGGCGCATCAGGCCTTTCCTGACGTGAACATCATCCACTTCGACGCCCACACCGACCTGCGCCAGGAGTACCTGGGGGTGGAGCTGTCCCACGCCTGTGTCATCCGCCGGTGCTGGGAGCTCACCGGGGACGGGCGGATTTTCCAGTTCGGTATCCGGTCGGGGGACCGGGAGGAGTGGCGCTGGGGCCGGGACCATGTGTCCACCCACCCCTTTGATCTGGACACCCTGGAGGAGACGGTGCGGTCCCTTGCTGGCAAGCCTGTTTACTTTACAGTGGATCTGGACGTGCTGGACCCCTCGGTTTTCCCCGGGACGGGGACGCCGGAGCCCGGCGGCGTGACCTTTGAGGCCCTGCGCCAGGCGGTTACCCTGGTTTGCAGCCGGTGCAACCTGGTGGGCTGCGACGTAAATGAGCTTTCTCCCCCCTATGACCCCAGCGGCGTGTCCAACGCGGTGGCGGCCAAGGTGGTGCGGGAAATGCTCCTTGCCATGCAATAACAATCAAGTAGAATTCCTTTACAGAATATATGGGAGGATGAGGAGAAATGAGTAAAGTATTGATTATCGGCTGCGGCGGTGTGGCCGGCGTCGCCATCCACAAATGCTGCCAGAACAGCCAGGTTTTTGAGGAAATCTGCATTGCCAGCCGCACCAAGTCCAAGTGCGACGCCCTGAAGGCGGAGCTGGAGGGCACCACCGCCACCAAAATCACCACCGAGCAGGTGGATGCCGACGACGTCAGCCAGGTGATTGCCCTCATCAGGAAGCTGCAGCCCGACCTGGTGATGAATATTGCCCTGCCCTATCAGGATCTGACCATCATGGACGCCTGCCTGGCCTGCGGGGTGAACTATCTGGACACCGCCAATTACGAGCCGGAGAATCTGGACGACCCCGCCTGGAAGGCCGCCTATGAGAAGCGGTGCCGGGAGGAGGGCTTCTCCGCCTACTTCGATTACTCCTACCAGTGGGCGTACAAGGAGAAGTTTGAAAAGGCCGGCCTGACCGCCCTGCTGGGCACCGGCTTTGACCCCGGCGTCACCCAGGCCTACTGCGCCTACGCCCAGAAGCACCTGTTCGACGAGATCCACACCATTGACATCCTGGACTGCAACGGCGGCGACCACGGCTATCCCTTCGCCACCAATTTCAACCCGGAGATCAACCTGCGGGAGGTGTCCGCCCCCGGCTCCTACTGGGAGAACGGCAAGTGGGTGGAGGTGCCCGCCATGTCCATCAAGCGGGAGTACAACTTCGACCAGGTGGGCCAGAAGGATATGTACCTGCTCCACCACGAGGAGATTGAGTCCCTGGCCAAGAACATCCCCGGCGTCAAGCGCATCCGTTTCTTCATGACCTTCGGCCAGAGCTATCTCACCCATATGAAGTGTCTGGAGAATGTGGGGATGCTGTCCACCACTCCCATCCAGTTTGAGGGCCATGAGATCGTCCCCATCCAGTTTTTGAAGGCCCTGCTGCCCGATCCCGCCTCCCTGGGTCCCCGCACCGTGGGCAAGACCAACATCGGCTGTATCTTCACCGGTGTGAAGGACGGCAAGGAAAAGACCGCCTATATCTATAACGTGTGCGACCATCAGGAGTGCTACAAGGAAGTGGGCTCTCAGGCCATCAGCTACACCACCGGTGTACCCGCCATGATCGGCGCCATGATGCTGCTCACCGGTAAGTGGAACAAGCCCGGCGTGTTCACAGTAGAGGAGTTTGATCCCGATCCCTACATGGACGCCCTGAATCAGTGGGGCCTGCCTTGGCAGATCCAGGACAACCCGGAGCTGGTGGACTGATGGCACAGTGGCTGAAAACTCCGTACTTCCTGCTGGACGAGGAGCGACTGCTCCATAATCTGGAGATTCTCCGCCATGTGCAGCAGGAGGCCGGATGCAAGATCCTTCTGGCCCAGAAAGCCTTTTCCGTCTATTACGCCTATCCGCTGATCTCCCAGTATCTGGCCGGCACCACCGCCAGCGGCCTGTACGAGGCCCGGCTGGGCCGGGAGCACTTTCCCGGAGAGGTGCATGTCTTTTCCCCCGCCTACGGGGAGGAGGAGTTTACCCAGCTGCTGAGCCTGGCCGACCACTTTGTATTCAACTCCCCCCGGCAGGTGGAGAGGTTTGCCCGCCGGGCCAGAGAGGCGGGAAAGCAGGTGGGGCTGCGGATCAACCCCCAGTGCTCCACCCAGGAGGGCCACGCGATCTACGACCCCTGCGCTCCCGGCTCCCGTCTGGGTACCACCCTGGAAAACTTCCGCCCCCAGCAGCTGGAGCTGCTGGATGGGCTGCACTTCCATACCCTGTGCGAGCAGAATGCCGACGACCTGGAGACTACCCTCAAGGCTTTTGAGGACCAGTTCGGTCCCTACCTCAAGGGGCTGAAGTGGCTCAATCTGGGGGGCGGCCACCACATCACCCGGCCGGACTATCAGGTGGATCGCCTGATTGCCCTGGTGAAGGGGCTGCGGGAGCGGTACGGCGTGGAGGTTTATCTGGAGCCGGGGGAGGCTGTGGTGTACCACGCCGGATTCCTGGTGACTTCTGTGCGGGAGACGCTGCACAACGGCATGGATCTGGCCATTCTGGATACCTCCGCCGCCTGCCACATGCCCGACGTGCTGGAAATGCCCTATCGCCCTCCGCTGAAAGACAGTGGGGAAGCGGGAGAGAAGGCCTATACCTACCGCCTGGGCGGGCCCACCTGCCTGTCCGGGGACATCATCGGGGACTACTCCTTCGATAAACCCCTGGAAGAGGGGGACGAGCTGGTGTTTGAGGACATGGCCCTCTATACCATGGTCAAGACCAATACCTTCAACGGCATGCCCCTGCCCCAGATTGTCTGGCGGGGCAGAGACGGGAAGCTGACCCTGATCCGTCAATTCGGCTACGAGGACTTTAAAAACCGTCTTTCCTGATACAGATCCCCTGCCCGGTTAAGCGGGTGCTCGTAAAACAGTTAATCCGACCTATGGTTACGAACATAGGTCGGATTTTTGTATTGTGTATCGGGTTCGGAAAGGCTCCCTTGTGTAAAGGGAGCTGTCAGCGAAGCTGACTGAGGGATTGACAACCCCTCCGCTCCTTCGGAGCACCTCCCCTTACACAGGGGAGGCTTTGTGTGGGCAGAGCCGCATATGACGCACTACACCAAATGGTGTATAGAAGTGCGCCCTTTGCCAGTCTGATACATATGAATATGTGCCAATTATCACAATTATTTTACAGCTCTACCAAAGTATCATCATTGAAAGAGTAGATGTTTTCCCTTTTGAATCCGTATAAAGATCCAGGCAAGCTAATATGCGGTTCAAAAGTAAACGCTTCAACAGCGGACAGTTTTTCTGTGTTCCCTTTTTCAATGTAGATACGGTGGCTCTTGTCCTTAACTATGGAATGCCCCAAATTGCCAAGGAAATCAAGGTTAACGTATCCACGGGCTTTGATTTGATCATTTATGTAGTAGAACAGCTCCTCAAACGTTGTGTTCTCGTCCACGAAGCCAAGCATGGCTTTGTGCAGATATGCTTCCATTTTGAGGCCGTCTCGCCATTCGTCATTTTGAATTTGTTCTATGTCTTTGACGATACTGCCGTTTTCTACGATTAGCGTTCTTGCGTAGTCGCCCCAAACGCAGTTGTTTTGTGGGCTCAAATCTATTGTGATAATATCGTTCATTTCAATAATGTGATCATCTGTTTTATACTCACGACCGGATACCGATACTGCAGTCTTATCGCCAGCAAACACAAAAGAGCCCACATTCCAATACCAAAAGGAATCCGCACCGTGTGAGAGCATATATTCCTCACATAATTTACGAAGTTCAACGAGCGTCATACCGGGCACAATAATTGTTGAGGCATATTCCATAGCAGCTCTATTCAAATTTTGCATTTCGTGAATAGTCATTGTATTTCCTCCGGTTGTTTACACAATTTATAGACTTTTTTATTCTATCATAATGACGCAATATATACAAGAAAAGTCCCGGCAGAAACATCTACCGGGCCTGCAACTGTTTTACGGACCCCTGCTTTTTGGGCGGGGGATTTTTCATGTCCTTAACGTTTCCGGCGGTTGTTTTTCCCATCCTTCACATTCCTTTGACCAAACCTGTGTAGATGGCGGGAGTAAATTTGCGTACAATAGGGGCTGTCCTACGGGAGAAATGAGTAAAATGGAGGAAACAACCATGATCAAACGGATCCTCGTATCCACCCTGACCCTGTCGCTGACGGCCGCCTGCCTGGCCGGCTGCACCACCGGCGCGGCTCAGACCCCCGACGGCAGTCAGCAGCCCAGTGTCAATACGGTTGCCAACGAGGGGAAGGCCCCCAAGTATGTCTTCCTGTTCATCGGCGACGGCATGAGCTATCCCCAGATCCAGTCCACCGCCGACTATCTGGGCGCGCTGAAGGATGAAGACTACTGGCAGGCGGAACCCAGTCTGGATGACAACGGCGGAGCCACTCTGGACGGCCCTTCCTACCTGAACTTTATGAACTTTGAGGCTGCCGGATCCGCGGTTACTTACGACTCCAACAGCTTCTGCCCCGACTCCGCCTCCACCGCCACCTCGATTTCCACCGGACATAAGACCTATTCCGGAACCATCAACATGGATGAGACCGGCACCACCGCTTATGAGACCATTTCCGAACAGGTCCATGAGCAGCTGGGAATGAGTGTGGGCGTGATTTCCTCGGTCAACCTGAACCACGCCACGCCTGCCGCCTTCTATGCCCACCAGGCCAGCCGCAACGACTACTACGAGATCGGCCTGGAGCTGGTGGAGTCCGGGTTTGAGTACTTCTCCGGCGGCGGTCTGCTGAAGCCCACCGGCGCTGAGGGTGACCAGGAGGATCTGTACGCCCTGGCGGAGAAGGCAGGCTACAAGGTGGTCAAGACCCAGGCTGAGGCGGAGACCGTCACCGGTGGGCCTGTCATCATCGTGGACGAGCATCTGGCTGACGGCGACGCCATGGCCTATGAGCTGGACCGTACCGAGGATATGTGGTCTCTGGCCGACCATGTTGCCAAGGGCATCGAGGTGCTGGAGAAGGATGAGGACGGCTTCTTCCTGATGTGCGAGGGCGGCAAAATCGACTGGGCCTGCCACGCCAATGACGCCGCTTCCTCCATCCACGATACCCAGGCTCTGGCCGATGCGGTGCAGGTGGCTGTGGACTTTGCCAAGGAGCACGCTGACGAGACCCTGATCCTGGTCACCGGCGACCACGAGACCGGCGGTATGACCATCGGCTTTGCCGGTACCGATTACGACACCTATCTGGATCTGCTGGACAGCCAGAAGATCTCCTTCGCCAAGTTTGACAGCGACTATGTGGCCGGATACAAGGAGAACAAGACCTCCTTCGAGGATGTGATGAAGGATGTCACCCAGCTGTTCGGACTGAAGCTGGAAGGCGAGGAGGGGGACAAGCTGGTGCTCACTCCCTACGAGCAGGAGAAGCTCCGCGCTGCCTATGAGAAGACGGTCAACGGCACTGCCACCAGCCAGTATGATCAGGAGGAGACGGTCCTTTACGGCGGCTATGAGCCCCTGTCCGTCACGCTGACCCACATTATCAACAATAAGTCCGGCGTGTCCTTTACCTCCTACAGCCACACCGGCCTGCCTGTTGCGGTGCTGGCCCAGGGTGTCAATGCCCAGGAGTTCAACGGCTACTACGATAACACTGACATCTACAACAAGCTGGCCGATATGCTGGGTATCGCCTGATCCCCCATGTACGCCGCGGCCCTGTCCCCGCCCTATGGGCGGGGCGGGGCCGGAAATGTTGATTCTGGAAGGAGTCTTTCCCGCTATGCCAAAGTTCCCGTCCTCCAGCTGCCTGCGCCGCCACGCCCCTGTGCTGGTCTGCCTGCTGGCTATTGTATTTCTGATGCTCCTGCCCACCGGGTATGAGGACGCCGCCCTCTATCAGGAGGCGGAGCGGTGCTCCGCCCGGGTCCTGGCGGTGGACGATTCCGCCATCCGGGACACAGGGCTGGTCCGTTCCGGGGAGCAGCGCTGCACCCTGGAGCTGCTGGACGGGGCCTTCGCCGGGCAGACCGTCACCGGCGTCAATATGCTCAACGGCTCCCTGGAGCAGGACAAGCTCTACGAGCCGGGGGACAAGGCCCTGGTGGTGGTCAGCCACAACGGGGATACCGTCACCAACGTCACCATGTCCGACCATGACCGGCTGGGCTGGGAGGCCCTGATGGCCGCCGCCTTCGCCCTGCTGCTGATCCTGTTCGCCGGGCCGGGGGGCGTGCGGGCCGTCGCCTCCTTCGTGCTGACGGTGCTGACCCTTTGGAAGGTGCTGGTACCCCTGTATCTGAAGGGGTGGAACCCTATCTGGGTGGGCCTGGCCATTACCCTGTTCCTCACGGTGCTGATTATCGCCCTGGTATACGGCTTTGACCGCCGGTGCCTGGCCGCCGTTTCCGGCTCCTTCCTGGGCATCCTGGTCACCTGCGTGCTGGGGGTGGTATTTACCAACCTGTTCCAGATCCATGGGGCGGTGATGGCCTATTCCGAAAGCCTGCTGTATTCCGGCTACCAGCATTTGAACCTGACCCGGATTTTCATGGCGTCTATTTTCCTGGGGGCCTCCGGGGCGGTGATGGATTTGTCCGTGGACATTACCTCCGCCGTCCACGAGGTGGTAGAAAAACGGCCCGACCTGTCCTGGAAGGACGCGGCCCGGTCCGGGCTGAATGTGGGGCGGGCGGCCATGGGCACCATGACCACCACGCTGCTGTTCGCCTACTCCGGCGGCTATGTCGCCCTGCTGATGGTCTTTATGGCCCAGGGTACGCCGGTGGCGTTCATGCTCAACTACAAATATGTGGCCGCTGAGCTGATCCACACGGTCATCGGCTCCTTCGGCCTTGTGACGGTGGCTCCCTTTACCGCCCTGTGCGCCGGGGTGCTGCTGGCGGGGAGGAAGGCCCAGTCCCCATGTGCCGGCCCAATCCTCTCAGAACGGTAAAATACAAAATATTCCATTTCTGGACAGTTTTCCACAGGCCATGTGGAAAACTGTTTTTTGTTTGTCTTTTCGGGCCAGGTATGGTATGCTGTGTGGTGAAGCAGAAAGGACGTGTAACATGATGCACAGCACCAAGCGAGATTCCTGGCGCTCCAAATGGGGCTTTATCCTGGCCTGTATCGGCTCGGCGGTAGGGATGGGAAACATCTGGCTGTTCCCCGCCCGGGTGTCCCAGTACGGCGGGGCGACGTTTTTAATCCCCTACCTGATTTTTGTGGTTTTGATTGGCTCTACCGGCGTCATCGGGGAGATGGCCCTGGGCCGGGGCACCCGGTCCGGGCCGGTGGACGCCTTTGGCTTTGCCACCAAGAAACGGATGGGCAGCGACCGCCCCGGCAGGCTGCTGGGGCTGATCCCGGTGCTGGGCTCCCTGGCCATGGCCATCGGCTACTCCGTGGTGACGGGGTGGATTTTCCGATACCTGGTGGAGGCCCTGTCCGGCACCCTGATGAAGCAGGAGGGGGTGGAGGGCTTTAACGCCATGTTCGGCGCGGTGTCCGCCCAGAACACCCTTTGGCAGACGGTGGGGATGGCAGCCACCGTTTTGATCCTGATTTTCGGCATTGCCAAGGGCATTGAGCGGGCCAACAAGATTATGATGCCCCTGTTTTACGCCCTGTTTATCGGCCTGGCCATCTATCTGGCCACCCTGCCGGAGGCGGCGGCCGGCTATCAGTACATTTTCGTCCTCCAGCCGGAGGGGCTGCTGGACCCCCTGGTGTGGGTCTACGCCCTGGGCCAGGCCTTCTTCTCCCTGTCGGTGGCGGGGAACGGGACGCTGATTTACGGCTCCTACCTGAGCAAGGACTCCAATATCCCGGCCGACGCCAAGATGGTGGCCCTGTTTGACACCGCGGCCGCTGTTCTGGCTGCCCTGGTGATTATCCCCGCCATGGCGGTGGCCGGGCAGCAGCTGAACCAGAGCGGCCCGGGCCTGATGTTCATTTTCCTGCCCAACGTGCTGTCCGGCATCCCCGGCGGCGGGCTGATCCTGATTGTCTTTTTCCTGGCGGTGACCTTTGCCGCCCTCACCTCCCTCATCAACCTCTACGAGGCGCCCACCGCCACCCTGCAGGAGCTGTTCCATCTGCCCAGGTGGGCGGCCTGCGGGATTATCGGCGCCCTGGGCCTGGGCGTGGGCCTGGCCATCGCGCCGGTGGTTTCCCCCTGGATGGACGTGTGCTCCATTTACATCTGCCCCCTGGGCGCGCTGCTGGCCGGGGTGATGTTCTTCTGGGCCTGCGGGAAGGACTACGTGCTCCAGCAGGTGAACCTGGCCCGGAGCAAGCCTCTGGGCAGCTGGTTCTACCCCCTGGCCAAGTATGTGTACTGCGGCGTGACCGTGGTGGTGCTGGTCCTGGGCGCGGTGCTGGGCAGCATCGGATAACTCAACAAATCCCCCAAACACGGTTTGGGGGATTTTTCTGTTGCCCGGCTCAGCCGTCCAAACGCCGGCGGACGTCCAGCCGGAGCAGGGTGTAGGCCACGGAGGCGGCAGGCACGCTGAGCAGCAGACCGGCCAGGCCGAACAGGCCGCCTCCCACCGTCACCGCCGCCAGCACCCAGATGCCGGGCAGCCCGATGGAGGCGCCCACCACCCGGGGATAGATCACGCTGCCCTCAACCTGCTGGAGCACGGCCAGAAAAATGAGGAATATCAAGGCCCGGATGGGGGAGACCATCAGCAGGAGAAAGGCGGACAGCAAAGCGCCGATATAGGCCCCGGCTACGGGGATCAGGGCGGACAGGCCGATGATGGTCCCGATGAGCAGGGCGAAATCCGCCTGGATAAACGCCGTGCCCAGGGCGCACAGCGTCCCCAGGATGCACGCCTCCGCCAGCTGCCCGGCCACGAAGCCGGAGCAGATGCCGCTGCTGATATGGACGACCTGGACCAGACGGCCGGCCATGGGCTGGGGCAGATAGGCCCGCACCAGGCGCCGCCCCTGGGACAGCAGGTTCTCCTTGCCGGCCAGCAGGTAGACGGAAAATACCAGGGCGATTACCGTGGTGACCAGCAGGGTGAACAGCCCCTCTGTCAGCACCATGACCTGTCCTGCTGTATCGGTCAGCCGGCCCAGCATGCTGCCCAGCAGGCCCTCCAGGCCGCTGCTTACCCCGGAGAGGTCCAAAATGGCGGGGGCCCACCAGTCCAGCCGGGCAGCCAGACGGTCCATCAGGGCCTGCAGGTTGGCCATGTAGCCGCTCAGGCCCTCCAAAAGGGCCTGGAGGCTCATGGCCAGCTGGGGAAGGAGCAGAGAGAACAGCACCACCACGGCGGACAGCAGCGCCAGATAGGCGGTGAGCACCGCTAATGGCCGGGCCAGCCCCTGAAACCGGGCCCCCAGGTTGCGGCGGTACCGGCGGCAGAAAAAGGAACAGGGGCGGTCCAGCACAAAGGCGACGACAAAGCCGATGAGAAGGGGGCGGCTGCTGCCCACGGCCAGGGACGCGGCCGACCACAGGACGTCCGCTTTTACAACGGCCAGCGTGAGAACGGCCGCATAGGTAATCAGCATGAACAAATCTTTTTTCCGGATCATGGGGCATCCTTCCTCCGCGGAGTACATACTCTGCCGTTACCTTGCCCTGCCTGTGGCCCGCTCATACAGAAAAATCCGCCGCCGGAACAGGTATCCGGCGGCGGACGTTTTTAAGATTGCCAGGCAGGGAAATAGAGGTTCATATCCACATTCCCCTGTATGCCGGGGACGGTACCCTGGCTGCTGTACTGCCACATGGAAAAATCGTAGTAGAAGCTGGGGGCGGGCTGGTAGTCGGCCAGCCAGAAGGAGACATCCGCCAGCTGGCCCAGGTCGTAGAACAGGTAGCCCATTTCCAGGTTCAGGTACAATGCCGGGGTGTAGCCGGCAACCTCCACCAGGTCACAGAAGGCCCTGGCGCACTGGGTGACGGTGTCGCCGTCCACGTAATCGGTGCGGGCGCCGTCCTCCGTATGGATGAATTCCCAGTCAAAGACCACGGGGCAGCGGATGGGGTAGCCCCGGATGGCCTCCAGCACGTAGTCGGCCTCCTCCTCCGCCTCCAGCACGGTGGTGGCCTGGGAGAAGAAGTAGACGCCTACATCCAGCCCGGCCTGGAGGGCGCCCTCCAGGTTCTGCCGGAAGGTGGAATCCGTCTGCAAAGCGCCGGTGACATACCCCCGGTAGCCCAGTCGGATGATGGCAAACTCCACGCCGCTGTCCGCCACCGCCTGCCAGTCGATTTCCCCCTGGTAGACGGAGACGTCAATGCCGGTTACAGCGGTTTGGCTGTCGCTTTGATAGGTCATCCACCCCTGCTCATCGGGGATGAAGCGGGTGGGGTCGTAGTGGTTGAGCTCCAATTCCTTCACCACAGGGATCTCCTGCCCCCGGTATGAGATGGTGTCCGGGGTGGTTAGAACGGTCCACAGGGCGACGGCTCCCAGGGCAAGAAGCGCGCCGCAGGGAATGCCCAGGGCCCATTTGAGCAGGCCCTGGCGCTTGCTGGGCGGGCTGCTGCCCGGGGTGGCGGTCTCTCGGTTGGGGAGCTGATGCACAGGTTAGGCCTCCTTTGGGTGGTGGAATGAAGGGAATCAGCACAGAAGGGACTTGGCGATGTCCACGCTCTCCTTGGCGTCCCGGGCGTAGTAATCCGCGCCCATCTGGGCGGCGTACTCCGGGGTGAGCACCGCGCCCCCCACCATCACCCGGCAGGGCAGCCCCTGTTCGTGGAGGAGGCGGATGGTGTCCGCCATGCTGCCCAGGGTGGTGGTCATCAGGGCGGACAGGCCCACCAGGGGGGCGTGATGGGTGCGGACTGCCTCCGCCACGGCGGCGGGGTCCACATCACGGCCCAGGTCAATCACGGCAAAGCCGTAGTTTTCCAACAGGACGCGGACAATGTTTTTGCCGATATCGTGGATATCCCCCTTTACCGTGGCCAGGACGATGGGGCCCCGGCTGTCCTGATTGCTCCCGCTGTCGGCCAGGGCGTCCCGGATCACCTCAAAGGCGGCCTGGGCGGCGCCGGCGGACTGGATCAGCTGGGGGAGAAAGACCCGCCCGGCTTCAAACTCCGCGCCCACCTGGTCCAGGGCGGGGATGAGCACCCCGTCCACAATGTCCATGGGGGCGGTGGTTTCCAGCAGGGCGCGGGTGGCCGCCGCGGCGTCCCCCTTCAGGCCGGCGGCCACGATCTCCGACAGGGAGCGGGGGGCGCCCGCGGCGGTGGGGGCGGCGGCGGACGTTCCGGTGATGGTGGTGGAGACGGAGGCGCTGCCGTAGGCGGAGATGAATTCCCTGGCGTTTTCGTCCAGGTTCATCAGCAGGTGGTAGCACCGCACCGCCGCCATCATGGCCTCTGCGTTGGGATTGAGGATGGGCAGGTCCAGCCCGGCGGACATGGCCATGGTGAGAAAATTCTGGTTTACCAGGGGCCGGGCGGGAAGGCCGAAGGAGATGTTGGACACCCCCAGCACCGTTTTCAGCCCCAGCTCCGATTTGATCCGCTTCAGAGCTTCCAGGGTCTGGGCGGCCCCCTCCGGCTGGGCGGAGACGGTGAGGGTGAGGCAGTCGATGTATACGTCCTCCTTCCGCAGCCCGGCCTCCAGGGCGCGGCGGAGAATGGTTTGGGCGATGTCCACCCGGGCCTGAGCCGAGTCGGGAATGCCCCTTTCATCCAGGGTCAGGCCCACCACGGCGGCGCCGTATTTTTTGGCCAGGGGCAGGATGGCCCGGCAGGAGGCCTCCTCCCCGTTGACGGAGTTGATAATGGCCTTGCCGCAGTACACCCGCAGGGCGGCGGCCAGCACATTGGGGTCGGTGGAGTCCAGCTGGAGGGGGGCGTCGGTGATGCCCTGGATGGCTTTTACCGCCGCCGTCATCATGGCTGTCTCGTCCACCTCCGGAAGGCCCACATTCACATCCAGGATGTCCGCCCCGGCTCCGGTCTGTTCCAGCGCCTGGTTGAGGATGAAATTCATGTCCTCCCGACGGAGGGCCTCCTTCATGGCCTTCTTTCCCGTGGGGTTGATCCGCTCGCCGATGACCCGCACCCGGTCGATGGGCACCACCTGGGTGCCGCTGCACACGGCGGCGGGGACGGCGCGGGGGACGGGGCTGACCTGGCGGCCCTCCAGAGCCTGGGCCAGCAGGGCGATGTACTCCGGGGTGGTGCCGCAGCATCCCCCGAAGATCTGCACCCCCATTTCGGCCAAGGCGGCCAGGCTTTGGGCGAATTCCCGGGGCGTGATGTCGTAGCCGGAGCCGTCGGGATGGGGCAGGCCGGCATTGGGTTTCAGCACAATGGGCAGGGTGCTCCAACGGAGCAGCTCCTCCACCAGAGGGGGCATCTCCCGGGGGCCCAGGGAGCAGTTGACGCCGATGGCGTCGGCCCCCATCCCCTCCAGGGTGAGGGCGGCGCAGGCGGGGGAGCAGCCCAGGAAGGTGCGCCCGGAGGCCTCGTAGGTCATGGTGACCAGGACGGGCAGAGCGGCGGTTTCCTTGGCGGCCAACAGGGCGGCCCGGGCCTCCTGCAGGTCGGTCATGGTCTCGATGGCGATGAGGTCGGCCCCCGCCGCCGCGCCTGCCCGGACCACCTGGGCGAAAATATCCACCGCCTGGTCAAAGCCCAGGGTGCCTGTGGGCTCCAGCAGCTGGCCGATGGGGCCGATGTCCAGTGCCACCAGGGCCTTCCCGCCGGCGGCTTTTTTGGCGATGGACACGGCGGCGGGGACGATCTCCTCCACCGACGCGCCGCAGTGGGCCAGCTTTTCCCGGTTGGCGCCGAAGGTGCAGGCGTAAAGGATCTGGGCGCCGGCCTGGACGTAGGCGGTGTGGATCTCCTCCAGCCAGTCGGGGTGCTCCAGCGCCGTCAGCTCCGGGATTGCGCCCACAGGCAGGCCCCTGGCCTGGAGCATGGTGCCCATGCCGCCATCCAGCAGGATGGGACGGCCGCTATTGAGCAGGGTTCGAAATTCCACAGTGACCACCTGACTTTCTGTATTGGCAGCTGTGCGCTCCCGGACAGCCCACACAGCTGCGGGCGGCCGGGGCCACAGGGGAGTGGGACACCCCCATCAGGGCGGTGACCGATTTCCTTGGGGTGAGCAGATGGCTGGCGGTGGCGCACAGGCCGATTTTCCTGGGCGCGTCCAGCAGCTGAAGCAGCTCACCCTGGAGGGTGAGGGGCAGATCCCCATACCCCGGGCTGAACCGGTAGGGGAAGAAGCAGCCGGGGAACCGGGCCTGGAGCATGGCCTCCGCCCGGTCGCACAGCTGCTCCACCGCCTGGCTGGCGCAGCAGTCCAGGGCCAGGGCGCGGAGCATATCCCGGCTTTCCGCCCGGCGGATGCAGGCGTCGGCCTGGGCGGACAGGGTCAGGGCGAACAGAGCCGCCTGGGTACAGCCGGCCAGATGGCGCTGCAAATCCCGGCCGGGGAGGAGAAGCCCGCCGTCCAGCCGGACGCCGCCCCCCTCAAAGGACAGGGAAAAGACCCGGCTGGCCCACCGGGGGCGGATGACGGACAGCAGCTCCCCGGCGCAGTCCTGCGCCGTTTGCCGCAGGGAGGGGTCCGCCTGGCCGGGAGGGCAGCCCATGTACCGAAGCACCTGGTCAATTTCCAGGGAGGAGAGGCTGAGCTGATCCACCGCGGGTGGGTTACAGGCCCCGGAGGGCGGCCACATTGTCGCTGATGTGGCGGGCCACGGCGGGATTGTTCATGGTGTAGAGGTGGATGCCGTCCACCCCGGCGGCCAGAAGGTCGGTGATCTGGTTGACCGCGTAGGCCAGGCCGGCCTGGCGGAGGGCCTCCGGGTGGTCGCCGTACCGGGCCAGCAGGCGGGTGAGCTTCCGGGGCATGGAGGCGCCGCACAGGGACACCATCCGCTCGATGGAGGAGCGGTTGAGCACGGGCATGATCCCCGCCTCAATGGGGACGTTGATGCCGGCGATGCGGCACCGCTCCAGGAAGCGGTAAAAGTCGTCGTTGTCAAAGAACAGCTGGCTGACCAGATGCTGGGCCCCCGCGTCCACCTTCTCCTTCAGATAGCGGATGTCAGAGACGGGGTCGGGGCTTTCCGGGTGCCCCTCCGGGTAGCAGGCTCCGGACACGCCGAAGTCCCCCCGGCGGCGGATAAAGGCCACCAGGTCGCTGGCATGCTGAAAATCGTTCTTGGGGGGGTAGTTGGGGTTGCGGTCCCCCCGGAGGGCCAGCACATTCTCCACCCCGCTGTCCCGCAGGGCGGACAGGATCTCCGTGGCCTCCCCCTTGGTGCAGGCCAGGCAGGTGAGGTGGGCCATGGCGGGGATATGCAGCCGGTTTTGGATCAGGGCGGCAATCTCCTGGGTGGAGCGGTTGCCGCTGCTGGTGCCGCCCGCGCCGTAGGTCACGCTGATAAAGTCCGGGTGGATGTCCTTCAATCCGTCCAGGGTCTGGTAAATGGAGTCAATGGGGGTTTCCTTCTTCGGGGGGAATACCTCGCAGGAAAAGACCGGGCGGCCCTTTCCAAACAGCTCCGCGATCTTCATATGGAACGCCTCTCTTTCTCAAAATCCGGGGGAGACACCTGTCACCAGGCGGCAATGGAACCGTCGCACCGGGGCTCGGTGCCCCCGGCCAGCAGGCCCTTTTCCGTGCGCCAGATGATCTGTCCCCGGCCCATGTCTATGTTGGAATTGGCCACTGTCACCCGGTGGCCCATGGCCTCCAGCTGGGCGGCCACATGGGTGGGGACCTCCCGCTCCAGCTGGATGTCCAGGCCGCCCATCCACTGCATCCGTGGGGCATCCAGGCAGGCCTGGGGATTCATGTGGTAATCCACCGTATTCACCACCACCTGCACATGGCCCTGGGGCTGCATGAAGGCGCCCATGACGCCGAAGGGGCCAACCGCCTCCCCGCCCTTCATGAGAAAGCCGGGGATGATGGTGTGGTAGGAGCGCTTGCCCCCGGCCAGCGCGTTGTCGCTGCCGTCGTCCAGGGAGAAATTGGCCCCCCGGTTTTGCAGGGAGATCCCCGTGCCGGGGATGGCGACGCCGGAGCCGAAGGTGGTGTAGTTGCTCTGGATGAAGGAGACCATATTCCCCTCCGGGTCGGCGGTGCACAGGTAAACGGTCCCGCCGCAGGAGGGGTCGCCCGCCTCCGGCATCCGGGCCCTGCCGCCGATCAGCGCCCGGCGGCGGGCGGTGTATTCCGGGGACAGCAGCTGGGCAACCTGGGTTTTCATGTACCGGGGGTCGGCCACGTAGGTTTTGGCGTCGGCAAAGGCCAGCTTGATGCATTCCAGAATCTTGTGATAGGTCTCGCCGCACTCCCGCTGCCGGGGCAGCTCCAGCCCGCTGAGCAGGTTCAGGGCCATAAGTACGGTGATGCCGTGGCCGTTGGGGGGCATTTCACAGACGGTATAGCCCTTGTAGTCGGTGGAGATGGGCTCCACCCACTCCGGCCGGTAGCCCCGGAAGTCCTCCGCCTGGAAATAGCCGCCGGTCTCCCGGCTGAAGGCCACGATTCGCTCCATCAGGGCGCCCCGGTAGAAGCTCTCGCAGCCGGTGGAGGCCAGCTCCTCCAGGGTCTGGGCATATTCCGCCCACCGGAACAGATCCCCCGCCCGGTAGGGGCTGCCGTCCTCTTTGAGAAAAACCCGCCTCCAGTATTGATGGGGCGCGGGGCAGGCGGCGGAGTCATCCAGAATCCGCTGGGCGTCCTTCCGCCACTGGGGCTGCAGGTTGACCGCCACCGGCACGCCCTCACGGGCGGAGCGGATGGCGGGGGAAAACAGCTCCGCCAACCCTTTGGAGCCAAACCGGCGGTTCAGCTCCGCCCATCCGGCGGGAGCGCCCGGCACCATGGCGGGCAGCCAGCCGGTGAATGGCATCTGGGTATATCCCAGCGCCCGAACCATGGGGGCGGACAGGGCGGCGGGGGCCACGCCGCTGGCGTTGAGGCCGTACAGCCGCTTCTCCCGCTCCATCCACACCAGGGCAAAACAGTCGGAGCCCAAACCGTTTCCGGTGGGCTCCAGAAGGGGCATGGCGGCGGCCATGGCCACCGCCGCGTCTGCGGCGTTGCCCCCCGCCTTCATGATGTCCAGGCCGATCTGGGCCCCCTGGGGGACGGAGGTGCAGGCCATGGCCTTCCGGGCAAAGACCATATTCCGGCGGGAAGGGTAGGGGTAGCAGGCCCCATCGAATTCAGGCATCGCCTTCACCTCCGGCCAAATCCAGCTCCAGCAGGACGGGGCAGTGGTCGCTGCCCTCCACGTCCGTCAGAATCTCCGCCCGAAGGATGTTTGGGGCCAGGCGGTTGGACACGATGAAGTAGTCAATGCGCCACCCCGCGTTGTTCTTCCTGGCGTTGAAGCGGTAGGACCACCAGGAGTAGATCCCCTCCGCGTCGGGGTGGAGGTAGCGGAAGGAATCGGTAAAGCCGCTGTCCAGCAGGACGGTGAGCTTGTCCCGCTCCTGATCGGTAAAGCCGGCGTTGTTCCGGTTGGTCTTGGGGTTTTTCAGGTCGATCTCCCGGTGGGCCACGTTCAGGTCGCCGCAGTAGATCACCGGCTTGCGCTCATCCAGCGCCATGAGGTACCGCCGCAGGTCATCCTCCCAGGCCATGCGGTAATCCAGGCGCTTCAATTCGTTTTGGGCGTTGGGGGTGTAGCAGCAGACCAGGTAAAACCGGGGGTACTCCAGGGTGATGAGCCGCCCCTCGTGGTCATGCGCCTCCACGCCCATGCCGTAGGCGGCGGACACAGGCCCGTGGGGGGTAAAGACGGCCGTACCGGAGTAGCCCTTTTTTTCCGCGGAGTTCCAGAACTCCAAAACGCCGTCCCCCAGCGGGACATCCGCCTGGCCGACCTCCATCTTGGTCTCCTG
The DNA here is from genome assembly GCA_949293165.1 of uncultured bacterium. Lineage (GTDB taxonomy): Bacteria > Bacillota > Clostridia > Oscillospirales > Oscillospiraceae > Lawsonibacter. The sequence goes on from CASFCW010000011.1 coordinate 32,681, forward strand.
CAGGCAGCAGAAGTCGGGCCGCTCCTTGGCATAAAAATCCAAAAACCCCTTTTTCATGCAGGCGCGCAGCCCGTTTACATTCCAGGAAATCAGCTTCACCGGAACACTTCCTTTCTGTCAGGACGGGGCCTCCTCCTCCTGGAGAAGGTCGGCCAGGGTTACGCCGTCCAGGTATTCCGCCACCAGGTTGTTCAGCCGCTGCCACACCGGCAGGGTGGGGCACTGGCCGCTGCGGGGGCAGGGCAGGGAGCCGACCTCCAGGCAGGAAACCGGGGCCAGCGAGCCCTCCGCCAGGCGCAGGATGTGGCCGACGGTATACTCCTGGGGGCTGCGGGTGAGCCGGTAGCCGCCCCCCTTGCCCCGCAGGCCGTGGAGATCCCCGTTTTGGGCCAGAAGTTTGACAATGCTTTCCAGATACTTCTCCGAAATGCCCTGGCGGGCGGCGATATCACGAAGGGGAATGTAGCCCCCGGGGCTGTGCTGCGCCAAGTCGATCATCACGCGCAGGGCGTACCGCCCTCGAGTGGAAACCAGCATGGTTGCTCCCTCCTTTGGTATGCCCTAGTATGCCATAGAACAGGGAGAAATTCAAGGGGAAATCCCAGCAAAATCATGGGTAGTTGCCGTAAATGGGGGATAAATAAGCAGGAAATTGTTCAATCTGCCCGGATCGTGGAGGGGAAAACGGGTGGAAATCTCTGGTTTGATTGGGTGGAAAACCGTTGTCAAACGGGGAAATATATGATACCATAGTGCTGTTTAAAAATGAAAGATTTCCTGCATGTGTGAATGGAATGAGGAGGAATCTCTGATGCGTGGCGTTCATACCTTTATTGACGATATCCGCCGCCAGGTATTTACCGAGGTGGCCCGAATGGCCTTTGAGGGGGGCGACTATGCCGAGACGATTCGGCGCATGCCCTTCAAAATCATCCCCGGCGATATGGCAAAGCATCGCCAGAATATCATGGTGGAGCGCGCCGTGGTCAGCGAGCGCATCCGTCTTGCCATGGGCCTGCCCCTCCGGGACGTGACGGAGTATTGCCCGTCGGACTCCCAGCTGGAGGAGAGCGTAATTCCCGACAAATATTATGAGCCCCCGCTGATTAACATTATCTCCTTCGCCTGCAATGCCTGCCCCACCAAGCAGGTAAAGGTGACCAATATGTGCCAGGGCTGCCTGGCCCACCCCTGTAAAGAGATCTGCCCCAAGGGCGCCATCAGCCTGGCCCAGGGAAAGAGCGTGATCGACCAGGACAAGTGCATCAAGTGCGGCAAGTGCGCCGACCAGTGCCCCTACGGCGCTATTTTGAAGATTGAGCGCCCCTGCGCCGAGGCCTGCGGCATGGACGCCATCGGCTCCGACCATCTGGGCCGGGCCAAGATTGACTATGACAAGTGCGTCTCCTGCGGCATGTGCCTGGTCAACTGCCCCTTCGGCGCCATCTCCGACAAGAGCCAGATCTTCCAGCTGATCCAGGCCATCAAGCAGGGCGACAAGGTGGTGGCCGCCGTGGCGCCCGCCTTTGTCAGCCAGTTCGGTGAGAAGGTTACCTCCTCCCAGATCCGCGAGGCCATGCGCCGCGTGGGCTTCCAGAAGGTGATTGAGGTTGCTGTGGGCGCCGACATGTGCACCGCGGAGGAGGCGGAGGATTTCCTGAAGAAGGTGCCCAACGAGCAGCCCTTTATGGCTACCTCCTGCTGTCCCTCCTGGAGCGTGATGGCCAAGAAGCTCTTCCCCCAGTTCAAGGACTATATCTCCATGGCCATGACCCCCATGGTGCTGGCTGCCCGCCTTTACAAGAAGGACCATCCCGACGTGCGGATCGTGTTCATCGGGCCATGCACCGCCAAGAAGCTGGAGGCCTCCCGGCGCACCATCCGCAGCGATGTGGACTTTGTGCTCACTTTTGAGGAGATGCAGGGCATCTTTGACGCCAAGGGCGTCGTCCCCGCGGAAATGCCTGTCAACCCCGACGAGGAGTTCAAGACCGGCACCGCCCAGGGACGCGGCTTTGCCGTGACCGGCGGCGTGGCTGCCGCTGTGAAGGCCGCCATTGCGGAGATCGACCCGGAGCGGGAGGTCAAGGTGGAGCGGGCCGACGGCCTGCGGGAGTGCCGGAAGATGCTGCTGATGGCCAAGACCGGCCGGTACAACGGGTACCTGCTGGAGGGCATGGGCTGCCCCGGCGGCTGTGTAGCCGGCGCCGGCACCATTACCCCGGTGAGCAAGAGCACCGCCGCCGTGGGCCGGTACACCGCTGCCGCCCCCGTCAAGAGCGTCCAGGAGTCCGCCGCGGTCAAGCGCCTGCGGGAGGTTCAGGACTGACCAAAGGGAATCACAGGTCAACCAGGGCCGCCGGATATTCCGGCGGCCCTCAGACTGTCGAAGAACCCCTGTTTTCATTGAGCGAAAACAGGGGTTCTGGTCGTATTTGGGGAAATAACGGCAAATATCATGCACAAAATGGAGT
>CASFCW010000012.1 GCA_949293165.1 uncultured bacterium
CGCAGGCGACGGAATAACATGAAATCCCGTCATTTCCGGGGGCGTGTACCTGGGAAATGACACTTCTCGCGCAAGATGGGCCGACTTTTCCGCAAGGAAACGAGGCCCATCTTGCGTGCAGCCCTTCTCGAAAAAGTGGCTGCGCCACTTTTTCGACAGTCTCAGGCCGGGGCCGTACAGGCCCCGGCCTTTTCCGGGAAAAAAGAAAATGGAGCGGTGGGACGGAATGGGCTTGCGGGGGGAGGGGACAGGCGGTATAATGAACCTGGATCTCCATCTGCGCCGGAGCGGCGGAATTCGAAACTGCCGGTCCGCCCTGACAGGCGCATGGATGAAGGAGGAATGCGCTGATGTATCAGCCGATTTGTTATGTAGTGGGGGCTATGCCCCTGTCCTGGTCCCTCTGCCCTCAGCCTGGGGTGGAGGACCTTGTGATTGCCGCCGACAAGGGATATGAGGCGCTGGAGGCCTACGGCGTCCGCCCCGGACTGGTGGTGGGGGATTTTGACTCCCTGGGCCGCCGGCCCAACCATCCCAATGTGGTGCAGCTGCCCAACGCCAAGGACGACACCGATATGGTCTATGCCCTGCGGGAGGGGCTGAGCCGTGGCTACCGCCGGTTTGTCCTGCTTGGCGGGGTGGGCGGCAGGCTGGAGCACACCCTGGCAAACCTCCAGGCCCTGACCTGGCTGACCACCCAGGGGGCCAGAGGGGTACTGGCCGGGGAGGGCACGGTGGCCACGGCGCTTTGCTGTGAATCCATGACCTTCCCCCAGGGGCTGAGCGGGTTTTTGTCCGTGTTCTGTTCCAGCGGCAAGGCGGAGGGAGTCACCCTGAAGAACCTGAAATTTGAGCTGACCGACCACACCATGACGGCGGACTTCCCCCTTGGGGTAAGCAACGAGTTTGTGGAGGAGCCGGCCCAGATCTCGGTGGTTCAGGGTCGGCTGCTGGTGCTGTGGCGGGAACAGGGGAACTTTTATCAAATGCTTCCCCAGCTGTGGCGCCGGGAGTGCCTGACAGAGAAAGGAGAATAACCCATGAGCGAAATCAAGGCCCTTATTTTGGCCGCGGGAAAGGGTACCCGCCTGCAGACCGAGGGGATCGACCTGCCCAAGGTGATGCGGCTGGCCGACGGAAAACCCCTGATCCATTATGTGCTCAAGGCCCTGGATTTCCTGCCTGAGGAGGATATCATCCTGGTGGTGGGCTGGAAGAAGGAGAAGGTGCTCCAGGCCTACCCCCAGTACCCCTACGCCCTGCAGGAGGAGCAGCACGGCACCGGCCACGCCGTCCAGTGCGCCGCCCACCTGCTGGAGGGCTTTGACGGCCATGTGCTGATTTGCTGTGGGGACGCCCCCCTCATGCGCCAGGAGACCTTCCGTTCCCTGGTGGACGTCCATCTCCGGGAGGGCAACGCCTGCACCATGCTGTCCGCCATCCTGCCGGAGGGGGGCAACTACGGCCGGGTGCTGCGTGAGCCGGACGGCTCCTTCCGGGCCATTGTGGAGGACAAGGACTGCACCCCGGAGGAGAAGGAGATCCGGGAGGTCAATACCGGCACCTACCTGTTCCACACCCCCAGCCTGCTGGCCAGCCTGGGACAGCTCCGGGACGATAACGCCCAGGGGGAGCTGTACCTCACCGACGTCCCCGCCCTGATCAAGGCGGCGGGAGGCCGCGTGGGCCTGTGCGACACCTGCTCTCCCGATGAGATGCTGGGCGTCAACACGGTGGAGCAGCTGGCTCAGGTGGAGGAGCTGCTGCGGAAACGGTAATCAAGCGGAAAAGGCCGCCCCATATGGGGCGGCCTTTTGTCTTTTTTGGGGGAAGGATAGGGGCGCTGTTACAGCTCTGCCAGGGCGGCGCAGAGAGCGTCCACATCCCCGGCGGAGGTGGCCCAGCTGGTGCAGATCCGCAGCACCACCCGGCCGTCGGGCAGCCCTTCCCAGAAATTGAACAGGAAGGACTCCTCCAGCCGCGCCCGCTGCTCCGGCGTAAACACAGCGAAAATCTGGTTGGCGGTGGTGGGGAACCGCTGGGGGATGCCCCGGCGCTCCAGGGCGGCCCGGATCTGCCCGGCCAGCTCCACCGCGTGGCGGCCCAGCTGACGGTACAGGTCATCCTCGAAAAGCGTTTCAAACTGGATGCCCAGCAGACGTCCCTTGGCCAGCATCCCCCCGTGGCGCTTGATCATGTAGCGGAAATCGGGGAGGAGGCCGGGGTCGGGCATGACCACCGCCTCACCGAACAGGGCGCCCACCTTGGTGCCGCCGATGGTAAAGACATGGGCCAGGCGGGCCAGGTCGGGCAGGTCCACATCGGCGCCCTCCGCCGCCAGGCCGTAGCCGCAGCGGGCCCCGTCGATGAACAGGGGCAGGGACCATCGGCCGCAGACCTGGCGGATCTCCTCCAGCTCCCGCCTGGTGTACAGGGTGCCGCACTCCGTGGGGTGGGAGAGGTAGACCATACCAGGCTGCACCATATGCTCCCGGGACGGGTCGGCAAAGTGGGCGGCGCACAGGGCGTCCAGGTCCTGGGGACGGAGCTTCCCGTCCTCGCTGGGGAGGGGGAGGATTTTGTGGCCGGCGGCCTCCACCGCGCCGGTCTCGTGGACGTGGATGTGGCCGGTGTCTGCGCAAACCACCCCTTGATAGGGGCGGAGCAGGGCGGCGATGACGGTGGCGTTGGCCTGGGTTCCGCCCACCAGAAACTCCACGGCGGCCTGAGGCGCCTGGCAGGCGGCGCGGATCAGCTCCCGGGCCCGCTGGCAGTAGCCGTCTGTGCCGTAGCCGGGGGACTGCTCCAGGTTGGTGTCCAGCAGGCGCTGTAAAATCCAGGGGTGTGCCCCTTCGCTGTAATCACATTCCATGCGAATCATGGCGGTACCTCCTTACGGTGGATCATCTGGGAAAAAAGCGAGGTCAGGGCCCAGGGGGGCCCTGACCTCAAAAATTGTAGGGAACGGTTTTTCGCAGATGGATTACTTCAGGTCCAGGGCCTCTTTCACCTTGGCGATGATGTGGGCGCCGATGTCCCGGGAGGCGTCCACGGTCTGGGCGCCCAGGTGGGGCGTAACGATAAAGTTGTCGCACTCAAACAGGGGGGAGTCAAACCCGGCGCCCTCGGTCAGGCCGCCGGCGGCCAGCTCGTTCTCCATCACGTCGGAGGCGTAGCCGCCGATCTTGCCAGCCTTCAGGGCCTCGTACATGTCCTTCTCGTTGACGATGCCGCCGCGGCTCATGTTCAGCACCACAGCGTCGTCCTTCATCTCAGCAATGGACTTGGCGTTGAACAGGTCCTTGGTCTCGGGGGTCAGAGGCATATGGATGGTAACAAAGTCGGACACCTTCAGCACCTCGTCGATGCTCATGCTGGTGGCCTTCTGCTCCTCAAACACGTTGGCGGGCAGGTAGGGATCGTAAGCGACCACGTTCATCAGGAAGGCGCGGCCCAGCTCGCCCACGCGCTGGCCGATGCGGCCGAAGCCCAGGATGCCCAGGGTCTTGCCTCTCAGCTCGCGGCCCACGAACTTGTACTTATCCCAGTTGTGGTTGACCTTCACGTCCTCGTTGGCGGGGATGGTGTGGCGGGACAGGTCCAGCATCTTGGAGATGGTCAGCTCGGCCACGGCGTTGCCGTTGAGGCCGGGGGCGTTGATGACCTGGATGCCCTTGGCCTTGGCGGTCTCCAGATCGATGTGGTTCAGACCCACGGAGCAGACGCCGATGACCTTCAGATTCTTGGCGGCGTCCAGAATCGTCTTGTTGATGGCGGGGTCAACGCGCATGATGAGAACATCGTAGTCGGGGATCAGCTGAGCCAGCTCTTCCTGGGTGGGCAGCAGCTTGGTGTCCACCTGCATGTACTTACCCAGCTCCTCGCCGATTGCGCTGTGAACCACGTCGATAATCAAGCACTTCATGATGAAATCATCCTTTCTCCATTTGTTTCAATTCCCGTTGTGCCGCGTCCCTGCGGCGTTTCCAGCCTCCAGGGCGGAAAGACCCGCCGTTGGAGGAGAAGAAGAAATTGAGGCCGTTTTATCCGCTGTATCTGTGAAAAGTACACCACGGCCTCCTGCTATTTACTATTAAACCACAAAAAGCACCTGGGGGAAAGCAGATTTTTGCTGATGGTTGCCACAGCCATTTGACTGTGCTATAATAGACATAACCCAACGAAAAATGACAGAGGAATTTCATTATAGAGAGAGGGCTTCCATGAATTTTCTGCATTTGAAATATTTCCTGCTTGTGGCGGAGGAACTGAACATTACCAGGGCGGCGGAGCGGCTGTATATCTCCCAGCAGTCCCTGAGCAACCACATCAGCAACATGGAACGGGAGCTGGATGTGAAGCTGTTCACCCGCTCCCCAAAGCTGTCGCTGACCTACGCCGGAGACCTGCTGGTTCAGACCGCCACCCAGATTCTGGATCTTCACAGCCAGTATCTGGCCAAGGTGGGGGATATCAACCGCCATTACATGGGGGTGCTGCGGGTGGGGATCTCCCATACCTGCGGTCTGGCGCTGCTGCCGGAGGTGCTGCCCCGGTTCCAGGCGGAATTTCCCATGGTTGAATTTTCCCTCTATGAAGGCAACTCCACCCACCTGGAGGACGAGCTGGCCCACGGGCGGGTGGATTTGATTGTCTGCTTCCAGCCCATTATGCTGGAGGGGGTTGAGGTGGTCCCCCTGACGGAGGAACAGCTGATGCTGGCGGTGCCCAGGAGCTTTACCGACCAGCTGTTTGGGGACCGGGCCCAGGAGATGCGGGAGCAGTTTGCCGAGGGGGCGGACATTGACGCCTTCCAGAACATGCCCTTTGTCCTCATTAAGCGGGGCAACCGCACCCGCAGCATTGTGGACCAGTTTTTCAGCCGGTATTTCTTCAAGCCCAAGCTGGTGTTGGAGACGGAAAATACCATCACCACCCTGGCCATGGCGGAGGCGGGCATCGGCATCACCATCTGCCCGGCCCTGTTCCTGAAAACCATCGGCATTGCCGCTTCCCACCAATCCACGGAAAAGCTGGACCTGTTCCCCCTGAACGATCCCTCCACCATCAGCCGCCTGGTGGTGGGCTACCGCCAGGACAGGTATCTGTCCCATTTTGGCGAGCGGTTCATCGAGCTGGTGCGGCAGGCCCTGCATACCCAATCATAAAATACAGCTCCCCGGCGGGCGGTCAAGCCTGCCGGGGAGCCGTTTTTTTGTTTAACGGAAATAGACCAGGGGGTCCTGGGGGGCCTGGGCGGGCTCCACGCTTTGGGCGTAAAGCACCACGCCCTCCTCCCGGTAGACGTCGGCGTGCTCCCACTGGATGGTGGCCGTCATGGTAATCCACTGGCCCTTTTTCAGGGTGCGGGCCTGGTCATACTTGCACAGGAAGCCGAAAAAGCGGATATCGTCTTCGCAGCAGGTCATGGCGTTGCGCCCGGGGATGAAGGTGCCCTTGGGCAGCTTGGGGCTGGTCATGGCCAGGGCACGGAAGGTGATGGTCTTGCCCACATACTGCTGGGGATGCTCCTGAATGTGGAGGTACCAGATGCCATAGTCATCGTCCTCCAGCTGGATGTGGCTGTCCTCCAGGGAGTAGGGGAGGATGTCCTCCACCTCCAGCTCGTCCCCGCCCTCATCCTCAAACACAATCTCGCACATCCGGTTTACCGCCCGGATGGTGCGCTTCCAGCTGGGCAAGGGCATGTCCGCCCTGCACCGGTTGAACAGCACCATGTCCGCCTCCGTCACCATATCCACAATCATGGACTGCATGTTGCTGCGGTACAGCTCAAAGGTGGTGGCGTCGATCACGTCAATGGCCTGGTACAGCCCCCAGTTTTTGGGCAGCTTCAGGTCCCGGAGGATCTGGATGGGCCACATGCCGTTGTACTCCAACAGCACCCGTTCCGGTTGGTAGCGGCGGTCCACCTCCTGCAAAAAAGCGGTGGTAATCTGCTCCGGCTCCTCAATGGGCACCAGGCGGCAGTTTTGCCGGGACAGGGACTCCTGGTCGTACTCCACCTCGCCCTCCTCGCAGCACAGCAGCACCGTGCGCTGGCCGTCGTTGAAATACTCCATGGAAAGGGTGTCGGTGAGCAGGGTGGTCTTTCCGCTGTCCAGAAACCCAGTAATCAGGTACAGGGGGATACGTGCGTCGCTCATGGAATCACCTCTTTACGCCAGCTGGAACAGCCGCTCCAGCCCGGCCTCGTTCAGCTGGGCGCCGATGACGCACAGGCGGCCGGTGTAGTCGGCGCCGCCCTCCCGGATCTGGAACTCGCCGGGCACCAGGTCGAAGTGGAGCCAGCTCTGTCCCTCCTCCTGAGGCACCATGCCCTTGGCCCGGAGGATGACCCCCATCTCCTGGCCCATAGCCAGGGTGGAGAGGATATCCTCCAGATCCTCCCGGCTGTACTTCTTGGGCGTCTCGCGGCCCCAGGAGGTAAAGACCTCGTCGGCGTGGTGATGGTGATGATCGTGATGGTCGTGGTCGTGATGGTCGTGGTCGTGATGGTCGTGGTCATGCTGGTGCTCATGAACGCCCAGGTCACAGCCCAGGCAGGCGTCGCAGGCGCTTTCGTCGCAGCCGTGGTCGTCGTGGTGCTCATGATGGTGGTGTTCATGATCGTGGTCGTGGTCATGATCGTGCTCATGGTGGTGGTCGTGGTCATGGCCGTCACAGCCGCAGCCGCAGTCGGGACCATGGTCGTGGTCATGGTCGTGGTGGTGGTGGGCAATCTCCTCCATCAGCTCCTGGGCCAGGCTGCTGCCGCCCTCCATGGCGGAGACAATCTGCGCGCCGGTGAGCTGCTCCCAGGGGGTGGTGAGGATGGCGGCCTTCTGGTTATGGCTGCGCAGCAGGTTGACCGCGGCGGTGAGCTTGCCCTCGTCCATCTTCTGGGTGCGGGAGAGGAGGATGGCGGAGGCGTGCTCCACCTGGTTGTTGAAGAACTCGCCGAAATTCTTCATATAGATCCTGGCCTTGGTGGCGTCCACCACGGTGACGAAGCTGTGCAGGGACAGCTCCGGGGCCTCGGCCTGGACCCGCTCCACAGCGGCGATTACGTCGGACAGCTTGCCTACGCCGGAGGGCTCGATGATGATACGGTCAGGGTGGTACTGCTCCAGCACCTGCTTCAGCGCGGCGCCGAAATCGCCCACCAGGGAGCAGCAGATGCAGCCGGAGTTCATCTCGGTAATGGTGATGCCGGCCTCTTTGAGGAACCCGCCGTCAATGCCGATCTCGCCGAACTCATTTTCAATGAGCACCACCTGCTCCCCCTGGAAGGCCTCCTGGAGGAGCTTTTTAATCAGGGTGGTTTTGCCGGCCCCGAGGAATCCGGAAATAATATCAACTTTGGTCATGATATGGTACAGTCCTTTCCAAAATAGTGTGCAGTCAGGTCTCGTCCCAGAAATAGCCGGAGACGGACAGAAGCTGATAAAGCAGGTGGGCGGCCTGGTCCCGGGTGGCCCAGGCGTGGGCCTGGTCCAGCTCCAGGGAGATGCCAAGCTGTTCCAGCCGCCAGGCGGGGGCCTGGGCCCAGGGGCTCAGCTCCACATAGGTCATCCACTGGGCGGCGGGCAGGTCCCGCTGGGACAGGTCATAGCCGGCCATGGTGGCCCAGCTGGAGACGGCGGAGAGCACCGTGACCATCTCCTCGTAGGAGATGGGGGACTGGGGGTCAAAGGTGCCGCTGCCGCGGCCGGACAGGAAGCCCCGGGCGGCCATGGCGTTGACTGCGTCAGCGTACCAGGCGGTGGGGGGCACATCGGAAAACATCTGCTCCTCCGACGGGGCCAGATTCAGGGCGGCGGCCATCATCACGGCAAACTCCGCCCGGGTGATGGAACGGTTGGGGGCAAAGGCGCCGTCGTCCATGCCGGACACCAGCCCATAGACGGCCAGGGCAGCCACCTCCTGGGGGTAGGCGCTGTCCGCCAGGTCGGAGAAGGCGTAGCGGCTGCTGAAGGGCAGGCCCAGGCTTTGGGCCGCCTGCTCCGGCGTGACGCAGCGCCACACTCCCACGCCCCGGCCCAGCTCCACAACGGCGGTGGGAGGCAGAGCCTCCAGAATCTGCGCCAGCACCGGCTGGTACTGGGCCTCCCGGGCCAGGCTGCCCTCCAGATAGAGGGTGAAGCCGCCCAGGGTGAGGCGGAGATTGCCCTCCGCCTTGTCAGGGGCGGTGGCAGACAGAAGCTGGGCGGCCTCCAGGGCGGTATCGGCCGGCAGCATCAGGGTGGGGAACACCCCGATCAGGTGGTTGGTGGTGCCGTCGGGGGAGAAGAAGCGGGAGGTGGTCATTTTCAGGGCGTCGCCCTGAAACAGCTCCGGGGTGTTGTTTTCGTCAAATACGGTCTGGGCAATGCCCTTGCCGTAGGTGCGTTCCCCCAGGATAATGCCGAAGCCCAGGTCCCGGGCGGCGGCGGAGAACAGCTCCGAGGCGCTGGCGGAGTGGGCGCTGGTGAGAATCAGCAGGGGTTTGTCCGTCAAATCTTCGCAGTTGGCGGTGGTCTCAATGGTGATAACGGCGCCCTGGGCGTCCCGGAAGTGCACCATCTCCGCCGCCCCTGCGAACCGCCCGGCGGTGGCGGCGGCGGACTGGGCCACGCCCCCAGGATTGCTCCGCAGGTCCATCACCCAGAGCTCCGCCTGGCCGTCCAGCTCCGCGATGGCCTGCTCCACAGTGGAGGCGGTGCTTTCCCCGAAGCTGGAGCAGTCGATGAAGCCCGCGTCATCCATCAGCTTGTAGGTAACAATGGGGATCTGGACCTTGCGGCGCTCCATGGTGAAGTCCATCCGGGTGTCGGTGCCGGCCCGGATCACGGTGACGGTGACCTGGCTGCCCTCCTTGCCGGTAATCAGGGACTGGACATCCGACTGGGCCGTCAGGGGAACGCCGTCCACAGCCACAAGCCGGTCGCCTGCCGACAGCCCCGCCTCCAGGGCGGGGGAGTTGTCCAGGACGGACAGGATGGTATAGCCGTCCTCATACGCGGTCTGGATGGACACGCCAATCCCCACCAGGGTGTCGCCGTTGACGGAGGTGAGGAAGGAGTTGTAGCTGTCAGGGGAGAGATAGACGGTATAGGGGTCGTTCAAGGCCGACAGGATGGCCTCGTTATCCTCCAAAGCCAGCACGGCGTCGGGGACAGGGTCGATGTAATGCTCCTGCAGCAGCCGGCGCAGGTCGTCGGTCTCCAAAGCGGAGGCGGGGACGGCCAGGGTGGCCGCCAGGGCCAGGGACAGAATAACAGGGGTAATGCGTTTCATTGGAGTCTCCTTCTGAATGGCGCCCATCACGGGCGCGTGCGCCGGATGCCGAGGCTTCGGCATCCGGCGCAGCGGTGGCGGCGGCCGCCTGGGTCAGACGGCCGGGCCCTTGTTACAGCTTGGGGGTGCGGTAGGTCATCTCCTCCCGCTTGGGGCCGGAGGACACCATGGTGATGGGGGCGCCGATCTGGGCCTCCAGGAAATCCACATAGTCCTTGGCCTGCTGGGGGAGCGCGTCATAGTCCTTGCAGCCCCGGATGTCGCACTTCCAGCCGGGGAGGGTGGTAAACACGGGCTTGGCCCGCATCAGACGGGGGGTGGTGGGGAAGCGGTCAGTCACTTCACCGTCGATCTCATAGCCGGTGCATACCTTGATCTCGTCCAGGTATCCCAGCACATCCAGGCAGGTGAGGGCCACCTGGGTGGAGCCCTGAACCATGCAGCCGTACTTGGTGGCCACGGCGTCGAACCAGCCTACCCGGCGGGGACGGCCGGTGGTGGCGCCGAACTCCCCCTTGTCGCCGCCCCGGCGGCGCAGCTCGTCCCCCTCCTCGCCCAGCAGCTCGCTGACAAAGGGCTCGGTGTGGGAGCCCACAGAGGAGGAATAGGCCTTGGTGACGCAGATCACGTCCTCCACGGCGGTGGGAGGGATGGCGGCGCCCACGCAGCCAAAGCCGGCCAGGGTGTGGGAGGAGGTGGTCATGGGGAAGATGCCCAGGTCGGGGTCCTTCATGGAGCCCAGCTGGCCCTCCATCAGGATGGTCTTTCCCTCCTTCAGGGCCTGGTGGACGAAGCCCACGGCGTCGCCCACGTAGGGGCGGATCTCCTCCCGCAGGGCGATGAGCTGGTCAAACAGCTCCCGCACGTCCAGGGCGGGCTTGTGGTAAAGGTGCTCAAACAGCACGTTCTTCAGGGTGACGGCGGAGGTGAGCCGCTCCATCAGCCGCTGCTCGTCAAACAGGTCACACACCTGAATGCCGATTTTGGCGTATTTGTCGGAATAGAAGGGGGCAATGCCGCTTTTGGTGGAGCCGAAGGCCTTGCCCGCCAGCCGCTCCTCCTCGTAGGCGTCCTGGAGGACGTGGTAGGGCATGAGCAGCTGGGCCCGCTCGGAGATAATCAGGTTGGGAGCGGGAACACCCTGGTCGGTGATGGATTTCAGCTCGTCCACCAGCTTGCGGACGTCAAGGGCGACGCCATTGCCGATGATGTTGGTGATATGGGGATAGAAGGTGCCGGAGGGGAGAATGTGCAGGGCAAACCGGCCGTAATCGTTGATGATGGTGTGGCCGGCGTTGGCGCCGCCCTGGAAGCGGATGACCACATCCGAGGACTCCGCCAGCATATCGGTGATTTTGCCCTTGCCCTCGTCGCCCCAGTTGGCGCCGACAATCGCTTTTACCATCGGTTACCTCCGTGAGTCGGGATTCGCAACCGGCCTGCGGATTTGCCTTATCCGACTCGTAACGCAACACAAGTATTATACTGCCTTTTTCCCCGGGACGCAAGGGGATTTCCGGGGCAAAAAGAGACAATTTGGAGGAAAAAGCTGGCGCCGGCGGAGACGGTCAGCCCGCTTTCCCATCCGCTGCCGTCTCAGGGCGGATCATAGCCAGCCCGTCGGCCAGGGTGGACTGCGTCAGCATCCCGCTGGCATAGGCGGTTACGTTGCCGTCCCCGTCCAGAAAGAAGGTGGAGGGGAAGCCCCGCAGGCCGTAGGCGGTGACGCCGGAATAGTCCACGTCGTAGTACACCGGGAAGGTGTAGCCCTCTGCCTCCAGATAGGCCTCCGCCTTCTCCCGGGTCTCGCCGGACATGGCGTCCCCCACGTTGACCATGAGAAACTGGATGTCCTGGCCGTAGTCGGTGAAGGCGGCCTGGAAATCGGGCATCTCCGTCTTGCAGGGGCCGCAGGTGGAGGCCCAGAAATTGACCACGGCGGGGCGGCCATCCAGCGCCTCCAGCAGGGTAAGGGCGGTGCCCTCCGGCGTTTCCATCTGGAAGTCCGGGGCGGGGATGGGGGCGCTTCCCTCCTGGGAGCCGGAGCCGTCCCCGGCGGGGGACAGGGCGCCCCGCTGGGACAGGGCGGTGTAGCCCATGGCGGCGGCGGCCAGCAGCAGGACAAAGCCGGCCAAGAGCAGCAGCAGTCGTTTCCGTTGGGTCATAGCAAAAACCTCCTTGTGTGGGCTCAGGAGAGCAGCTTGGACAGCAGCCCGGTGGCCATCAGCGCGCCCATGGCGATGAGCAGTCCGCCGGAGACCCGGTTGATTAGGACGTAGTGGGCCTTGACCCATTGAAAGGCGGCGGTGAAGGACTGCACCAGCAGGGCGCTGGCCACGAAGGGCACCCCAAGGCCGAGGGAATAGCACAGCAGCAGCAAAACCCCCTGGAGGGTGGAGCCCTGGTGGGAGGCCAGCATCAGGGCCGACCCCAGAAAAGCGCCCACGCAGGGCGTCCAGCCCACGGAAAAGACCAGGCCGAGCACCACCGCGGAGACAAAGCCGCCGTCCCCCCGGGCGCCGCCGCTGATGCCGCGGAACAGAGGGATGTGGATGATATCCAGGAATTGCAGCCCCATAAGCATGACCACCAGGCCGGTAACCAGGTTGACCGCGGCCTGCCACTGGGCCAGCAGCCCGCCCAGGGTGCCGGCAAAAGCGCCCAGGGCGGTGAAGGTCAGGGTGAAGCCCAAAACAAAGCCCAGGGCGTTTCGCGCCGAGGCGCGGCCGGAGTGACGGGCGCTGTCCCCGGCGAAGTAGGACAGGTAGACGGGGAGCATGGGGAGCAGGCAGGGGGAGAGGAAGGTGATGATGCCCTCCAGAAAGGTAATCAGATAGGTCATGAAAGCCTCCGATGGGGAATAAAAGTGGGGTTATGTACAGTATGCCCCAACGGCGGAGGGGCGTCTGTGATTATATCACAAAACACCTTGCCTGGGGAAGAAAAAAACGATATGATAGGGGGCAGGGGCTGGGCCCTGAGTACATGGGAAGCAGAGGAGACAGGTATGGATCGTTACCCTTTACAGCAGCTGCCCTTTTGGGGGCGGCTGGAGGAACGCCAGCGGCAATTGCTGGAACAAAGCGTCCGGCGGATGGAATACCGGCCCGGGCAGATTGTCCGCGCTCCGGGCAGGGACTGCCTGGGCGCGCTGGTGATCCAGCGGGGGGTGATCCGGATCTACCTCCTGTCCCAGGAGGGGCGGGAGGCCACCATTGCCCGGATGACGGCGGGGGAGGTCTGCGTGCTGTCCGCCTCCTGCATGTTGTCCGCCATCACCTTCGAGGTGGAGATGATGGCCCAGGAGGAGACGGAGGTGCTGGTCATCCCCGTGCAGGTGCTGTCCCAGCTGATGCAGGAAAACCTGTATGTGGAGAATTTCGTCTACAAAACGGCGGCGGAGCGGTTTTCCGACGCCATCTCGGCGGTGGAGCGGATGCTCTTTCTCACCCTGGAGCAGCGGGTGGTGGTCTACCTGCTCCAGGAATCCCGGCGGCGGGGGGAGGAGACCCTGCGCCTGACCCAGGAGCAGATGGCCCAGGCCATCGGCAGCGCCCGGGAGGCGGTGACCCGCTCCCTGAAAAAGCTGGCGGATGCCGGGCTGGTGGAACTGTTTCGCGGGGGCGTCCGGATTTTGAACCGGGAGGGGCTGGAGGAGCGAAGCTGAACCAGCCCAAGGAAACCATCATATTAGCTAAAACAGATGGGAAAAGGCTTGCGCTTTCTGGTGGTTATTGCTATACTGAGGGAGAAAACCGGCGGCGAGAGGGGTTTGCCGCCGGACAGGAGCAGTTTGAAAGGAGCGAGTCCCATATGGAATTCAGACGTTCCAGCGGCATTTTGCTGGCCCTGTCCTCCCTGCCCGGGCCCTACGGCATTGGGTCCATGGGCGGGCCGGCCCGCCGCTTTGTGGATTTTCTGGCGGAAGCGGGGCAGTCCTACTGGCAGGTCCTGCCGCTGGTGCCGCCTGGGGAGGGCAACTCCCCCTACATGTCCTCCTCTGCCTTTGCGGGCAGCCCGGATCTCATCGACCTGGAGGAGCTGCAGGCGGAGGGCCTGCTCACCGCCCAGGAGGTGGAGGCGGTCCGGTCGGACGCCCTGGACCGGGTGGATTACGACCATCTGCGCCGCACCAGGCTGAAGGTGCTGGAGCGGGCCTTCCGCCGCGCCAGCGCCCCGGACAGCCAGCCGCTGGCCCAGCCGGACCTGCCCTGGGTGGCGGATTACGCTGTGTTTGCGGCCCTGCATGACAAGTACGGCACAGGGTGGGACCAGTGGCCTGAGGACGCCAGCCCGGACCAGGAGCGGGTGGCCTTCCACACCTTCGTGCAGGATGTCTTTTACCGCCAGTGGTTCCACCTGAAGGAGTATGCCAACCAGCGGGGGGTGCGGATTATCGGGGATGTGCCCATTTATCTGTCCGCGGACAGCGCGGAGGTCTATTTCCGCCGGGAGCTGTTCCAGATGGACGAGGCGGGGCACCCCTCCGCCGTAGCAGGCGTTCCACCTGACGCCTTCTCCAGTGAGGGGCAATACTGGGGGAACCCCCTATACGACTGGGAGGGGCACACCGCCCAGGTGTTTGCCTTCTGGCAGGAGCGGATGATCTGGTGTGCCCGGATGTATGACGCGGTGCGCATCGACCACTTCCGGGCCTTCCATACCTACTGGTCCATCCCGGCAGAGGCGGACAGCGCCAGGGAAGGGCACTGGGAGAAGGGGCCGGGGATGGAGCTGATCCATACCATCCGGCAGACCGTCCCCAAGCTGGAATTGATTGCGGAGGATCTGGGGGACCTGGACGCCCAGGCCCTGGAATTTGTCCGTACCTGCGGCATCCCCGGGATGAAGGTGATGACCTTCGCCTTTGACCCCATGGGGGAGAGCGCCTACCTGCCCCACAACTGCGGGCCCTCCTCCGTGGTATATACGGGTACCCACGACACTCCCACCTTTGTCCAGTTTTTGCAGGAGGCCTCCGCAGACGAGGCGGGCTATGCCCGCCGGTATCTCCGCCTGCGGGAGGATGAGGGGCTGGGCTGGGGGGTCATCACCGGCGCCTGGTCCACCGCCAGCTGCCTGGCCATCGCCCCCTTCCAGGACGTGCTGGGCCTGGGCGGCGACGCCCGGATGAACACCCCGGGCACCATGGGCCCCCACAACTGGTCCTGGCGGGTGCGGGAGGAGGCGCTGAACCCCTATGTCGCCCACACCCTGCGGGAGATTACCCGCACCTACCGCCGCTGCCCACTATAACCCAGATTCCGGGCCGTCCGGGAGCAAATCGCTCCCGGACGGCCCTGTCGAAATTTGCGGGGGATTCAGTCCCAATCCACGTCCCAGTCCAGAATGGCGCCGGTGGCGGCGTCAATTTCGAACTCGTACTCCAGCCCATTGCTGCGCAGCTCGCCTTCGTAGACCAGGCGCCCGTCGTCCCGGTCCAGGTGGAAGTCCCGGTAGGTGCCGGTGGTGCCGGCCTTCTTTTCCACAATGGCCTTGACCTGGGCCTCGGTGAGGGAGGCGCTGCCGGAGGAGGCGGGGGCATTGTCCTCGATGTCCCAGTCGCAGCTGCGGACAGCGCCGGTGGCGGCGTCAATCTCGTAGTCATACTCCTTGCTGCCGGCCCAGAACTCCACGTCGTAGACCCGCATACCGTCGTCGTAGTCCAGCCTGGCCTTGACGAAGGTGACCTCGTCAGCAGACAGGCCGGCGTGCTTCAAAGCGGCGGACTTGGCCTTCTCCACCCCAATGTCGTTGGAGGACTGGGCGGTGTAGCCCTCCACGTCAAAGTCGTAGCTGCGGACGGACCCGGTGGCGGCGTCGATCTCGTAGTCGTACTCCTTGCTGTCGGCCCAGAACTCCACATCGTAGACCCGCACGCCGTTATCGTAGTCCAGCTTTGCCTTGATAAAGGTTACCTCATCGGCGGCCAGGCCGGCGTGCTTCAAAGCGGCGGATTTGGCCTTCTCCACCCCGATGTCGCCGGCGGACTGGGAGGTGCCGGAGGCGGAGGCGGCGGGCGCCGTGGTTTTCTCCTCCGTGGTGAGCACCACGGTGTTGTTGGGGCCGTCCCAGGCCACGTCCACACCCAGGGCCTGGCTGATGCAGGCCAGGGGCAGGTAGGTGGTTCCGTCAATGGTGAAGGGCTCCACGGGGTTGCCGCTGCTGTCGGTGAGCTTGAGGGCTTCGCCGTTGAGGGTCACCTTCATGTCGTGGTAATCGGCCCGGAGGAGCTTTTGCCCCACAGTGGCCAGGGAGGGGAGAGCCAGCATTCCGGTCAGGGTGGCAAGCACCACGCCGCCTGCGATCAGGGATTTCATGTTCTTTTTCATATGGAAGTCCTCCTTCAAGTTGGTTGTTTTCCCGTTGGATGACAGCCTGCCGACGGGGGATTTTTTGCTGTTCAACTGTATAATGCGTGGAGCGGCGGGTTTATTGCGTCCGAAGGAAAAATTTTTTAAAGCGGGGCGCCGGCTGCGATTGAGACAGAAAACCAGGAGAACGGCCTGTGTCCCACAATGGAATGCGCAAACAATGATAACCAGCAGGCCGCCATTCCCAAATCCCTGTTACATCTACATCAAAGGTGTCAGCAAAGCAAAACAGCATTTCTCAATCTTAAATCAAAGGGGGCCAAGCGGGCCAACAGGCGGGATGAACGGGCACACATGTGCCGCCATCGACCACACGATTATTCAGAGGAGAAAAATAACCATGACCGGGAGTAACGCCCGTTTCTGAGGAACAGAATGCGGGAAGTTGGGAAAAGCCATTGCCCCTATCAACATTGCGGTGGGAAGGCAGGGAAAAGGCACGCTGGACTTTTCAGGGGAAAAGAGGTATACTTACCATGACTAACTATGCAAATGGAGGTGCGGCGGCACGTATTGGCTTGTGTGGATATTCTTCGTGTACGCCTTTCTGGGCTGGTGTACGGAGGTAAGCTATGCCGCCCTGGTGAGCGGGCGATTTGTCAACCGGGGCTTTCTCAACGGGCCGTGGTGCCCGGTGTATGGGTTTGGCGTGGTCATCGTGCTGGCGGGGCTGGAGCCCCTGAGGAGCAGCCTGCTGCTTCTGTTTGTGGGCAGCGTGGCGCTGACCTCCGCCCTGGAATGGCTGACCGGCTTCGTGCTGGAAAAGCTGTTTCACCAGCGCTGGTGGGACTACTCTGACCAGCCCTTCAACCTGGGGGGCTATATCTGCCTGCGGTTTTCCATCGCCTGGGGGCTGGCCTGCCTGTTTGTGGTGGAAATCCTGCACCCCACAGTGCGCTTCCTGATCCGGCTGATCCCCCATGAGGTGGGGATCGTGCTCCTGGCGGCGCTGTGTGTGGGGATGTGCGTGGATTTGATCGCCACGGTGTCCACCATTACCAAGATGAACCGGCAGCTGAGCCAGGTGGATGAGCTGGCGGCCAGAATCAGGACCATGTCCAACCAGCTGGGAGAGCAGCTGGCCGACCGGGTGCTGGACGCGGCCCAGCGGGGCAGCGATTTCGGGGAGAACCTGGTCAAGGGCCGGGAGGAGCTCCAGAATGGTTTGGATGACCTGCGGGAGGTCCTGGATGAAATGAAGGAGCGGCTGGATCAGCGGCGGGATCAGAGCAGGGAGCAGATGGCCCGGGAACTGGACGAGCTGCGTGACCGGCTGGACGAGGCCATGAACCGCCGCATCCTGGGGCAGAGGCGACTGATGCGGGCCTTCCCCCGGATGCGCTCGGTAAACCATCGCCAGGCCCTGGAGCGGCTGCGCAGATGGCTGGACCGTGAGTAAGTGCGGAGGAGACAGATATGGAAGAAATTTTGGAGCTGAAGCGCCGCATGGAGACGGAGCGGCCGGCGGAGTGGAACCAGATGCCGGATATCGCCCTGTATATGGATCAGATCATATCCTACATGCCCCGGCAGCTGATCCACTTTGGCGACGGCAATACCCTGACCTCCGCCATGGTGAACAACTACATCAAGGACGGCCTGGTCCCCCGTGCGGCGGGAAAGCGGTATGGGCCCATCCACCTGGGCTACCTAACGGCGGTGTGCACCCTGAAAAATGTCCTGTCTGTGCGGGACGTGGGGGCGCTGATTGCCGCGGGGGAACGACGCACCCAGGACCCGGAGACGCTGTACCGGTATTTTTGCGACGCCCTGGACCGGGCGCTGAAGGAAACCGCGGAGACCATTGACCCGGAGAGCCAGCGGGAGGATCTGGCCAAACTGGCCCTGGATCTGGCGCTGAGGAGCTATGCCAATCAGCTGGCCTGTGCCCGGCTGCTGGAAATCCTGCAGCCGGAGGACGAGGGCCGCAAGAAAAAATGAACCAATCCGTCAGGAGGTATCGCAATGTCTGATTTTGTGATTTTTACAGATTCATCTGCCGATTTAAGTGAAGAAATGGTGCGGGAGGCCGGCGTGACGGTCCTTCCCCTCACCTTTACCCTTCAGGGGGAGACCTACAGCAACTATCCCGACAACCGGGAGATGGACCCCGCCCTTTTCTATGACACCCTGCGGGCCGACGAGCTGGCTACCACGTCCGCCGTCAACGTGGCAGACTATACCCAGGCCATGGAGCCCATCCTGAAGGAGGGGAAGGACATTTTGGTGCTGGCCTTCTCCTCCGGCCTGTCCACCACCTACAATTCCGCCCGCATTGCTGCCGAGGAGCTGGGGGAGGCCTACCCCCAGCGCCAGATCTATGTGGTGGATACCCTGTGCGCCTCCCTGGGCCAGGGGCTGCTGGTCTGGCTGGCCGCCCAGGAGCAGAAGAAGGGGAAAAGCATCCAGGAGGTGCGGGACTGGGCGGAGGCCAACAAGCAGAAGGTCTGCCACCAGTTCACCGTCAGCGACCTGTATTTCCTCAAGCGGGGCGGCAGAATCTCCGCCACCACCGCGGTGGTGGGCTCCATGCTCCAGATCAAGCCTGTGCTCCATGTGGATGAGGAGGGGCACCTGATCTCCGTTTCCAAGGCCAGGGGCAGAAATGCCTCCATCAAGGCCCTGGTGGAGCGGATGGAGAAATCCGTCACCGAGGAGGGCAAGCGGGTGGTTTTCATCAGCCACGGCGACTGCCTGGAGGACGCGGAGACGCTGGCCAACATGATCCGGGAGCGGTTCGGCACCCAGCAAATTTATATCAATTATGTGGGCCCTGTGATCGGCGCCCACGCAGGGCCCGGGGTGCTGGCCCTGTTCTATCTTGGAAACGAGCGGTATTGATTGACGGAAAGATAACAAGGAGTAGTTTGATGGACGAGATCAAGTGGCTGGAAGTAGCCATTAACACCGCCCCTGAGCGGCTGGACGAGGTGACGGCCAAGCTGACCGCCGCCGGGATGACGGGGCTGGTGATCGAGGACGAAGGGGAGTTCCGGCAGTTCCTGGAGCAGAACCGGCAATACTGGGACTATGTGGACCAGGAGCTTCTGGACCAGATGAAGGGCATCACCCGGGTGAAATTCTACGTCACGGACGACGCCGACGGCCGGGCGCAGCTGGCCCAGTATGTCCAGGGGCTGGACTGCGAATACACCGTGACCAGCCTGACGGACAGCGACTGGGCCTACAGCTGGCAGAAGTATTATAAGCCCCTGCCCATCGGCCAGCGGCTGTACGTGGTGCCCCAGTGGGAGCGGGACGAGCCGGTGCCGGAGGGGCGGGTGCCCTTCTATCTCAATCCCGGCCTGACCTTCGGGACGGGCTCCCATGCCTCTACCCAGCTGTGCCTGGAAGGGGTGGAGGCCCACACCCGCGAGGGGGATGTGGTGCTGGATCTGGGCTGCGGCAGCGGGATTTTGTCCATCGCCGCCCTGGTCCTGGGCGCCAGGGAGGCGGTAGCCGTGGACATTGACCCCAAGGCGGTGGATGTGGCCTACGAAAACGCCGCGCTCAACGGCATCGGCCGGGACCGGTATACCGTGCGCGCGGGCAATGTGCTCACCGACCGGGGGCTGGCCGCGGAGCTGGCCCAGCGCCGGTATCCCCTGGTACTGGCCAACATCGTGGCCGATGTTATCATCCCCCTGGCGCCCCAGGTGCCCGGCCTGCTGGCCCCCGGCGGCGTGTTCCTTTGCTCCGGCATCATCGACAGCCGGGCCCATGAGGTGGAGCACGCCCTGGCCCAGTGCGGCATGACGGTGCTGCGCAAGCGGGAAAAGAACGGCTGGGTTGCCCTGGAGGCGGCGGTCCAGCCATGAGACCCGGAAGGAGGATGGGCGGTGTCTGAGTATGCCCGGGTGATCCGCCCCGTTTTTGAGCAAAACCGGCGGATCATCGCCGTCAGCGATGTGCATGGCAATTTGGCCTTTTTCCGGGGACTGTTAAAGCAGATCCGGTTTTCAACGGCGGATATTCTGGTGCTGGTGGGTGACCTGCTGGAAAAGGGGCCGGACAGCCTGGCCCTCCTGCGGGAGGTAATGGAGCTGTCCCGCACTCACACCGTCTACCCCCTGTGCGGCAACTGCGACGGCATGGTGTCCCGGTTCTTCGAGACCGATGAGATGGATTCATTCCTGTATTCCACCTACCTGCCCATGCATCCGGAGAGCACCATCCGCCAAATGGCCCAGGAGATGGGCTACGCGGACTGGCGGAACCTGCCCGGCCTGCGCCGGGCCCTGCGGGACCGCTATGGGGCGGAGTGGGCGTGGCTGTCGGCTATGCCCACCATTTTGGAGACGGAGCACCTGGTATTTGTCCACGGCGGCGTCCCCTCGGTGGAGGGGATGGAGGGGCTGAACCGGTGGCGGTGCATGAAAAATGATGATTTTCTGGGTCAGGGGCACAGCTTCCCCAAGTATGTGGTGGTGGGCCACTGGCCCGTGACCCTGTACCACCCCCATATCCCGTCGGCCCACCCCATCCTCTGCCGCCAGCGCCGGATCGTGTCCATTGACGGGGGCTGTGTGCTGAAAGCGGACGGGCAGCTTAATGCGCTGATCCTGCCTGATGAGGCGTCGGAGGCCTTTACCTGGGAATACTATGACGGCCTGCCGGTTTACACCGCCCTGGACGGCCAGCAGCCCTCCGCCGATTCCGTCAATATCCGGTGGGGACGGTCGGATCTGGAGCTGCTGCGGCAGGGGGAGGAGCTCTCCCTCTGCCGCCATCTGGAGACAGGGCGGGAGCTGTGGGTTTTAAACAGCTATCTCCGCCGGTCAGGGGACCGGCTGTGGTGTGAGGACTCCACCGATTACCGCCTGGCGGTGGCGCCGGGTGACCGGCTGTCCCTGGTGGCGGAAACGAAACACGGATATTTGATGAAAAAGGACGGCGTCACCGGCTGGTATATGGGCCGGTTGGGGCCGGATAACACACAGGACGCGCCGGACACCCCCCGCTGATGTGCTCCCTCACGAAGCGGGGGAGGGCGCTTCCCATTGGATGAGGTTTGAATTCTATGCTGGATTTTTCCCCTTTGCGGCTGGAGGATCTCCCCAGACTGCGGCAATTTTTTGGTTACAGCGGCAGCCGGATCTGCGACACCACCCCCGGAACTGTGTTCATGTGGCGGGATATGTACCGCACGGAGTGGGCGGTGGAGGATGGCTCCCTTTACTTCAAGGTGGATTACCCGGGCCTGGGCCCCACCTTTACCCTGCCCCTTGGGGGCGGGCGGCCGGAGCATTACCGCAACATCGCCGAGTATTGCTGCCGGCACAACATGCAGGTGGCGTTCTACCCTGTACCCAAGGACGAGCTGGAACGCCTGCAAAACTTTTTCCCCAACAGCGCGGCCATCCCCACCCGGGACGCTTATGACTACCTGTACCGGGCGGAGGACTTGCAGTTTTTCCGGGGGAAAAAGCTCAGCGGCCAGCGCAACCATGTGAATAAATTCCTGAAAACCTATGGGAACTGGACGTTCCGGGTGATCGGCAGGGAGGACCTGCCCCGTGTGGGGGCCTTCCTGGACCGGTATGCCGAGGGCAGGGACAAAGCTGCCGCCTCCTTCCACGAGGATTTGGCCAAGACCCGGGAGGTGCTGGCCAATTACGACGTGTATGATATGCTGGGCGGGATGCTGCTGGTGGACGGGGAGATCGTGGGCTTCTCCCTGGGGGAGATCATCGGCGACACCCTGTTCACCCACATTGAAAAGGCGGACCGGGACTACCAGGGCTGTTATCAGATGCTGGTGTCTCAGTACGCCCGCCAGTTTGCCGGGGACGGCGTCCACTTCATCAACCGGGAGGACGATGCCGGAGATCCCGGGCTGCGCACCAGCAAGCTGTCCTACCACCCGGTGACGCTGTTGGAGAAGTATACCGTTACTGTGGACGAGCCCTGCAAGTTCTGCTGCCCGGAGGTATGATGGAGCGGACAGAAATGAAACGGATTGCCGTCGCCATGAGCGGCGGGGTGGACAGCTCAGTAGCTGCCTGGCTGCTGCGGGAGGCGGGGTGGGAACCGGTGGGTGTTACGCTGCGCCTGTTCAACCCGGAGGATCTTGCCCCTGGGCAGGAGGGGGTGTGCCGCGCCCTGGAGGATTTGTCCGACGCCAGGGCGGTGGCTGCCCACTTGGGAATCCCCCACCACACGCTGGACCTGCGGGCGGCCTTCCGGCGGGATGTGATGGACCCGTTTGTCTGCGCCTATGAGCGGGGGCGCACGCCCAATCCGTGCGTAACCTGCAACCGGGCCATTAAGTTCGGCGCAATGCTGGATCAAGCCGCGGCCCTGGGCTGCGAAAAGCTGGCGACCGGCCACTACGCTAGGGTGGAGCGGGACCCCCATACAGGCCGGTACCTGCTGAAAAAGGCCGCCTACCCGGAGAAGGATCAGAGCTATGTCCTCTGGGCCCTGACCCAGCGGCAGCTGAGCCGGGTGTGCTTCCCTTTGGGGGAGATGACCAAGGAGGAGATTCGCTCCATCGCCCTGGCACAGGGGCTGGTCAGCGCCCGGAAGCGGGACAGCCAGGATATCTGCTTTGTGCCGGACGGGGATTATGTCTCCTTTATCCGCAGGCACACAGGGCGGGACTATCCCCAGGGGCAGTTCCGCAGTCCCCGGGGGGAGGTGCTGGGCACCCATAACGGCATTATTTCCTACACCCTGGGGCAGCGCCGGGGCCTGGGCGTGTCCTCCAACCAGGGCCGGCTGTATGTGACCCGGATTTGCCCGGAGGACAACACGGTGGTCCTGTCCGGCAACCAGGACCTGTTCCACAGCGGCCTGCTGGCCGGGGAGCTGAACCTGATTTCCGTGGAGCGCCTGGAGGAGCCTATGCGGGTGTGGGCCAAGGTGCGCTACCGGATGGAGCCCCAGCCCGCCTGGCTGGAGCAGACCGGGCCGGACCAGGCACGGGTGACCTTTGACCAGCCCCAGCGAGCCATCACACCAGGCCAGTCCGTGGTCTTTTACCAGGGCGACCTGGTGGTGGGGGGCGCCGTCATTCAGGAAACGGAAACGATGTAATACGAGGGAGAGGAAGGGCGTCATGAGCCGAAAGAAATATAAAAAGCGGCACCCCCAGGGCAAACGATCCACCGCCGCGGCGGTGCAGGAGTCGGAATTTTCCACCGACGGGAAGAGAAAGCGGATGAATCCCGCCGCCCGGAATATCCTCCTGGTGACCCTGGTGATTCTGGCCGCCTCCCAGATGCTGTATCAGGGGGAGATGATTACGGAAATGGCGGCGAACATTGTCACCGGCCTGGCCCTGGTGCTGGTGGTGGCTGCCCTGTGGCTGCAGTTCCGCTCCCCCACAGGGCAGGGAGGAACCCCGAAACATACCCGGCTGCGCTGAGCGGGGCTGCCTGGGAGAAAATCAGGCATTGACTGCCGGTTGAGCAGGGCCGCGGAAAGGAAATTCCGCGGCCTTGCCTGTCTTTGAATGTAAAAGTGGGGAGAGAAGCTGGTGAAACGCCGGGAGGACGGAGCCATTTGGCTCCGTCCTCCCGGCGTTTGCATAGGAAAATGGGACATTGAGAGAAGAACGAAATGAAGAAGGATGGGCGTTCAGCCGCGCTGTGCGGAAAGGGATGTGTTACCCGGCGCCGCGTTCAGGGGACGCCGGTTGATTTGCCGGAACATCACTCGGCGCATCAGGCGGGGTTCCGTATGTAATGGATTTTAGGGACGGGTCTTTTGGACAACGGCCCCAGGAAGATTGAAATTCCAGACCTGCGTCCTCATACAGGGTTAGGGACACAAAGTCGCCGCCTTTGTAATAGTAGGTTTCCCCACCTAAGGTTATCTGGCAGTATCCGCTGGTGACTCCCTCCGGTTCCTGGACCTCCATAGAGTACGCGCCGGTTCCAAGGGGGATGACCTGGGTGTCGTTGTCAATGGTGTATATTGTGTTGGGGCCATCTTCCAGGAGTATGATTTCCTTCACAGTGAGGGAAGCGGGTTGGGGAACTGTGCCATCCGGATCAGTCAGATTATAGGTTACATTTCCTAACTGTCCCGTTTGCGTTATTCCCACATTCACCTGGTATCTGCCTGCTGTGATGGAGTTTGCGGTGCTGATCGCGCTGTCCGTCCAAAAGGCCAGCCCGGTTTCCATGATGAAGGTGAGGGCCAGCACGGCGGCGCTGAGCTTCAGCATAAACCTGGAGATGGTTTGAAGTGCGGGTTCCCGGCGCAGATGCCTGCCCCGATAGGTGACGTTCATAGGGCCCTCTCTCCTTTCATGTGTCCTGAGAGGCATCGGTGGATGCGGGTTTGCCGTTGGCCAGCTGGGCGCGGAGCTGTTCCAGCTCCTGGCGCATGGCTTCGTTTTCCGCCTGCTGCCGGATCATTTGGCTGGCCTGCCGATGTTGGACCTCATCCTTTTCCTGCCGGTACAGCTTTACCAACCGGACGAACTGGAACCCCTGAATCCCGATAAGGATCAGAAAGGGGATCAGCACTACGGATACATAGCCAACCGGCGTGCGGAACCACTGGAAAAAGCGGCCCATACCCGGCAGGGAAAAGAGGTACTTTCCCTCTACCTGATCGAAGGGGACAGGATAGCTGTCATTCACATCGTTTGTCGTGCCGTAGGTGACGAAGGCCGGTTCGTTTTCATAGGTGGTGACGGCGCGGATCTTGTGGGTAAAGCGCTGGCCGGCGCTGTCCGGATCAATGGAGCGGAAGGCGATGATATCCCCCGCCTCCAGCGTGCTGGGATCTACCTGACGGCTGACCACCAGGTCACCGGAGGAGAAGGTGTCGCTCATGGAGTCGCTGAGCACGGCATGTACCCGGAACCCAAACAGGGAGGCGTCCTGACCGACCGTGCGGACCGTAATGATGGTAAAGAACAAAATACCTGCGGAAAAGATCATCAGCAGCACAGACAACACCTGGGCGAGCCTGGAAATGCGTTTTTTCATGTTGGGCCCTCTCTTCCTTTCGTTCGGGGAGCAAAGGGCACGAAGGGGGGAGCGGTCATGCCCTTTGATCCCCGCCCCTCCGAAGAGGGGGGGATGTAGTGGTTAGTTGGCCTGCTGGACAATGTAGTAGTAGTAGGTCGTGCCACTCTCGTCATCTACCCAGTGGGCAGGCACCTGAGTAGCTGAGTCGTAGCGCACATAGGACTTGTTGCTGGTCATACTACATACATCGCCCCGCACTAATTTATAGTTGTCTGCCAGCTTGTTGTTGATCTTGTTGCCAATGTTGTACCAAGTGCCGCCACTGACAGAAAGGGGTGCATAGTTGTAAAATGCATTGCCAATAGTGCTGGCATCGCAGAAAGTTCGGTTGTTACTATCCATGTAGGGGCAGTCAAAGAAGCCTCCGGTAACACTCTTGATGCCGTTGGAATTATAATTGCGGAAGGCGACGGAGGAACCCTGGAAATAACCGCCGGAGATTAGATCCACGGTAGCATTTGTGCAGTTGTACAGGCCCATGCTGGCAGTGATTGTGCTGGAATACGGACTATCAGGGTGGCCCAGATAACGTCCACCAGCGATTTCCACAATGTACCCCTCATTATAAATTGCACCCATAGAATTACTACCAGATGCCTTTACATTAACATTTAGAAGATCAATTCTTCCACTGTTGTAAATGCCATAGTATTGACCGCCTACAATAGATCCGTTGGTCAAGCTGGTAATAGTGCCATAGTTCAGTATGGCAGAGTTGCGATTGACAGTGAGGGTGTTTCCACCTAAATCAATGCTTACAGTAACTCCTTCAGGTACTTTTACATTGTCAGTTGAAACTGTGATATCTTGCTTCAGAACTACATCACCACCGACAGCTAGAGCAGCAAGCAGTTCCTCTGCGTTATTCACAGTGAGGAGAAGTTTTTTTCCGTTAATTGTAAACACATTGTTGAATCGGGCCATGGCTTCAAGGCCAGCTTCCGAAACTGCGTCGGTATTTGCGTAATACACGCTGGGGTTAAACAGCTGATACTGGCTGCCGCAGTTTTCAAAGGTCACGCCAGACATCTGTACGGTATTGCCGGTGGGGCCAGATACAAAATCGTTGCTGTTGCCATTATCCGCGATGGCCAGGGCGGTTCCCTGGTTGACAAACTTGGTGTCAACCAGCTGGAGCACGGAATTCTTCGTTCCGGTGCCCATAAGGACGCCAAAGGCGTTCTCGCCCAGACCCTCCACAATGCAGTTTTCCAGGCGGATGGTCAAGCCTTCGGAGGGGACGCCGGGAGCGCTGCTGTCGAATTTAACGCCGATACCACTGGTACGGATGGTCAAATTCTTTACGACCAGAGTTCTTCCGTTGTCCTCACCCTGATCGTTCAGGGCGTCCATCAGGGAGAACATGGACAGGGTGCTGGAGTCTGTCTTGGTGCCGCCAAAGACGATGCCGCCACTGCCCAGATCCAGGATGGAGTCCGCGGGGTCGTCGGTGGCGCCCTGCAGAGTGATGCTGACATTCTCTCCGCCAGTATTAGTGCTGGGAATGGGCAGGCCGCCGGTCAAATCAGTCACACCCTCGGGGATATTAACCGTACCGTTGGTGTCGATCTTATCAATCTCGTCGGTCACAGTGCTGCCGGGGTTGGTCTTGTCGGGATAGGCGGCGTCCTTGTCGTACTGGTCGCTGCCGAAGCCGTCTTTTTCGCTGGTGTACTGAGCAGCCAGGATGTTCACATAACCGGCAAAGCTCTTGCCCTGGTACTCGTTGCCGGCCTCCTCGTCCATGCCGTATACCAGGATGAAGCTGACGGAGTCCTCAGCGGCCACGGGAATCTCCACGGTTTCAGGGTAGGTCTCGATGGTAGACATGGGCCGCTCAGTGAACTCGCCCTTTACCTCGCTGCCATCCACCAAAATGAAGTCATACCAGAGTACGTCCACCAGGTCATCGGTGGTGATGGTGAAGTCCACCTTTACCTTGGCGTCCAGGGAGCCGGCGTTCTCCACGGTGAGCAGCTTGGCGTTGGAAATGCCGGGCTCCCAGTTCTCCTCAGAGATAATGCCGGTCTTCATGGTTTCCACATCGGTTTTCTCTGCGGCAAAACCAAAGGGGTTTCCACTGTTGACGCCGTCGATGGTGTAAGTAGTATCGGCGCTGGGATTGACATCCTGGACATAAGCCTTGATGTCCAGCTTGCCGGCCTGGATGGTGTTGCCGGGGTTGGTGACGCTGTCGGTGAACCAGGCGAAGGTGGCGCTGAGCATGACCGCCACTGTCAACACCAGGCTCAACCCGCTGACCAACAGGGAATTGCGGGTTCTTTTCATGATGTATCTCCTCCTTTTATATCCCTTTTCGGGGAGCAAAGGGCACGAAGGCTGCCATCGGTCATGCCCTTTGCTCCCCGCCCCTAAGAATAGGGGAGGGGGATGAGTCATCCGGCGGTGGTTTGGTTGTCACTGGTATTTTCAGTGGCAATTACTTCCCAGCCTGTGGTGCTCTCACCATATCGATTTGTTTTTTCGACATAAATATAGCCCTTGGAGGGATCGGATGTGTTATGGAAGGTGTTCCCAGTGATTTCCACGGTGGCGGTGGCAAAATCCGGTGTATTGTAATTCAATGTGCTGGTGGCAATGCTGAATGTCTTTGCGCCTGTAATGGTGTTGTTCTGAATCACAACCTTATCATTTGCAGTGGGAGCGGAGAACTTATAAACGGCAATGCCTTGCTCTACATCGGAAAGGTCATTGTTTTCAATCGTTATTAACCCGCCCTCGGTCACGCTCTCTACAACGATGGAGGATTCTCCCATGTCAACAAGGGGATGCGCAACCTGATGCTTCGAGCGTACCTTTTCCACCGTATTTCCGCTGACAACGACATCTCCTGTTCCGCCGGAAACAGCAATCGCGCCATTGATCGTACCGCCGGTTTCTCCGCCAACATTGCTGATTACATTGTTGCGAATGTAGGAGGTGATTCCGGCTTCGTTATCATATCCGTTGAGCTGAATGCCGTTATCATAAACACCGGAGACATAATTACCTTCAATGATGGCTCCGCTGGTATTGTTCACATCAATGCCGTCATTTCCGCAATTGATTACCGCACAGTTCCGGATAACAATACCAGTCATAGGATTGCCGTCATGTTTTTTTACAAAAATGCCTTTGGTGTCCTCGTCATTGCCATCTACCAAAATACCGTCAAGCACCACATCTGACACCGTTTCTCCAGAGTTTTGCTCAATTTTAATGACACGATTTTCACCAGGTGCTGCGACGATTTTCGTTGCCTTCTCACCGCCGGGTTCAGTTGCGTCGTCAATCCATTCGATGGCAGGAATACCTGCATTGGCGCCTCGGATGGTAACACCGGAAGGAATTTCCAAGGGCTCAGTCAGTTGATATTCTGCCGCGGAAAGTTGGAGTACATCACCGGGTTCAGCGGCCTCCAATGCATCAATCAGTGCCTGGGTTGTACCTTCGACTGGAACAGTTGGATATTCTGCCCCCTGGTCATAAAAACGGTTTCCAAAACCATCCTTTTCCTCGGCATACTGGGTGGCCAGGACCTCCACGTTGAAGGAGACGGAAGCACCCTGGTACTCATTACCGGCGTTGTCCTGCATTTTGACAACCAGGGTAAAGGTTTCATCCGCATTGGCGTCGGAGCCCTTGGGGGCCAGCGAGAGTTCCTCTCCAATGTTATCTTTGCCCATCAGTTCCTTCATGGTGCCCAGGGGCGTTTCTCCGTCCAGGTTGTCCACGGAGTTCCCCTCGATCCGATAGACGTCCAGCACCTCGGTGATGTCAGACGTAGGTTCAATGGTGTCGCTGGTCACGACGTTCGTGAAATGGAGCATGTACTTCAGCCACAGGCTGCCCTTGTTGCTGATAGTAACGGTAGCCTTCTGGGAACGGCCGGGCTCCCAGAGAAAATTTTCACCGCCGCTGAACAATGCTGCTGTGCTGCCGCCGTTGAGCTGGATGTCCAATGTGCCCGATGTAATGGTGTTGCCGGAGTTGGTGACGCTGTCGGTAAACCAGGCGAAGGTGGCGCTCATCAGAATTCCAACGCTGAGCACCAGGCTAAGCCCGCTGGCTACCAGGGAGTTGCGGGTGGTTTTCATGTCTGCTGATACCTCCTTAAATAAATAACGTGTTTACTCAAATGCGATGTCGGGGTTGTTCCGCTCCTGAACGGCATCTACCTGGATGTCAAATTCAAGACGCCCGCTGTAAACCACATCATCGCGGTCTGGAAGACTGGCCACAAATGTCAGTGTGCGGGTTTGTCCCCCAGGCAGGGCGTCACTGTCTACGCAGGGGTTGTCCAAGGTCAGGTCTGCCGCCCTGCCCTCATAAAGCAGCTTCCCGCCGTTATAGATGGAAAATTCCATGGCGTCCTCCAAGCCGCCCTCCAGGTTCGTAAGGTACAGGCGGTAGTAGATCCCCACGTCCCCCTCACTTTCGTTGGTGATGGTCATTTCACGGGTTAAGGGGGTGCCAGGTTCAATCCAAGTATCCTCGTCAAATACCAGCTGATCGTCATTCACACTGATTTCCAGCTTTGCCATTTCAAACACGTTGCTATCTACCTTCGCCGTCAAAGCTAGATTGACCAGGGCATAGGTGGTTGCGGCCAGCATGATGATTAAAATAATGAGAAGAATGGCACGAAAAATGGCCAGACGTTTTGTCTGCTTTGCCCTGTCATCCATGATCTCTCACTCCTTTTTCACAATGGTTTTCTACCTAGCCTGACATCCGCCGCCGTCAGGTCATTCCACAAACCAGACCAGCTCCGCGTCCAGCCTGGCCTGCATGTACTCATTGCCTGCACTGGTGGGGATGGAGATATCCACCTGGTAATCCAGCACGCTGGACCCCCCTCTTGGGCGTTGTACGGTCACAGTGTGGGTCGATCCATCCAGATCGGAGAGCTTGCCCGTGTATAGTACGTCCCCTGTGGTGGCGTAGGTGACCGCCACATTCATCACATCCGCCAAGGCCAGCGTCTGATCGGTTACATTCATCTGGAACGCGAGACGGACAGGCTCTTTGTGAGAGAGAACAAGACGGTAGCGCCGGCTCCAGGAATCTCCCGGCAGACTATTTACGCAGTGGAATTGATGGTTTACCTGATCGCCGCCTGCTGCGTCCAGCTCCAACCTGATTTCCGGGGCATCCTCATCATCGTCATCATCAGACCCGCCCGGCTTGACGGGTATGTCCGGCTCATCCGGCTCCGTCGGTTGATCCGGCTCCTCAGGGGTATCCGGATCCGTCGGCTCATCTGGCACATCCGGATCTGATGGCTGCCCTGTGCCGCCGGGAGTTGATGTATCCCCGGGCCCGTCCGGCTTTCCGCCCCCACCGGGATGCCAGGGATCATCAGTGGAGGGAGGCGTGTGTCCCGCGCCCTCTCCGGAACCAGGATCGGCGTCGTCCGGATCAATGGCAGAACCGCCCATTTGGATCAAATTGTGATCCAGGCTTTGACCGGTGGCTGCGGTTCCTGGCAATGGAATATCCATACCGGAGCGGAGGATGAGAAGCGCGCCCAGGCTAATCACAAAAACGAGGGTGAGCAGGAGAAGCAGGAGATCCAGCCTGGACTTTTTTTTCTTCTCCTCCTGTTGAATGGAAGCGGGGTCCTGCAATGCCATTTGTACTCACCATCCTTCTTAGAGCTGATTTTGGAAAAAGAATAGTTGTAATGTGGGATAAGTGCCCGGATAAATGTTGTCAAAATAATGACTTTCTTCATCATTCGGGTAGCCTACTGATACTTTTATTGTTGGTTTAAGTAGAAAAAAGAGGTGTGGCTCAGAATTGAAGGCTATTGCTGCGTCATCCTGACCCATTCGCAGAAACTGGCGTTTTGTTAATTTGGAAAAATGTGCAAATTCTTAAGTGAATTCATTGTGCTGGGCTGGTTCTCGTTTCCCCCTTCCACTACTGCCTGATTATACCATTGTATTGCTATAAATATCAATACAATTCTATAAATTATTTCAAAAATAGGTGATACCCTAAAAATAAAGAGGTGCACCATGGAAACAAAGTATCGAGATCAGTTCATTAAGTTTGGGTTAAAGGTTCAGTATTTCCGTAAACTACGGGGGATGACACAGGAGGCGTTTGCAGACGAGATTGGAAAATCGTGGTCGTTTGTCGCGAAAATAGAGAGTCCGACGCAAGTGTTTGGGGTATCAATGGACACCCTTTTTGCCATTGCGGAGGCATTGCGTATCCCCGTCTCCAAACTATTTGAGGACTAAATTTCCCGATGGTGTACGGTGGAGCACAATAGGAGAACTGGAGGGGGAGGCAGGATTGCGACATGCCAGCCTTGTCCCCAGAGACCCTCCGGCAAATAATTGTAAAAAAAAAAGAAGCCGAACCTGTTGAAGTTCGGCTTCTTCTAGGGTTCGGCTTTTTAGACGATTCAAATATTTGATTACTGGTGCTTATACAATGACGTTATCAGGAATGGGCGAGAGGAGGCCAGTACGCGTCCAGGTACATGCCGGTGAAGAAAATGGAAAAACAAAGAAGCCCGAACCCGGATAATCAGGTTCGGACTTCTTTGTTTTGGTGGAGATAAGCGGGATCGAACCGCTGACCTCTTGAATGCCATGGACAGGAGAAAAAATTTTCATCCATACAAAAAAATCCCTTGAGCATACCCCAAAAATCTTGGATGCTCAAGGGATTTTTCAACTAGTCACATTTTCACTCTTCTTCTTTTTGGAGCCAACTTTTTTGCCAATCCCAATTTTGAGAAATATGCTCCATAGCCTTTTGGTTCCTTTTCTCTCTTTCTTCTCTCTGATTATCAATATATCGGGCGGCCATCCTCGTATCACTATGCCCCAAAAATTGTTGAATGTCGAACACATTGGCGTTATCCTGCATACTAAGCAGGGTCGCAACCGTATGACGAATACGGTGAAGTCCCATGCTATTTACATCAAGGTCACTGTTTTTGATATACCGATTGACCGTTGCCCGGAACCCATCACAAGTCCATGACGGGGATTTTTTGTTACCAAACACAAAATCCTTGTCACCAACCTTTGTTTTGCTGACCTCCGGTGCCTTCTGCCGCCATTGGCTCATAAAGCTGATAAACTCAGGAGTAACACCAAGCCACCTAACGCCCTCTTCACTTTTGGTCGGGCCTACAATGGTTTTTGCCGAAATTCTTTCTGCATCATCATTGAAGGTTACTTCTTTAGTCAGCGCCCTATGGATATGTACTCTACAATTCGCAAAGTCAATATCTTCCCAGGCAATTGCGAGAGCCTCCTGTGTCCGTGTCCCAGTGTTCAGCATGAAATATATAACAGGAAATATTACATCATGCTTTTTTAGGACATCCATAAACCGATCCAGTTCGCCTTTTGAAAGTCCGTTGATTTTAGCAGACTTCTTTTTGGCTTTGTTCGGCTTACTATATTCGTCACCGCCCATAGGGTTTACCTGTAAGTACCCTTTCTCTACCGCTCGCTTGAACATTTTGCCAAGCAGCCATTTTATTCTACCGATTGTCACATAACTATATCTCGCTTTCCCGTTTTCTTTTGCTTTAGACAAATAAGAAAAGAACCGCCTAATCTCATCGTCGTCCACATCATTCATTACACGGCCATCAAAAAAGGTGGTGAATGGTACAAACATATTGGAGTAATTTTCGTATGTTCTGCTTTTAATATCGGAGTGTAAAAGCACCTTCATTTTGTACTCTTTGACAAACTCCTCCACCTTATTCTGCCCGTTGAGTTTCGCCTCTTCCTCTTTTTCTTCCCCCAAGTACCCATTCCTACTGAGCCAGAGGCGCATTTTATCCAGTGCCTCCTGCTCAGTTTTGCCCGTCTCTACATGACGAAGCCGCTTTCCGTTTTCATCTTTGCCCAGGCTGAACGCCGTGCCAAAGCGGCCATCTTTCATCTGATAAACGCTGCCCTCTCCATTGGGCCGTCTGGTGTTTTTCTTTTTACTACTCATTTTTATGCCCTCCTTAACAAATTCCGGTAACTAAATAATTGGCAACCGCTATAATTGGCACCACTTTGCGGCGGCCTATTGTCCGTACTGATTGACACTTTTTCAGCCAGTCGTAGACATTTGTTTCCCCAACATTGAGGACAGTCTGCAACTGCTTTGCGTCCAGGCACTCCACTTTATAGGTGTCACGGAGCAGTCTGGCCTGAATTTCAACTAAACGGCCAACATCAATCCGCTGAGGTTGGCCAATTTCTTCATGTTTCTTCTTATTGAAAAGCACCCCTGTATAAATGCGCTCCATGGTAAAGCCCTCCTATATGTTCTTCACCATGGAATACAAAACTGCTTAAATACCAAGTCCTTTCATACACGATCTAATTTTTGAACATTATAACGCCGTGAAATCTGGGTGTCAGCGGCGAGAATAGCCAGAATATCTCCTTTGTGATTAGACGATTATCCAGAATAGGGCGGAACCCAATAAATTCATTCAAGCCCTTTACAATAGTTGGGTTGAATGAAACAAGTCGGAACAATTACGCTGAAACCTGTGTCAATTCAGGTACTTGGAACATTTGGAACATCTCTCGACCACATTCTCAACCAGCCTCCAAACAGTCCAACCCACACTTTTCCTCCCCGGCCCATCTGAATTTTTCCACCACCCAAAATCCCACCTTTTTGCCCGGTAAATCAAGAAAATTCCCCGCCTAACCCAGACGGCCCAAAAATCAGATTTTATTCTTGCTATTTTAACTTTTTTGTTAGATTACTGTCCGCTGTACAATCTCCACTGTCACTATTATCAGAACCCACACCGGAATAAACCTGGTCAAACCTCTTGAAATCAACAGCCAGCGCACCCGCCATTTTCTCAACCAGTCAACTTACTGCTGGGGATTTCGGAGGCCATGTGACAGGGGAGGCCACAGGCCACAGTCGGCCCCTCTCTCTCAACCAGCCTCCAACCTGTACGAAAACAGAAGCAGCACACCGGCACAAAAAGAGGGGGACGGCCTGCACCGTCCCCCTTTTCAGGGTGGGTCAATTCCCATTTCCCGGATGGATCCCCCACCGCTTTGCCAGCGCCTTGGTGATAGGCTGGAGTACGGCCACATCCTTGGCGTACTGGCCATCCTGCCCCAAGAACAGATAGCCCACCTGTATGCCCTGGGGCGTGTAAATGGCATACTGCTGCCCCTGCTGCACGACATACATCCCGTTCATCATACAACCATCTCCTAACAAAAAAATATACCCCATCTGTCGATGGGGTATATTGTGCTGCGTATGAGATTTATATAGTTGAAGCAATTATGAGGGGTTTCTTTTTACTGACAGGGGCTTTTGTTGCACCCTGCCCTGTAAACTCTTTACTTTCTTCAGAATTAAAGGACTGTATATTCATTACTATCCCTCCTCACTTACTGAAAGAACTCTCCAGTTGACGGGTCATACCAGCCACCGACATTGCTTTCATCAAAAACCTCGCTGGGATCTCCAAGGTCATCCTCGTCTAAGAATGGACTTCCTTGAACGAGACCTGGAGTGTCATCGAATGGCTTTCCAGTGTTACCAGTGCTTGAACCAGTTGAATTACTGGGTTTGCTGCTCTGGCTACTGCCAGTTGAGGTACTTGGCTTACTGGTGCTTGGTTTACTGGCCTGAGTACTGCCACCTGAATTACCACCACTACCACTGCTTGTTGTCACTTGGGGTTTGGTGGTACTGAGGTAATCACTAGAAACATAGGCTACCTGACCATTAAACTCTATCCGGCTCCAACCAGCTGCTTCACCTTGGCCAGTGCCGGTTCGGGTGACGGATTGAGCCTTGGTTAAGCTG